>JAQUYX010000229.1 GCA_028691615.1 Victivallaceae bacterium
TCTTGTGCGTCACATTTTCATACGCGAAGAAACGCGTTGTATTGGAGTTGAATCTGAAATCCCAACGCATTACTCCAAAGCCCCGACGGAATGATTCGATCAAAGACTGACCAGAATCCCTGATCTGTCTTTTTTCTCAAAAATCTTCTCCGAGGAACTCGCTTCAAATGCACCGATATCGGCAAGACGGCTGAAATCCTCCTCATAACCATCGGCTCCAAACCGGCAATTTTCCTGCGTCAACGTCATGTTTTTGGCAACAATCGTCCCGTTGACGCAGCTGATCTTCGTGTCTCTGCCAATCCGCTCGAAACGCAACTCAATTGCAGACTCAAACCACAGCGTCACACTGCCGGAAGCCAACTGCTCAATCGTGTCGTTTCCCCATTTGCCATCGCCGAACACAAAGAGATCATCTCCGCCGCCGCCATGCATGGAATCGTTGCCCGCGCCGCCGACAAGCACATCCTTGCCGGATGCTCCGACAAGACGGTCATTGCCCGCGTCTCCGAAAAGAAGATTGTTTCCGGTATTGGCCCACAGCGTATCGTTTCCGCTGCCGCCGCGCAGAATCACGCCGCTTCCGGCAAAGGAATATCGCACACTGCTTAGATCAATCACATCGTCGCCCGCTCCGGCCCGAATCTCGACAATCCCGTTCAGCCGCGCCTGACTGACCGCATTGGTATAGATGTCGTCCAGAAACAGCGCATCGCCGGTTGCATCGTCGGTCAGCACAAGGACATTCGCATCGCCGGAACCAATGAAGAGATCCCCGATCCGGTTTTTTCCGGTAAGCGCAACCGCTTCCTTCGTCCCCGCCCATCCGTCGTCAAGAGTCCCGGCATGACTGGCCATATGCAAATTGGTCCATTTGCCATTGGCTTGCGCGAAAAAAACGTCGCCGATTTGATTTTCCGTCAACGCAAAGTAGCTTTTCGGCTCAGTCCCCGCGGCAATAAGTTCCCCGGAGTCGACAACTTCTCCGGTTGCAGGATTGACCGCACGCCACTGGTATTTTCCGCCGGAAAGCCCTGCAAAATCGACGCCCCCCGCCGCGGAAACACGAAATGATGTGGCAAAACGATCCCGGGACAGTTCGAAGAGCAGCGACTCGCCCGATCCGCCGTCCCACGAAACCGTCTTAGATACGCCGCTGACATACCCCGCCGGCATGTCGAACAAATCCGGACGGAAAAGCACCGGAGCGCTCCAATCGGAAACATTGCCGACATTGTCCACCGCCTGAACTTTGAAATACCACACGCACCCCGGCGTGAACTCGCACGTCCAACTGTTGTCCGTGACCTCGGTCTGCACGGTGTAATTCTCCGCATCTCTGGAGCAGGCGATGTTGTATTTGCGCAAACCGGAATCGGAATCCGATCCGGAAAGTTTGAACGACACAACACCATCCTTGATTTCCTCCACGACAATCGATGCCTCCCGAGGCTTCGTAGCGTCGACGGTATTGACGACGGTCGGCGTATCAATCGGATCGTTGAAATCAAAATAAATTTGCGCGGTATTGCTGATCTCTGTGCCCGTGGCAAGACCGCTCTTCAAGCCGAGCGCATAGGTAAAGAACCCTTCCCCGCGTCCCGTGTCGTCATTCGGATACAAAAAGCCGCGCGTCACATCCTGAAGCATCCATCCGGTTTCCGGATCAATCGCGGTAAATTCCGCAAAAATTTTCCGGGTTTCCGCGTCCAGATTAATCGCGATCTTCGTCCAGACCGTTTGCCCTTGAATCTTCAACTCCACAAGCTGATTATAACTGTCGCGTCCGGCATCCAATTCGATGTAGTTTCCGGCAATGCAGATGCTTTTGAGCTCAAAAGTGTCCAGATCGTACTCTTCGGCAAGGGTGTCGCAGACACGCACCCAGCGGGCCGGGGCGGTGGCCCATTCCGGATCGTTCTCAAATTCGATCTTGTAATTGAGTGTTTTGGTCGGGGCAACGTATTTTTTCTCGCCGTATCCTTCCATAACAGTCTTGTCGTTCGGATCGTAGGAGTTGGAGGTATCGGTCTTCACCGTGGGGACATTTGCCCCGTCGGTTTTCGGAGCGTCCTTTCCGTCATCCTTCTGTCCTTTGCAGCGGCAGTCGTCATCACAGTTGTCGACGCACAATGCGTTGTGTTCGTCGACAATCTTTTGGATCAACGTTTGAATATCGGCAATAGCGGCCTTTTCATCGAGCAAATCATCAAAATCTTCTTTTCTGTTGAGATTTTCCCATTGTTCGATGAGATTCATTACCGACCCGGCAATCGATGAAATCGGACCGAGCGCGGGAATGGCCTCCAGCAGATCCTTATTGACCTTGATGATTGCGACCGTGGTTTGCGCAATGAGCAGCGTCTGGCTTTTCAACTCGGCTACGGACGCTTCCGAAAGCGACGACAAACTCATAAAAGCGCCATACCAGTCCCCCACATCGGAAATCAGTTCGCCAATCTGACTGACCAGCGCTGCTTCATCCCAGGCGCCATAGGTATTCACCAGTTTTTGCCGGTCTTTATAATTCAGAAGGCAGATGCCCTTGCCCTGTTTTCCGAGCCAGATCGATTTTCTGGCATTTTTCAGACTCAGCAGCACTTTTCCGACCGGTGCGGCATACGTCAGCAAATCGAAAAAGACACTGCTCGCCCGCAACCAGTTTTCCTTGGTCTTCAGATCGTTGCCTTTTTCGGCCTGCGTCAATGCGTCCTGCGCGTATGCCAGCGCATTTTTTGCGGCAAGATATCGGTCATACAACTTCCGGCATTGCGTACAGCAGTCGGCCCAGTTGCAAGAGGAATAACTTCCATTGCTGTTCCCCGCAAAAGACATTCGCTCGCTCACAGAAGAAAATCCGGAATTCTCCTCCCCGTCCGGCCGGTCCGAGGCGACCGCCGACGAAGAGAGCGCAATGTCTCCGACCTCATTCGTTGCGCCATCCACCACAATGGCGTCACTCACATATCCCGATGTGCCATCGGCGAAAACGCTGATCGAATACTCGCCCGCCGTCCTCGTGCCGAGTGTGAATGATCCATCCTCAAGCGTCGAGGTGATCGAAACGATTTCCCCTTTGCCATTTTGAAGAGCAACCAGCACATCCGCGGCGGAAAAATCGTCGACCGAAACGGTTCCCGATATGGAAAATGTCGATTCGGCAAGCGACAGCTGCACGGTATTTTCTCCACCGGTCACGGTGATATTCTGAATCTCTCCGGTCGTCTGCCCGCACGCGATCAACGTATATTCTCCCGGCGCAAGTGCTTTGATCGAATGAATCCCCGCCTCGTCAATATACAGCATGTCGACCAGCACGCTCTTCGAATCATAGAGCAGCAGATCAATCCCTTCCTGCAGCTGCGCAACTTGAATCTTCAACTCATTCAATTCTTCAAAAGTCGCAGTCACGCTCCGGTTGCCATCGACAGTAATTTCGCTCACCGACTTGCTGTTGCCGTTGGAAGCGGTCAAGCGGTAATTTCCGGCGGCAAGATTGTGGAAGGATAAAGCAAAGGATATGAAGCAATTTGGCGTGGTTAAAAAAGTTTTTGAAGAAAAAGGAAATGATCCTCGTAAAATTTATTTGACTTTGGAGGACGAAATCGGCCAGTTT
>JAQUYX010000230.1 GCA_028691615.1 Victivallaceae bacterium
CCCTTGGGAAAAGACCGATAAAGTGGCGGAAATCAAGGCGGCCGCGGCCAAGTACCTGAAGTAATTATTTGAATTTTATGCAAGAGTTTGTAGAAAACAACTCCCCCGCTGGGGGGAGTTTTCAGTTGTTGGGAGTTGGATCTCCCATTTTGGATATCCTCGCTCAAGTTGAGGAGAAATTTCTGGACACGATTCAGGGGGCGAAAGGCGGCATGGAGATGGTCGACGCCGATCATCAGCAGTCGATCCTCGAACGGCTTCCCGGAGAACAGAAACTGGTTCCCGGCGGTTCCGCCGGCAATACAGTCTTCGCGCTCGCCCGGCTGGGAATCAAGACCGCCATGCTGGGGAAACTCGGCGACGACGATTACGGTCGTTTTTACCGCGAACGACTCCTTGCTTTGGGTGGATCGGATCAAGCATTCATCGAAACTTCTGAAGCTCCGACCGGAACGTGTCTTTCCTTGATTACCCCGGATGGAGAGCGTACCATGCGCTCCAATCTGGCAGCCTCGCTTCTGATTCGCCCCGAAGAGGCCGAAAGCATTGATTTTTCCCAATATGACATTGTCTATATCGAAGGATACATGCTCTACTCCTCCATTCTGCCGACGGTGATGCGCAAAGCCAAAAAAGCCGGTTGCAAAATCGGATTTGACCTCGCAAGCTTTGAGGTGGTGCGCACATTCCGCGAGGATCTTCCCGCAATTCTGCGTGAATATGTCGATATCGTACTGGCAAACGAGGAGGAGGCCCGTGAACTTTTCGGCCCCGAGCCGAGCATTGACGAACAGCTCAAACGCCTGTCGAGCTGGTGTGAAACCGCCGCGATCAAACTGGGCCGCAAAGGCGCCATGATTCAAAGCGGCAATGAAATGGTAAAAGTGCCGGCGCAATTGGTGGAGCGCCCGATTGACACAACGGCTGCCGGCGACCTTTGGGCGACCGGTTTTCTATACGGCCTGCTGAACAAAAAACCGTTGGCGGAAGCAGCTTGGTACGGAGCGCTCATTTCCGCGGAAGTAGTAAAAGTCATCGGCTCGGAGATCCCTGATTCGATCTGGACCGAGATTCGCTGGCGGATGCGAATCCGCTGAAATGGTTATACAAATCAAACAATCAACTGATTTTCAACAATAAGGAAGATCGCTATGGATTACCAAGTTCGAGATATCAATTTGGCCGATTTCGGGCGCAAAGAGATCGAGATCGCCGAGCAGGAAATGCCCGGTTTGATGGCGACCCGCGCCAAGTACGGTCGGCTGCAGCCGCTCAAAGGCGTCAAAATCATGGGCAGCTTGCACATGACCATCCAGACGGCGGTTCTGATCGAAACCCTTCGCGCGCTGGGAGCAGACGTCCGCTGGGCAAGTTGCAATATTTTCTCCACGCAAGATCACGCCGCAGCGGCGATTGCCGCCGACAAGATTCCCGTGTTTGCCTGGAAAGGGGAAACTCTCGAAGAATATTGGGAATGCACCTATCGCGCGCTGACTTGGCCGGATGGGTCCGGCCCCGATCAGATCGTCGATGACGGCGGAGATGCCACACTGCTGATTCATCGCGGCGTCAAAGCCGAAGATGATCCGTCCATTCTCGACGAAGCGACCGATGTATATGAGCTGCAGGTAATCAACGCCTTGCTCAAACGAGTTCTCAAAGAAGACAATCGCCATTGGCACAAGGTTGCCGAACATGTGCGCGGCGTTTCCGAAGAAACCACGACGGGAGTCCATCGCCTGCTCCAGATGCAAGCGCGTGGAGAACTGTTGTTTCAGGCGATCAACGTCAACGACTCCGTCACCAAAAGCAAGTTCGACAACATTTACGGCTGCCGTCACAGCCTGACCGACGGGATCAAGCGCGCGCTGGATGTCATGCTCTCGGGCAAGACCGTCATGGTCTGCGGTTATGGCGACGTCGGCAAAGGCTGCGCCGAAGCGCTCCGCAATGAGAGCGCCCGCGTACTTGTCAGCGAAATCGACCCGATCTGCGCCCTGCAGGCCTGTATGGCCGGCTTCAAAGTTTGCACCGTCGAAGACGCTCTGCCGGAAGCCGACCTTTATGTAACGACCACCGGCAACTGCCGGATCATCACGGCCGAACAGATGGCCCACATGAAAGATCAGGCGATCGTCTGCAACATCGGTCACTTCGACGATGAGATCGAAGTTGCCGCCTTGGAAAAATATCCCCAAGTCAAAAAGACGGTCATCAAAGGCAGCGAATGCCCGGTGAGTCGATTCACCTTTGCCGACGGGCACAGCATCTATCTGCTGGCGGAAGGACGCTTGGTCAACCTCGGATGCGCGACCGGTCATCCCTCGTTTGTGATGTCCAACAGCTTCACCAACCAGACCCTGGCCCAGATCGACATCGCCAACAACCCGGACCGCACCGTCGGAGTTTACCTGATCGACAAGAAACTGGACGAAGAGGTTGCCCGGCTCCATCTGGAAAAACTCGGGGCCAAGTTGACGCGTCTTACGACGGAACAGGCCGCCTACATCGGTGTTCCGGTCGACGGGCCGTTCAAACCGGAAAATTATCGGTATTGACGGATTTCAAGGATTTTTTCTATAAAACACTTGCAGAAAACGTTTGATGCAAGTATATTAACGATTCTATATGCTGCAATACTGCGTGATTTATGGCCAAATCCTCGGGCCTGTGAGTCAAAAGCGGATGCGGTGTCCGGATAAAAACGTGGCTGTTTCCGGATGCACAGTACGCATTCGTCACTGGTTGTGGCAGATGAGAAGTTGCTTATAGCGATTATTGAAAATCAAAGAGGTTAAAAAAGTTATGGTTAGAGTCAGATTGAAGCGTACCGGTACCCGTAATGCGATTTGCTTCCGGGTGGTGGTGATGGATCAGCGTTCCAGCCGGGACGGCAAGGCGATCGAAGAATTGGGTTTCTACGATCCGCGCAGCAAAGAAGAAAAGATCAATCTGGAACGCGTGGCTTACTGGAAGGGCGTCGGAGCTTCTTTCACGGAGACGGTAGAGAAGGTCATTGAGCGGGTTCGTTCCGGCAAGAGCCTGAAGGATGTCGAGCGCAAGCCTGCGATGTCCAAGAAGGCGAAAGCGAAGGCTGAGGCGGAAGCCAAGGCCAAGGCGGAAGCGGAAGCCGCGAAAGCCGCGGAGACTGCTGAAGCTGCTGCTGAAGCCGCTCCCGAGGCGTAATCCGGCCGACGGAGTAGACTCCGTCAGACGGGAAACATGCAAGGAAACGGAAGAATGCTTAAAGCATTTTTGAAAAAAATATTCGGTGGTTCCACAGAAGGGACTACCGCCTGCGGATGCAGTGCAGCCAAAGCCGGAAACGGTTCGTTGCGCGATCTAGAGGGATTTGTGGACTACGTTGTTCGGTCGCTGGTGGACTTCCCCGACGAGGTGAAGATCGTCACCGAAGAAAATGACGAAGGCTGCGCCATCAAGATCAGCTGCCGCAAGGAAGATATCGGCAAAATTGTCGGCAAACGCGGCAAGACCATTATGGCGATTCGTTCGTTGGTTTCCGGCGCGGCCGGGCGTCAGCGCAAGCGTGTCTCGGTTGAAGTCCTCGATTGAAAGACGGTTCTGTCAGGATTATGCG
>JAQUYX010000231.1 GCA_028691615.1 Victivallaceae bacterium
CCATTGATCCGTGAATCGCCAATTCAAAAATTACGCCGATCCCCTGCCGGTCACATTCCTCCAGCCACGCATGGGACGGCGGTTCGGTATGGAAACGGCTGACCTCGACTCCCTGCGCCTTGACTGCGGAAACATATTTTGCGATATACTTGCGGTCGTGCGGAATATTGCAATGGGGAAAGCCGTTTTGTCCGCGCAGGAAATACGGTTTTCCGTTGAGATAAAATTCGCAATCCCGAATGGTGAATTCGCGAAAGGCGACCATCTGCGTCAGCGTCTGAATGACGGCTTGATTTCGCCTTACCACCGCCTTGAGCGGATACAGTCGCGGCATGGACGGCCGGTAGTGTTCCGCATCGTTTTTACGGACGGTCGCCTGAAAGTCCGGTCCGGCGGACTCTATGGAAATGGTTGCGCCCTCCATCGACAGCTCCATCTCGCACTCCGGCGCCAGCGTCGCACGCACCACCACCTGATCGGAAAATGATTCGACCGCGAGGTCGTCCACCCGGGAATCGGCCTCCCGTTCCAGCCATACGTCCCGCCAGATTCCCCCCGCCGCCATACTCGACCCCAGCGGCAGACTCCAAAACCGGTAACGAGGACTTGCCGAAAACGAAGAGCCTTCCCGCGGCGGAAGTTCCGGACAAGAGGCCTTGTCGGTCACTTCCACCCGAAGTTGATCCCGGTTATCCCGCTTCAACGGGGCGAGCGATACGCGAAACGGCGTGTACGCACCTAAATTTTCTGCGATCAAAGTATCGTTGAGAAAGACGCGAGCCAGAGCCGCGACCCCTTCGAACTTGAGCGAAAGCGCCCCTGCGGGAAGATCACGAAGGATTTTTGTATAGATTCGGGTTCCGGCCGGTTCGTCTGGTTTCCAGCCGAGATAATTCCAGCCGACAGCGTTCCATGCGTGCGGAAGCGTGACCGGTTCCGGCTTGCCGCCCGGGAATGAGACAAACCAATCCTGATTGAATAAACGTTGTGTGGAGTCTTCAAAAAGCTCCGTCATAAATTCAATTCCTGTGATATTTTTGGGGCAAACTGTGGAACTAAGGACAAATCCCGGAACAAAACCGTTCAGCTTTGCGTCTGCGCAATTGCATCTTGCAATTTTTTCAGGGTGATCGGTTTGAACAGAATCCCCGCAAAGTTCTCCTGCGGGAAATTCTCCTGCGCCTCCACATCGGCCGTGACCGCAATCACCGGTATTTGCGCACAAGAGGGAATCCGGTGGATCTCGCACGCCAATTCGGCTCCATTCATTTCCGGCATCCACATGTCGGTCAACACCAGATCAACCATGCACTTCTTCAAGCAATCCAAGGCCGCTTTCCCGGATGATGCGCAATGAATATCGACAAGCCCCGCTTTTTTGCACATCGCGCTCATGACTTTCAAATTCATTTCGACATCATCCACCAGCAGCACGGAGATCTTTGCAGCATTCGTTGCTTCCGACAATTGGGACGGTGCCGTCTCCTGCGCGGATTGCGAAGAACGCAAATAAGTCACTCGCGGCAAAATGACGCGAAATACGCTGCCTTTTCCGGAAATGCTTTCCAGCTTCAGTTGCCCGTTCATTCTCTCCGCCAGACGCTTGCAGATGGACAACCCCAGTCCGGTTCCGTTGTTGGCCGCATTGGTTCCGCGCATTTGCGTAAGCTGGACAAACGGTTCCATCAGTTTCGCCTGATCCTCCTTGGCGATTCCGATGCCGGTATCGGTGACTTCAAATGTCAACGTCCCTTCGGTTGCCGACTCGGGAATAAAATTAGCCTTGATGGAAACCATTCCATGAGAAGTGAATTTGACAGCGTTACCGATCAAATTAAAAAGAATCTGCCGGATACGCAACTTGTCGATTTCAAGAACCGGCAACTCGCCTATGTCTATTTTCAGCTGCAACTCTTTTTCCGCCGCGCTGTGGGCAAAAACATGCACGACATTCCGAACCAGTTCTTCAAAAACCGCCGGTTCGTTGACAATTTGCATCTGATCGGCTTCCAGCTTGGAAAGATCCAGCACATCGTTGACCAACTGAAGCAGCGCATTGCCCGAATAGGCGATGTTGTCCAAATAATCCTTCTGATCCTCCTTGTCCACGCCGCCCGCTCTCAGAAGTTCGGCAAAGCCGATCACCGCATTGAGCGGAGTCCGGATTTCATGACTGACGCTGGCGATGAAAAAGCTCTTGGCCTTGGCCGCCGCCCGCGCCTGATTCAAT
Organism: Victivallaceae bacterium; assembly: GCA_028691615.1. GTDB lineage: Bacteria > Verrucomicrobiota > Lentisphaeria > Victivallales > Victivallaceae > JAQUYX01. The sequence goes on from JAQUYX010000231.1 coordinate 2,231, forward strand.
GCGGAAATGATCTGCTCCTGCGTCTTCATGCGTTGCAAGAACAGCCCGACCATGCGTCCGGCCGTGAGGATGAATTTCTTTTCATCCTCGCTGAGAACGTAGTTGCGGTCGTCGAAGGTAATGCCGATATCCCCCCAGAACTCGCCGTCGAGGTAGATCCCGCTCACGTGAATGGATTTCATCTTGTGGATGATGTCGTACCATCCGCCGCAGAATTGCGCCGCTTCCGGGGTCTGCGTGTCGGGCATGGAAATCAGCTCATGGTTGGTAAAGGAGTGAAACCACGGTTCCTCCTGGTTGAACCTGCGATTTTTCACCTTGCCGAAAAACGACGATCCGCCGGCGCGGACATATTCGGCAATGGTGTTCGCCACGGATTTCTCCGTATCGAAGTTCATGACGAAGCAGCAGGAGGCATTCATGTGGTCGCCGATCGCCTTGATTACATGCGACAGCGCTTTCGGAATGTCCGCTTCGGCGAAGAAGGTTTCCAGACAGAAGCTGACTACTTGCTGTGCCTGCACCAGTTCATTCAGCTCCGTCACATCGATGGCGCTTTTGACAATGTAAATCAATTTCTGATTTTCATCGAAGACCGGATGCGCCTGAACCATGTAATCTCTGCCCTCGAAGGGAACTGCCAGTTGAACGGGTTTGTGCGTTTTGATCACAGAGACAATCGGGCGTTCCGCCTCGGCCGGGAAATCCTTGCAGAAGATCTCCCAGTTGGCTTTGGTATCCAGCTCATCGACAGGCACTCCGGCAATTTTAGCCACTTCCGTATTCGCCTGAAGCAGTTCGCCGTTGCCGTCGTGAAGCCAGATGGGAATATTCACGTGATCGAGGATGATTTGTTTTTCCAGGTTGAAGCGTTTGATTTCGCTTTGCTGGTTTTCGCGTACCTGCGTCAGGGCGATGATGTCGCTCATCGAACGCATCAGCTGCTCGTCCGAAAAACTGAAGGCCCGCTTCGCCCGCGAAAAAGAGACAAACAACGCGCCCCAGAATTGATCGTCGATGAAAATCGGCGCGACAATCAAGGACGCCGGGACAACATAGCCATGCCCGCTCAAATGATAGCCATCCGAGAGGCCGGAGTTGCTGAAATCGTCAAATTTGACCAGCTTGTTGGCCCGCAGCGTCTCACAGTAGAGATCCCAAACCTCATAGTGTCGCGGCAACACGGTCGACCGCAACGCAACCATCCCCTTTGCATGCCACTCGCAGTGCAGACGCAGCTTGCCGTCCTCGTTGCATTTCGCCAAAAGGACACGGTCGCAGCCGAGTTTGGAATTCAAAGTGAAGGCAATTCGCTCGAACGCTCCGGAGAACGAAGGCTCCAGCAT
>JAQUYX010000232.1 GCA_028691615.1 Victivallaceae bacterium
ATCTTCATTGAGCGTTACCCGGAATGCGTTGATCCGTTCCATGGATGCTTCGATTTCCCGGCATTTCGCTTCCGCCTTGGATTGATAATCGGCCTGCGCTTTTTGCGCCTTCTGGCAGAGTCTCTGATAACGGGCTTTTGCCTCTTCGGCCTCCTTCTCGCCGGTGAGAGTCTTGATCATACCGGTGACGGCGGAGTAGACTTTTTTCCCGGTTTCGACCACGGCGGAAGCCACGGTTTTTACGACTGTTTTCACGCCGCTCCAGACGCAGCTGGCGGCACTTTTGAGCCAACCGAACATGGTATTTACTCCTCCGAGATCATTTTATAGCCATCGGCGACCAGATCGCGCAACTCGCGATTCCATCCCTTGAAACGGTTGATGCGGGAATTGGGCAGACCGATCGTCTTGCCGATTTTCTCCATCATCTCGATTTCGGAATCCTCCCATTTATTGTCTGCGGCCCAGATTCCGATCAGCTCGAGAAAAATGGTCTTTCGAACGTTTGCCGGAGACAGCCGCAGGAGTTCAAGGCATTCTTCAAAGGTGCGTTTGCTGGGCAGAAAATCGGGCAGCTCGCATTCGCCTGCGTAGCTTTCGATCATCTCCTTTTCTTCCTGTGCGAAATTGCCGTCGGTATTGGCCGCGAAATACGCGAGATCCAGAAACAGTTTTTTATTCTCTTCGGTCAGCATTCCCAGAAACATTTCCGATTCTCCCCCGGCATTTGCCGTGTGTTTGGGTATAAAGGTTCTGCAGCGGCGGGATGACTCTCAAACGGATTTGACCTGTCCGAGTTCATCATATTGATAATGGGCGGCGACGGAGCCGTCCTTGGCAAAATGTTTGCCTTCCAGCGGGGCGCCGTATGACGAATAGCGGATTTCAAATCCAAGTTTGCCGTCCTGATAAGTCCGACAGAGAATCGTGCCGTCCTTCTCGTAATTGTATTCGAGCACTTCCCGGCGGTCGTCGTCTTCGACTCGGACGAGTTTGCCGTCCTGGAAAATCTTTTTCGGAGGCTTGAGGTCGGAGTCCGGCTCCGGGTGGGCGAGTGCGGCATTGAGAAAACCCGCTCCCCGAAGGAGTGCGAAGTGCGTCTCCAGTCTGCCGCTGACTTCATTGAGACCGAGTCCGACGGTATCTTCCAAATTGAGGAATGCGGTGATCTGTTTTTGCATCCTCGTTTCGCCGTTCCGGTCGAGGCGGTCGGCGGATTGGCAGAGTGCCGCAAGGAGTTTTTCCCGATTTTCCTCCGCGGATTTTTGCTGGAGACCCGCGTGCTCATCGAGGGCGGTTTGCAGTTTCCCCAGATGGGTTTCCAGAGTGGCCAGACAAGTCAAAAGTTCTTCGCGGGTTGCTGTACGCCACGCTTGGTTGGATTGGTTAAGCTCGGTATTTTTTTGTTCCCAATCGTTCAGACGCCGCCGATGGCTTCGGGCGCTGGTCACCAAATAAATACTTTGCCAGATCAGAAGAAGCAGGATCGGAATCAAAAAAATGATTTCCCAACTGAGAACAAAGGATTCTGTCATTTTTCCGCAAAGATTCTCCATGTTGCGTTGTTCGATGAGGTACCGAAAGGATCAAAATTCAGACGCGTCGCAGGAAAGATCGAAATGGCAGCGCAATCGGAATTTCCGACTGAAATCTATTATAACGCTCTTTTTCCCGATTGTCAAGGCGGGGATGAAACTCCTTCCGGAAAAAAATCACTCGCATTGTCTCTTCCGACTTGAAAAAAAACAGTTGGGGCGTTACCTTTAGAAAAGGAATCGAATCCCCGGAAGGCGACGATGGCGCGACGTCTGTTGCGTCTTTTTGCGCGTCCTGTTTTTTTCATTTCTTGAAGCTATGGAGCACATCGCATTATGTCTGCAAAACCCCCCGTGGAAGTTGCCGCAGAGCTGGATAAACTTCCCTTTGAAGAATTGATCGCAAAGCTCGAAGAGCTTGTCGGCCGCATGGAAAACACCGCCATGCCGCTGGAAAAAATGCTCGACAGCTATGAATACGGCTGTCTTTTGGGAAAACTCTGCCGCCAGAAACTCGACGGCATCGAAAAACGAATCGAAATCCTTGTTTCCGACGACGGCAAAGAAGGAGAGTTCGCGCCATTCTCTCCACGGACCACCCAACAGGAATAACGCATAAATGTCATCCGATTTTGTCCATCTGCATTTGCACACCCATTACAGTCTGCTCGACGGCGCCTGCCGCGTTCCCGATCTGGTCAATCTCTGTCAGGAATATGACATGCCCGGCATGGCGATCACCGATCACGGTTTTATGGGCGGCTGCTACGAATTTTACAATGCCTTCACCGCCAAAGGGCTGAATCCAATTCTCGGCTGCGAGGCCTACATCGCGCCTTGCTCGCGTACGGAAACCGGCATGACCATTCCCGACGTGCGAGGCTTCCATCTGGTGCTCCTCAGCGAGAATGTGCAAGGCTATCACAATTTGGCCAAGCTCATCTCCGAAGCGTACCGGACCGGCATGTACTACAAACCACGCATCGATTTTGAATTGCTGGAGAAATATCACGAGGGGCTGATCTGCCTCTCCGCCTGCATCGGCGGACAGATTCCGAGCTACATTCTCCGCAACGACATGCCCGCGGCGGAAAAGGCCCTGCAACGCTATCTCGATATTTTCGGACGCGACAATTTCTTCCTTGAGATCATGGATCACAATATGGAGGAGGAGAAGCGCTCCAACGTCAAGCTGATCGAGCTGGCCGGAAAATACAATCTGGGGCTTGTCGCCACCAACGATTCGCATTATTTGCGCAAAGAACACGCCAAAGCGCACGAGATCATGCTTTGTATTCAGACGCATGCGACGCTGGACGATCCGAGCCATTTCCGGTTCCCCACCGAGGAGTTCTATGTCAAGAGCCCCGACGAGATGAAGAAACTCTTCGGGGAAATCCCCGGCGCGATCACCAATACCCGCATGATCTGCGAGCGCTGCACCTCCGAGCTGAAATATGCGAACCACTACCCGGATTTCGAGCTGCCCGACAAATCGGTCAGCCATGTGCAGTTCCTGCGCGATCTCTGCCTCAAAAATATGCCCAAGCGTTACCATTTCGATCCTTCCGGTCCGCTCAATGCCGACCAGAAGGCGTTGATGGAACGCATGGATTACGAGCTGGGCATCATCGAACACAGCAAATATTGCGCCTATTTTCTGGTGGTCGGCGATTTTATCCGCTGGGCCAAAAGTCAGAATATTCCGGTCGGTCCGGGGCGCGGTTCCGGCGCGGGCAGCGTCGTGGCGTATCTCTCCGAGATCACCGACATCGATCCGATCCATTACAATCTGCTGTTCGAACGGTTTCTGAATCCGGAACGGGTCAGTCCCCCGGATTTCGATATTGACTTCTGCGAAAAGCGCCGCGGCGAGGTGATTGATTACGTCCGGCGCAAATACGGCGAAGACAGCGTCGCGCAGATCTGCACCTACGGCTGTCTCAAGGCGAAGGCGGCGGTCAAAGACGTCGCTCGCGTGCTTGGATATGATTTTGAACACGGAGACCGGATCAGCAAACTCATCCCTGAAGAGC
>JAQUYX010000233.1 GCA_028691615.1 Victivallaceae bacterium
TGACAGAAAAAAATTGCAACTTTTTTTCAGGAATACATCAAAACTGACATCGAAAATTGTGAACCGTCCCTGAATCATGGAGGCTGTTCAAAATATCAAACTTGAAAAACAGGAAAACTTTAGTTATAAGGAGCAGTTTCCGGAAGAATCCGGATTCGTCCCGGCGAAACTGCGGTTGGAATTGTCCACTCCCGCGCCGGCTTCCACCGGGCGGCTGGAACTGGGGGGCGTCGGCAATACGGAGATTCCCGAGCAGGACGCCGATTGGCGTATGACGGGCAAATGTTCGAATCCGGACGGAAAATATCCGGCCGGCGGCAAGGTTGTTTTTCAGTTTTCCGTGCTGGATCGCGGCAAGGCGCCCGCGCCGGGATGCAAGATCGACTATCGCCTTTTCTCCGGTCCGGCTCCGGCGGGAAAAAACGTCGTCGTTCCGGTTCCCGCGAACGGCGAATTGAATGTCGAATTTCCGTCCTCCGCGCCGGGGCAGATCCTCTGTCAGGCGAAGCTTCTGGACGCCAGAGGCCAGGAGATCGCCAATGAGAACGGCCATCCGGTGATGGTTTCCATCGGCGCTGTTCCGGGGATGGAAAAGTTTGCCCCGGCGGAAGCGGAAGCCGCGGATTTCGACGCGTTCTGGAAGAAAAAGATCGCGGCGCTTTCCGCCGTCGGACTCAAACCGCAGTTGAAGTTGGTCAAAGGCAATCGCAACTTCAAGGAGTATCTTGTCACCTGCGACAGCGTCAACGGGAAGAAGTTGACCGGCATTCTCGATGTTCCTGTCAAGGCTAAGCCCAACAGCCTTCCGGCGGTTGTCTATTTTTACGGCAAAGGCGTGAACACCGTCTGGCCGCGTCTGGCCTACGGCGACAAGGCGTTGGTGTTCACCCCCAATGTTTTCGGGGTTGAGAACCGAAAACCGTGGCCTTATTACGCAAAATTCCAGCAGGGGGAATTCAAACAGTACGAACGAGCCAACCGCGACGATCCGGAGAAATACGCATTCGGTTTTCTGATCCAGCAGGCTGTGCGCGCGGTCGAATTTGTCCGCACCCGCCCGGAATGGAATCGGCGGACGCTCATTCTCGCCGGATTCGATCAGGGGGCCACGCTGGCGATTGCCGCGTCCGCGTTTCTGGGCGACGTCACCTTGGTAGTCGCCGACGCGCCGCTGCTGGCCAATCTGGGCGCGGCCAAGGACGGACACCGCACGCCGTGGCCGTGGTTTTACCAGTACGGCAAGGAGAATAAACTCGACGAAAATAATGCGAAATTTGCCAAGACCGCATCGTATTTCGACCTCTGTTCCTTTGCCAAACGCATGAAGGCCAAAGAGCTTTATCTAACGGCCAACCTTGCGGATTACGAAGCGCCGCCGGTCGGGGTGATCGCCGCGTTTCACGCGACGCCCGGAACGGTGAAGAAGCAACTTGCGCTGAATCCCGCCTTCGGACATTGGCCCGGCCCCGCCGGAGAGAAATATCTGCGCGGAAAATTGGGGTTAAAATAAAAAAAATGAACCACCATACGATTTTGTTGTCCGCCGCTCTGTTGGGCGCCGCCGCGCTTGCCGCGGGAACGCCGGTGGCGGAATTTCCCGGCGTCATTCCCGGCAAAAACGGGCAATGGTCATTCGAGCCGTCCCGTCCGCAGGGGGGGATGACCTACAATCCCTTCGAGGGGTATTATCCCGACAAGGGCGGCAAACTTGTTTCGCCGTTGATCTCGCTGCCGAAAAACCCCGGGGAAGGGCGTTATTACCGGATGGAATTTGAGGCGCAAGCTCCGGAATGCTCCTTTGCCGCCATTGATTTTTTCACGGCGGACGGGAAAAAACTGCCGGACAACTACGATGTGGTCTATCCCGGAATGCGGCAAAAATACGACCGGGTCTTTTACGCAATGCCGTCGGTGGCGGCCATCCGGGTGTTTTTCCAGTCGCAGAAGGGGATTCAGGCGTGGAATCTGAAGATCACCGAATGCACGGCGGATTTTGCCGCAGAATATTGTGACCGGGTTTATCAGGCGCTTCCGGCGCTGAAATTTTCCGCGTCGCCCGCGACCGGAATCGACCGGCTGCCGAAAACCCGCGCCGCGCTGGAAACAGGGAAAAAAATTCGGATTGTTCTGCTCGGCGACAGCATCATGCAGGATCTTTTTCATTCCCAGTTTCACGCGCTGCTGGCGCGGAAATATCCGAAGGCGAAGATGGAATTTGTGATCTCGATGCGCGGCAGCACCGGCTGCTGGTTTTATTGTCAGGAGCAGAATTTCCGGGAGTATGTCACCGCCGCCAAGCCCGATTTGCTGCTGATCGGCGGAATTTCCAATTATAAAAAAGGGCAGACTCCCGACGGCACCGAGGCGATTGCGCTGGTCGCGGAACGGGCGCGCAAAGAGCTCGGATGCGAAGTTGGGCTCCTCACTGCGGCGCTCTCGATCGACTCGCGCACCACCGGGCAGCCGGCGGCCTACGATCCGGCGAAGGACTCCTTTGCGCTGGCGCACACCGATCTGCAAGGATTGCGCACTTTGGCGGAGCACGAACATTATGCGTTCTTCGATCTGACAACTCCCTGTTACACCTGGCTTTTTGCCAGCGGTCTGCCGAAAGGGTTTTACAGCCGCGACGCGGTGCATTCCGGGGAGAAGGGCAAGCAGGTGATCGGTCGGGCATTGCTCGGCGGGCTGTAGCGGACAAAGTTGACGGCACTTGGCAAGATTGGCGGCGGCAAAACACGCGCCGCGTCGGGAAACTTTGTGATTTTTCTGGAAAGGCGCTTGAAAAAATCAAAAAATGCTGTATTTTATCTCCCATTGAGGTTGGCGGGTTAGCTCAGTTGGTTAGAGCGTCGGAATCATAATCCGTAGGTCCACGGTTCGAATCCGTGACCCGCTACCACTTTTTTTCTGCATTTCGACGAACGTCGATCCGATCGGATCATTTTTTCATTCCGCGTATTTTTGCTGTTCCGTCCAAATTGTCGACGGCGTTCGGCAAAGCTTGCGTTGTGCGATATGCAAAGAGAGGAGCTTTTATGCGATTTTCATGTGCACTGGTCCTTGCCGGAATGATTCTGGCCATGTCCTTTTCCACCTCGGCCGCCCCGCGGCGCAAGCACAGACCCAATCGAAGCACCACGGTTACCAACGATACTGTCAAGGGACGCGGCCGGACTTTCTCCCCGACCGGGATCGGAGAGACGCCGGAAGCGGCCAAAGAGGCTGTCCGGCAGAAAGCCTTTCGGCTCGCCATAAAAAGCGCGATCGAAGACGCGGACGTCTTTGTGGACGACGAAGATCCCGAACAATTCATTACGCGGAATCTCTCCTTTGCCACCGGCAATCTGATGCGCTCTTCCGAGCCGAAGATTTCAAAACGCCGCGATGGGAAGTATCTTGCGCGCGCTTACGTCGTGATTGATACGGAAAAGATGGCCGCGGCAATGATTCGCGCGAATCCCCGGAAAAAAATCGAGGGCCGCGACGAGGCGGAAACCCGGCAGAAGGTGACCGGGCATATCTGTGCGACTCTATTGGATTACCGTCAGATCTGGAATTTTTCAG
>JAQUYX010000234.1 GCA_028691615.1 Victivallaceae bacterium
CCGCAAAAACAATGTGAATTTCCGCCGTTGGCTCGAAGACATTCTCGTCAAACTCTCTACTACACCAGTCGCCGAGCTTGATTCGCTCCTCCCGCACCTATGGCATGGTGCTGACTGATCGCTTACGCATCCGTTACGGTTCAAGACGGTGATCACTTTTTCACGGGTTTCATTTTTCACGCCCGGTTCCTGATTCAGGACGCGATACAAAGTTTTAAAGCTGACGCCCGCTTCTTTTGCAATATCCCGATAGCCCATTTTTCTCATCGGAGAATTTTTCCTCTCACATTCGAATCCTCTCGTCATTGCGCTTGGCTGACGAGCGATGACAATTTATCAATATTGTGTCAGACCTTTTGCCTCTTCGCGCTGCATCTCGATTCTCGGAGGTGCGACAATTATTATAGCGGAAAAGTGTAGCTATGGCAAGAGTATTTTGTCTTATTTTTGACTGTTTTGTTGACACGTTTTTGTCATTTTCGAGAGGAATATTTCCTGTTTTGGCAAACGTAAAGATCACTTTGAAAACGGCACTGCCAAAGGTTTCAATTTTTCCCTGAAAAACAGATTCCTCGATTGAAAAAGGACCAATCAATGCTATCTGTATTTCGGGCGACACTCTGGGGCGCCGCACAAATTCAAAGCCCCAGCCGATGCGATACATGCTCGGTCAATCAGTTTCATCGCCGGATTTTTTTCGGAATGATTAAAAAGAAGGAATTCATACGAAATGGCGGATTGTTGCGATCCCGGACTTTTGCAGAGCGGTCTTTATTTTTATTCGGACAACGGCGATGGCACTCTTAAGGTCAAACTGCAGTGGAGCGATCGGCTGATCACCTGCGGAGAAGAATCCAATCCCTCCTTTTTTTCCGACGAGGAACAATGCATCTGGAATGCGTATGCGGAAGCTTACCGCAATGCTCGCAATCTCAGCAGAAATTCCGCCGCTTCCTATGCGGTGACCATCAAGGACTTGGCCACCGGAGAAACCGTGGAGGAGCTGACCGGGATCGACACCACTTCCGTCCAAGTCGATCTGGCGACCGGCGGGGAATATCTCTGGCAAGTCTCCGCGCTTGACGCCAATGGCGCTTCGCTTGCGGCAACGTCATATAGTTATCTGAACTCCTCGCTTCCCGAATATCCGACTCTGTCCGTTTTATACAATGACTCCTCCGAGTTTCTGACCATTGCGCAAAAGGGCATGCTATGGACGGAAGACAACGCAGTCTATTCCCGCGTTTCAGTGGAGTTTACGATCACCGACACCAGAACCGATACCTCGCAAGATTTTTTTGTTTGCGGAAAGAAGCCTTCCGGGCAAGAGTGGCAGGCGTATTGCGACTTCGCCCAAGCAAACAACTTTGCCATCTCTCAGGCTTTTGGGTTCGGCGATGCGGAGGAGGAATTTTCCTGTTCTGAAAACACGCTTTTGACCCTTGACGGACTGTACGCGCTTGAAAATGGGCAGTGGAATTTTGTCGCCACAATTCCGCCGGTGCCTTACAACGGACAAATCGCACGGAGCGGAGATTTTTTTCTGGTCACGGGCAAGACCTCTGTTTCAGGAAGAAACATCTATCGCTATGAAAATGGAGAAATCAATCTCTATCGGAAGGCTCCAAAACAGGTCTATTTCCTTTCCGGGACCGCATATCTCATGGATGACGGAGTCTATGCGTTGACCGACAGCCGGAAACTTCTTTCCGTCAAACTGTCTCTGACGGGAGATTTGTATCTCTACAATGATCTGCTCATTCAGGGCGGAATAAAAAAGAACGGGACGTTTTCCGCCTCCCGAACGATGTTGGAACGCAATGAAATTGGTACATTTGCCGTGAAAGTCTGGGAGTTCGGCATCGACGGCGCATCGGCGACGGCTCAGACGCTTGACCTTTTCACCGTCCGAACCGCGGGAGCGGAATACGAATTGGACGACATCAGCAGGGTCGGAGATTTTCTCCGCTTCGAGGTCGAATGCACCACCACGCGAGAAGAGAATTATTTGTTTTTCTCGCGCGGAGCGGATAACCAATGGGTCAAGGTTTTGGCGTCCACGAAGGATTACACGTTAAATTCGGACGGCGACTTGGAGTACAGCTCTTTCGAGGGCGGACAAATGGTCACCGACACGGTTTCTCCTTTACGGCGCGATTCGTTTTCGCTGGGCGCACGGGATTCCGGCATTGACTGGGCGGAGGGGGGCACTGCCGTCGAAATGAGATTGCGCGCGGGAGATTCCGCCCATGCCTTGCGTCTTGCTTTGGAAGGGCATCAAAGGGTTTCTTTCTACAATCTGCCGCTCGGGGATTATGACTGCACTTTGAAAAACGCGGCCCAAACCGAGTCGGACACAAAGTATTTCATCGCTGTCCCCTCGCAGGACGCTCCTGCGGTTTACTCCGCCGAGGAGGGGAATGCGACGACGCTGAATCTCTTTTTTGCCCGCAGCAGCGAAGTTTGGAGCAGCTTTCTGGTGGCTCGAAATATGGGGACGCTTTCGACATGGAGCGGGACGGGCGAAGCTGTGGAAATCGCGGGGAAAAATCGCATTTCGGATCTGTTTTTCGGGAATTTGGACAACGGCATCCTCTGCCTGACCGATTCGGACAATGGCGATGCGCTTTTTCTCGATGACATCTATACCGCGCTGCCCGATTCGCTCGGGCAATCGCAGTCGCGAATTGCCCGCATCTCTGAAATTCGAATGGGGGCGGGCAACGATCTCGTGGACATGACCAGTCCGCGGTTTGTATTTGTCGGCGAGGGGCAGATCATCCGCGGGGGAGACGGCGACGATACGATTTGGGCGAACAGCGGAACAAACGCACTCTTCGGCGATGCGGGCAATGACCGTCTGGTCGGCGCGGACGGAGACGATCTTTTCGTTGGCGGCAGCGGCAACGACTCCATGCATGGCGGCGGTGGGAAGGATCTTTTTACGTTTTCTTCCGCCTGGGGGGAGGACACCATCGAACAGCTGGCCGGCGGAAGTGTCACCCTGTGGTTTGAACACGAAGTGGCGCTCCTTTTCGAGCATGTCGGAGTGGATACGAAAATCACCTCTTCCGAAGGGACGATTTTGGCGAAAGATATGACACTCTCCCTTGAGAACTGTCGTTTCGGCTTTTCTGGATTGGAGGAGCAGTACAATCGTCTTGCCGCGCTTGGCGCTTTTGCATCCAGCTCGACGGAGAAGATTTTTGAGGACAGGGAAATGGGCGTATTGGCCTGCCGGTGACGAGACGGCCGAACGGATCACGCCTTCTGTTCTTATTCCTTCGGAGGGCGTTTGGAATTATTCGGCAAAGGGCAGGTGATTTCTTCCCATCCCAATGCGGCAGAGCTCATCCAGACGGATGCCGTCTTCCGGAATGAACTTTCGCCAATATGCCACCGAATCGTGCATCTTGCGCAAAATGGTCTCGGGATATTCGCTTGTTCCGGAAAAAATTTCAAGCGTCAAGGTGATGGTGTCGCAAGGCGCAGGCATGGCGTTGTCGGCGGGTCTTAGAAAACCTTCCGCCAGCGCGCGAAGCGCATCGGGACCGTGGATGA
>JAQUYX010000050.1 GCA_028691615.1 Victivallaceae bacterium
TTCCTGACAGAAAAAAATTGCAACTTTTTTTCAGGAATACATCAAAACTGACATCGAAAATTGTGAACCGTCCCTGAATCATGGAGGCTGTTCAAAATATCAAACTTGAAAAACAGGAAAACTTTAGCTTTTGAAATCACCTCAATGGTTTTCAGTTTCCGGTCGTCCGGGGAGGTTTTTCCGATTGGAAAGAGGATGGATCGATTGCCAAAAGACAACAAGAACAAGGAGGAAATGAACATGTTTGACAAGAGAAGCTGTAACGTTGTCGCCGACGGGCGTGATTTCACATTGATTGAATTGTTGGTGGTGATTGCGATCATAGCGATTCTGGCGGGCATGCTGCTTCCTGCCTTGAATCAGGCGCGGGCCAAGGCCAGAACGATCGATTGTCTCGGCCGGAAAAAACAGTTTATGCTTGCTCAAGCACTCTACGCGAATGATCATGCGGATAACATGGTGTTGCAGATGCGAGGCAATCCATTTTCCAGAATTCTTACAGGCAATGCAGGTTATTCCACAACTCCTTACTTAAGTTGGAAGATGATGACCTGTCCTGATGTGCCCGGTCTTCCGAGTTCCTATGACGGCGCTTGGCGTTCTTCGACAGGCAAAGAGATGCAAACGGCAGGCAGTTACGGGATGTGGTATCCGTATGATACTCCTGATTTCTCCAAAGTTGGATATATCTTCAAAACGGATTCGGGAAATTCCGGCTTCAACACATGGGGCGTGATTCTTCCTCTTCGGGCAAGGAATTCTGCCAAAACATATATTGTCGGCGATGCAACTTTTCCGGGCTGGGGGAACGTCGGCGCTTTTTATATACGGCCCATCTGTACTGCAACTACAGTTTCCATTCATACGATTCATGGGGATAAAGCCACTGTTGGATTCATTGATGGTCATTGCTCTGCATCCACTGCGAAGGAACTTCAGGAGATGAGTAATCCATTGAAGAACTATTATGACAAAACCTTTAACGCAATTTTACTCTGAATTGATCAAAGACCATGTTTAAAACAAGATCTGCTCCGCATGCTGACATCCTTTCAAAAAAGAAAGGGGTGTTTGGAAAAAGTTTCGGCATGTTGGCAATTCATACCTGCCGGTCTCTTTTCGTGCTCCTGTGTGTTCTGATTGCGACATCCGCAGTTCATGCAGCGGAATTTCGAGTTGCGGTCAAGAATGGCGTCCCGCAACTGTTGAAAGACAATCAAGTCATTTCCTCCCGGATGTTCTTTGCAAATCATTATTACGGAAAAGGCGAAAGAGGGGAAAATGCACCTGTTTCAAAAGAAATAAAGATGGCAACGGCGGCGGGAGTAACCATTGTTTCAACAGTTCTTCATGGGATATGGAAGGATGACCCATCGGAATATGCGGAGATCGACCGGGCGCTTCAGAACATCTTGAAAGACAATCCCAATTTTTATTTGATTCTGCGTATCCGGTTGAATCCGCCCCAATGGTGGATGAAAGCGTTTCCCGATGATACGATGAAGTTGGGCAACGGAAAAACGGCGAATTGTGCCAGCGTGGCATCCGAACGCTATCGCCGTGACGCAGGCGAAGCTCTGCGCCGCCTGATTCGCCATGTGGAGAAAAATTTTGGAGATCATATCGCCGGCTACCATCCTGCGGGAGCAAATTCCAGCGAGTGGTTTTACTACGGCTGTCAGTTTCCGGAATTCAATGGTTATGATTTGGCAACCTTGACAGCATGGCGGAAATGGCTGCGGAACAAATATTTGTCCGATCAAGGTTTGCAACAGGCATGGAAGGATTCGAAGGCGACTTTCGATACGGTCGGGATTCCGACGCAGGAAGAACGTCGCGGACAAAAACAAGTCGGGTTGCGTGCTCCGGAAAATTCCGCAAGGGTTCTCGATTTTTCCACCTTTCAAAATGACTCGATGGCGGAGATGGTGCTTGGATTGGGCCGCATTATCCGGGAAGAAACCGGTCGCACCCGGCTGAGTGTGATCTTCTTCGGATATGTTTTCGAGTTGGCTCCCCTTTGGAACGGCCCCGGCGTTTCCGGGCATCTGTCTTTTCGTAAAATCTTGTCGAGTCCGGATTTTGACATTATTACGGCTCCCTTTTCTTACAATTCAGGTCGGTCGCTCAACGACGGGATTCCGGTCATGAGTGCGGCTGAGAGCACAATGCTGGCCGGGAAATTATGGCTTAACGAAGATGACACCCATACGCATCTTGCTTTGCAAATTGGCGATCGCGACTGCAGTATGGTCAAAAACGGAGCGGAAAATGAAAGCCAGACGTTGAATTTGCTCCGTCGAAACCTTGCCATGACCTTTGCGTGCAACTATGGCATCTGGTGGATGGATCTTTATGGAAACGGGCGCTATAATTCGCCTTCGCTGTGGCGGGAGATGGAGCAATTCGCCAATCGATTCGAAAAGAAAAATCTCGCTTCGCCGAATCCTTTCACGCCGGATATCGCACTGTTTGCAGATCCCGGTTCGTTAAACAGTGTCATTGCAACCGGCGCGAGTACCCCGACGACGAAAGAGGCGGTTTCTCTGATCCGGAAGAGCTTGAGTAAGGTTGGCGCTCCGTATGGGAGTTATTTACTGGACGATCTTGTGGATGGAAAGACGACTGCGCGGCTTAATATTTTTCCGGCGGCCTATGCGCTCGGGGCTAAAAGCCGCCAAGCACTGAAAAAAGCCGCCGAAAAATCGGCGGCACTGTGGATCTGGGCCCCCGGGTATATTAACCTTGACACGGGGAAGATATCGCTTGATTCCGTCCACGAGTTGACTTCATTCCGCGTCCGGCAGCTGAAAAACTGCAATTTCCGCGTCGTTTCCACCGCAGAAGGACGCAAGATCGGCTTGCCGGCGGCATTCGGGCCTGCGGATGTCGTAGCGCCGGTTCTTTCGCCTGTACCGGTTGCCGGAGATCGTGTGCTTGCGAAGTATTCCGACGGCTCTCCGGCCGTGGTTTTGCGTCCGGGAAAATATCCGAGCGTATTTTGCGGAACGACTGTCGTTCCGACGGCACTAGCCCGATATCTGGCCCGTTTGTCAGGGGTGCATCTTTATACGGTGCAAGATGCCTGTGTCTTTGCCAACCGTGATTTTCTGGCAGTATATGCCCCGTATGACGGGACCTTTGAAATCGACACCGGCGTTTCCGGGCAATACAGGAGCGCACTTTCCGGAACGCCTCTCGGAAACGGGCCGCGTCTGAAACTTCCGATGCAGAAAGGCGAGACCATTGTTTTGGAAAGAGCGCAGTAGCCCCGATCTTGAGCAAAGGAATCATTCCTCGTGACGGTTGGGGGCAGAAGAATGAAGTTGAAATGATCTTCTCTGAAAATTAATTCGAAAGAAAGTGGGCAGAATGTTTCAATCATACGATATTGCGGCTTATATTTGGCCGGCATTTACAGGAGACGAACCACGCACCAGAATTTTCTGGCCCGATGGCATGGGCGAATGGCAGACTGTCAAAAACGCAGTTCCGAAATTTCCCGGGCATCAATGGCCCCGCCAGCCTCGCTGGGGCTATGTCAACGAAGCCGACCCTTGCGTCATGGAAATGGAAATCAATGCGGCAGCCGATCATGGTGTCAATGTCTTTATTTACGATTGGTACTGGTATGACCGGCGGCCGTTTCTTGAGAATTGTCTCAATGACGGCTATTTGAAGGCAAGCAATCATCATAGAGTAAAATTTTATTTGATGTGGGCCAATCATGACGTCGGAAACGGATGGGACATCAGAAATTCTCATTTGCGCAATAACATGATCTGGAGCGGCATGGTGGATTTCAAGGAGTTTCAGGTCATTGCAAGAAGGGTGATTACCAATTATTTTCGTCAAGAATCGTATTATTGTATCGACGGAAAGCCGGTTTTCATGATTTACGATCTGCAGAACTTGATCAACGGATTGGGCGGGATCGAGGCGACGCGGTGTGCCTTGGATTGGTTTCGAAAAGAAGTCGAATCCAGCGGTTTTCCGGGAGTCCATCTGCAAGCGGTCTCCTATGGGGACAAAAATCTGAATTTGAGTGGTGTCGATGGCGGCAAAAAGGTGAAGATGCGAGATCTCGTGACTCAATTTTCCATTGACAGCATTACCAACTATCAATTTGCGCAGTTCGTCGATGTCAATCGAGAGTATCCGCAGGTCGTCGATGATGTGCGCGAAGAGTGGAATCGTATTGACCGGGAATATGAAATCACCTATTTCCCTCATGTTTCAATCGGATGGGATAACAACCCGCGCTTCAAAAATTTGCAGTCGAATATCCTAAAGAATGGGACTCCCGAGGCGTTTCAGCGTGCCCTTGAATTTGCAAAAGAATTTATCGACGCCCATCCTCAGCAGCCGCCGTTGCTTACCATCAACAGTTGGAATGAATGGACGGAAGCAAGTTATCTGCAACCGGACGACCTTCACGGATATGGCTATCTGGAGGCTGTCAAATCGGTATTTTCGGCTCGTTCCGATGCATGACCGGTTTTAGCGCAGTCAGTGATCCGGTCAATCGTCTTTTCCATTGAAACCGTCGATCTTTCAAGGTCGGCTTAGCACATTATGAGAATGTTACAAAAACAGAGGATTGCGGATTTGAACGCGATGGAAGAGGGCGTCATTTTCGACATCGAACGGTTTGCCACCCGCGACGGACCGGGAATCCGCTCCGTCGTCTTTTTCAAGGGGTGTCCGCTGCGCTGCGCATGGTGTCATAATCCGGAATCCCACGCGGGGGGGGCGGAAATCTTTTATGTCTCATCCAAGTGTCTTAACTGCAAACGTTGTGCGGTCGTATGCCCGCAGGGGTGTCACCATTTCTCGGCGGATGGGCCGCACCGGTTTGACCGGGCCAAGTGCACCTGCTGCGGAAAATGCGCCTCCGTCTGCGCTCCGGCCGCTCTCGAGGTGGTCGGGAAAAAGATGTCCGTCGAAGCGGTGATGCAAGTGGTCCGGGAGGATCGGATTTTCTATCAGACTTCGGGGGGCGGATTGACCGTTTCCGGCGGAGAACCGATGGCTCAGTTTGATTTTCTGCTGGAACTGCTCCAGTGCGCGTCGGAGGAGGGGATTCCGACCTGTCTGGAAACCTCCGGCTATGCTCCGCGGAAATGCTATCGGGAAATTTTGCCTTTTGTCCATACGTTCTTATGGGACTTCAAATTGGCCGATCCCATGCTGCACCGGCAATGGACCGGGGTGGACAACGCTTTGATTCTTGAAAATTTGCGCGATCTTGACGCGCAGGGAGCCAGAATCGTCCTCTGCTGCCCGATCATTCCGGGCGTCAACGATTGCGACAGGCATTTTGCGGAAATTTCAGAACTTGCCAATACGCTTGGGAACCTTGAGAAGATCAAAGTCGAACCGTACCACCCGCTCGGGCTGGACAAGTGCGAACGGCTTGGAATTGCCCCGCAATTCGCCCGGACGGAAATCCCCCGATCCGCCGCGGTGACCGCGTGGTGCGACGCGTTTGCGTCAGGCCTTGTCCGTCCGCTTCCCGTCGAACGGGCTTGAAGTTTCCTCCGGCGGCGGCGCGGTCGATCCTCCCGGAAGAAAAGTCGCATGAAAATGCGAGAAAACCGGCGGGTCCTTCATTTCGATTTGTGCAATCAGGGCAGCCACTGTCTCCTGTGCGATTTCCCGGGAGGGCATCTTGATCTTCGCCAGCGGCGGGATGAACCAGTCATAGAGTTCGCTGTCCTCAATGGTTGCCACCGAGAGATCTTTGGGAATGTTCCACTGCCGCTCGGCCGCATAGCGGTAGATCTGTGAAGCATAATAGGCGTTCAGTGTGACGAATGCGCGGAATCCCTCCTGATATGCCGTTTCTAATTGCGTATGAAGCTGGGGAAGATCCAGCGAGGTCATGTGTAGGGGCAGCAGAATCATCCGGGATTCGCACTGATCCGCGAAATTTTCCAGTTCTTTCCGGTATCCGAGGACGCTTTTGCGTTCGACGCTCTCTTTCTCCGTGACGAAGACTAACTTTCGATGTCCCATTTGTCCGACCAAATGACGCAGAATCAGCCGCATGCATTGTGCATATTCAAACTGGATGGGGGAGAGCGAACTGCTGTTACGGATGAAAATGATTGATGGGACTCCTCCGCTCCATTTGTAAAGATCGAAGCTCTCGATGGCGGAGGCCATGTTGAGGATTCCGGCGACTTCCCGGGTCGCTCCGACGCTGTTCAGCAGGGCTTGAAGTGCTTCTGTGTTATTCGGCAGGGGGTGAAGCGACGGCAGATATTCCTGATCGAAAACCTCCTTGACGACGGCCTTGAGCTGGGGACTCAAAAACGAACGGAACATGTCGTTGATGAGAATCATAATCGTCGGACGGTGCTGTTCCCGGCGGTTTTCCCGGGACGGGCGATAGTGAAGAAACTCCATCGCATCCAGAACCCGTTTGCGAGTATGTTCGCTGATGGCGCGGCGACCGGAAATACAATAGGAAACGGTTGATTTTGAGCAGCCGGAAAGCCTTGCCACATCGTCCATGGTTACTTCTTTCATCCCCGGATTCGTCCTTCTATATTCTTTGCGTCCTTTTGCAAACAATGACGTTAATCGAGATCTTGCCTGACGCTTTTCTTAAATTACCCTGCTGCGGGGAGTTTTTCAAGCGTTCCTCGTTCGACGCGCGTCACATTTTGTCGTGGAAATGAGGGCGGCCGAGTCTTCGTTCCGCCCCGGCGTTGTGGGGGGCATCGATAAGATCGCCCGGAGCGGAGGTCTGCGGGGAATTTGTGTTATGCACCATATATGCACCATAGAAAATCTGTTTTTCCAAGGAAAGATATTGTACTCGATATTCTTTTGTGGTATTCTTAGAATAAAAGAATCCTGGAAATGACAATTCGACATTCGGCCCGAAGGAGGTTATTGTGGTGATCAAACTCGATTCCAGCCTGTTGGCGCGTAACTCAAAGACCCCTTTGTACCTCCAACTTTACAGCGTGTTGAAACATTATGTCGCGGCCCCCGACGTGCGAAGACACGGCGCGCTGCCGGGCGAATGGGAACTCTGCCGCATATTCAACGTGAGCCGGAATACTGTATCGCAGGCGCTGTCAATGCTGGCCGAGGAGAAACTGGTCCGAAGAATTCGCCACCGGGGAACGGTGTTGGTGGCATCCATGGAACGGTACGACCCCAGAAATTACCGGGAAAAGACGCTTGCGCTGGTGTTTCCTGTGTCGCTGTATTGGCGTGTATTGCTGGAGAGCTTGGAAGCGGAAGTGAAGGCGCAAGGATATTCTTTGGAAATTGATCTGTATTCATGGCTGGATTTGGCGGATGAGATGGATGCGGTTGCGCGTGCAAAGGCCAACTGCGCGGGGATCATCCTCTATCCGGACGGTCAAGGGCGCGACCGTGAATTTGTACAAACCTTAAGCGAATCCCATTTCCCCTTCGTTCTGCTGGATATTTTTTTTGAAGAGCTGAACAGTTCCGTTGTCTGTGCAAATGTCTTTCTAGGGGGGTACCAATTGGGAAAATATCTGGCGGAGCGTGGATGTCGCAGAATTGCGAGCGTCATTTGGAATCACACGCAGAACCCGGCGAAACAAAGATTGGATGGTTTTCGACAGGCATTGGCGGAAAGCGGAATCGAATGGGATGAAAGTCTATGCGTGGTGTTGAATGACCAGCCATCGGATGCGCGAAGGTGCCGGGAACTTTTGGAACGCAAACCTGATGGCGTGTTCTGCAATTTCTTCAGTGCGACGCTGATGAATGTGATGCGGGAGATGAAGTTGTTTTCGCTTCCGGTGGCTCAATTCGATTTGCCGCCGAATGGCTGGTCGCAGTTTGACATTATCACGGCGGAATTGCCGCAGAAGGAAATGGGCAAGGCGGTTGTGCGCTTGCTGTGTGAAAAAATCATCAATCCCGACGCCGCGGAAAAACAAATTCAGATTGCGCCGAAATTGGCGCGACTGACCAGCGAAGTCAAACCCGAGATTCCGGGAGAGGAGGCGAACATGAACCCGGCATTTATTTAACGGATTTTGAGAAAAAAGTTGCATTGAACGTGTCAAAATGTTTAGAGTGCAGAGCCGGACGAGGCGGAAACAGATCATTCAACGACATTTGTGACTGGCGTAAACGAACGAAAAAAGAGCAGGTGGGCAGCATGAAAAAATGTTTCGAGAAAAAATTTACTCTTATCGAACTTTTAGTCGTCATTGCGATCATCGCGATTCTGGCCGGGATGTTGATGCCCGCGCTTTCGCAAGCCCGAGCGAGAGCCACCGGCGTGAAATGTTGCGGCAATATGAAACAGGTTGCGTCTGCCATTCAGATGTATGTCGGCGACTACAAGGATGTCCTGGAATGCTATCTGTACGATCCTGTGGCGAGCAAGGAATCTCTCATCGGCGATGTTCTGGTCAACGAAGGGAAATACATTCCCAAGGAGGTCATGAATTGTCCCAATGTCCGGCTTGGAAACGGCAGTCTGCATTGGTCCAGTGGAATTTTGGATTGCGGCAAGGGCGGCGGCGACTCGTTCTATTTGGCTCGCGTGAATGAATGGGGCGCATTTTGCCAGCGGGACGGGTACAGCCAATTTTTTCTGATGAACAGGATGCGCGTTCCTGCTTCGACGTTCATCATTGGCGATACCTTCATTGTGTCCGGAGGAAGTATGGGATACGGATTTTTTTTCATGAATCCGCAGGTTGTGATCGAAAATTCCGCAGGTGCGGCGTTGCATAACGAGCACATGACGCTCGGCTATGCAGATGGTCATGTGGAAAGCAACGATTTGAATTATCTGAAGCAGGAAGGCTTCACCAAGGTATGCAAACAAAGCCAGATCATAGATCTGTAACTCCCGGAAGGGCATGATTTCATGAATTGCTTGTCGTTTAAAAGATTTCCTCTTTCCCGCCGGATGACGATTCTCACCTTGATGTTGCTTGTCGCTCCCGTCTCGCAAGGATATCAAATCGTCGTCGATCCACAGTGTGCGGAATCGGAAAAAAATGCCGCCGTCGTGTTGCAGAAGTATCTGCGGGAGATTTCCGGAGAAACCATCCCCGTGCAATCGGCGTTCCGGGCTGCGGACGGTCCTGCTCTTTTTATCGGGCAAAGCGAGGCCGCCAAAACCGCGTTGAATGTGACGGATTGGACGAAATTGCGTCCCGACGAGGTGTTGTACCGCGTGGCCGGAAATGGATATGTATGGATTGCAGGATCGCGTCCGCGCGGCACACTGTATGCGGTCTTCGATTTCCTTGAAAGGGAATATCATTGCCGTTTTTGGACATCCGACAGCCGGAGGATTCCAATGCGAAAACCGCTGACGCTGCCCGCCGCGGGAACCGAGTATCGTTATGCGCCGCAGTTCGTGGCGCGTTCGGCAGGGTTCCAGCAGATCGACGAGGGACCGGAGGAATTTCTCGTCCAGATGCGCAACAATGGATTCGGATGTCCGAAATCCGTCGCATGGGGCGGTTTCGCAGGGCAGGTCGGCGCGGTTCCGACGTTTGACCGGTATCTGCCGGAGAATGTCTTCTTCCGTCAACATCCTCAATGGTATGCGCTTTCCGGCGGCGTGCGTCGACCGGGGCCACTGGGACAGCCATGTCTGACGAATCGTGAGATGCGTGCCCGATTGGTTCGCCAGGTGCTCAAGGCGGTGGAAGAATCGCCCGGAATCCGGGAGATATGGTGCGGTCAGAACGACAATGAGCGCTATTGCGAATGTGCGAAGTGCTGTGAATTTGTTCAAAAACACGGCAATCAGAGCGATCTGCTCATCGACTGCATCAATGAGGTGGCTGCGGCTGTCGCCCAAAAATTTCCGGAGGTTCAAATCCAGACGTTCGCATATCAGTACACTCGACACCCTCCGATGACGGTCCGTCCCCATCGGAATATCGTTATTCGTTATTGTACGATCGAGGCGGCTGCGACGGCCGCGCTGACGGACCCGCGCAATCGGGCGCTGCTGGACGACTTGCGCGGGTGGCGCGAGCTGGTTCCCGGAATGTTGATCTGGGATTATGTGGCCAATTTCAACCATTATTGTCTGCCGCATCCCAATTGGCATGTTTTTGCGCCGAACTTGCGATTGTTCCGCGACTGCCGCGCCATCAGCGTTTTCGAACAGGGGGCTTATGACAACGGAGGGGCGGCGGCCGATTTGCCGGAGTTGCGAACCTATGTGATCAGTAAACTCCTTTGGAACCCCGATCTGGACGAGAAAGCGCTTGTCCGGGAGTTTGTCGAGGGATATTACGGAACGTCCGCGCCGCAAATACTCGATTACATCGCGGCGATGACCGCCGCCGCGCTTGCCCATCCGGAATCGCCGCTGAAATGTGTCGGGAATCAGGATGGTTTTTGCCGGACGTGGCTGGACAACCAGACCCTTGCCGCGGTATGGCGACGGATGTATGATCAGGCGGAAAAGGTGAAGAATGTTCCTGAGTACGGTTCCCGGATGGCAATGGCCGTCATGCCGGTCACCATTGCCTTGCTGGAGCGCCCGGAATTGTTGTCTCCCGCGCCCGAGTCGCGGCTGCCGGAACTGAAGCATGTCAATGCGATGGAGTTGGTGAAGTTTTGCAAAAAACACTTTGCTGATGCTGGAATCCAGAAAATGGCGGAAAATTCTTTGCCGGTTTGGATGTGGCTTCTGAAACAATCCGGCCGTTATACTCCTGATTTCAAGCCGCCGTTCCCGAATGACGGCGGCCGTCCCGGATGGCTGAGTGGAAAGGGGCAATTTCTGGGCTGGAACGTCGAACGTCTGGGCCCTTTGATGGGACACGATGAGCAACGTCAGGTGGCGCTTCGCGCTGACGCTGCCGCCGTTGACGGCAAGGCTGTTTGGATGCCGACAAGCCATCATGAATGGTTTGTTCAGATGGGGGTTCCTGTTCCCGGCGTTTATGATATTTATGTGGAAGCCCGTTGTGATCCGGCAAAGCCGGTTGTCACTGGAAACGTTATGAGTATCGGAATTTATCCGGGGAAACTGCGGAAACTCATTGACGGTTCGGAAATTGCGGGTGCGAAATACCATCGGGTATATTTGGGTTCCTGCGATCTTTCCGATGTGCGATATATCTATTGCGCACCGGAAATCAACGGAACCGCATCGGGAATTTGGCTGGATCGATTGATCTTGTCCCCTGCGGGAAACAAGCAAACGCCATCCAGATAAAAGATAGAATTGCAAGCGAAACATCACCTTATGGAAGCAGAGAATTTTATGCCTTTCCGGATTGAACCGTCATTGCTCGCGCTCGAAACGCATTTTTTAACTTGTCTATGGCATATCGACGACTCCGGTGGGGTGTGCCCACTGGAGGTTTTCATCATGCCTCCTCCGGACGGGGAAGGAAAAATGCCGTGCCATCACTCCAACGGATGGGGAATCCCTTTCGTCGCCGCTGTCAAATACGAAGGAAAGTGGCATTACGCCGGTCCCTCGGAACAACACAATCCGGCGTGGGAGCCGACTTGGCGCAATGAGTTTCCATTGACGGACCTGCGTGTGGACGGCTCTCGTTGCTGCTTGATTTTCCGAGGCGAACTGTTTCAGCTTGAATTGACGGTTGAGGCGGATGAAACGCTTCCGGTTGTCAAAACTTGGCTCTCTGTGTCGAACTGTTCCGAGCGCGCTGTCGTTGTGGAAAATCTTTCGTTTGGAGCGTTTTACAGCGTCAGGACGGAGCGGAATATCGAATTTTATTCGGATTTTCGTCAGGATGTGGCCGGAATGAACCGGCATTTCCTCGGGTACTGCGATTTTCAATTTCCCGACGATGTGGACATGGTGGTGTCGTCCGGGGAGTCGCTCGACTCTTTCCAACTTGCTATGCTGATGCTTCCGGAGGAGCCGAATGCGAAAAGCGAATGGCGAAGCCGAGTTTTCGCTTCGTTGTTCCAGCAGTGCGCGGATTCCCCGACGACGTTTCATTGTACGGGAACTCCGGTGACTGGGAAGGGGATTGCGGATTTTTTCCCGATGATCGAAGCGTGTGCGCACGTCGGTTTTGAACAAATTGTTTTTTTTATGGGAGAACTTTTTACCAATACCGGGGATTACCGTTTACGTTCCGATTTTTTTCCGAACGGAGAAACGGACTTACGGCGTCTGCTGGAAAAAATTGCATCGCACGGCATGACCGCCGGCGTGTATTGTTCTTATTCCATCGCCTGGCGCGCGAGCCGCATTCGCATGGAGCATCCCGACTGGGAGTGCATCGATGAATCCGGCCGTACCTTTGATCCGGCAACATTCGGCAATATGTGCTTTCTTTCGCCGTGGGGGGATTGGATTCGTTCCCGGTTGTTGCAACTTGTCGATTTCGGTTTTGCCGAACTGGAAATTGACGGACCGACCTCCATTCCTTGTTTCAATCCCGCACACCAACATCGGTCGCAGGGGGAGTATGAATACCGGAATTGGCTTTGGGAACGGGAATTGTTTCAGGAGTTGACGAGGCGCGGAGTGCGTTTTACCATTCCCCGCGGGGTCTCTTATTTGCTGATGGGGGCATGCGCGATCCCCGGTGGATATACGGAAGAGGATTTCTGCCATACCGATGGAAAACTGCTGCTGAAAAATTATCGTGCGAGCATGGCTGCGGCGCGTGCGAAGTTGCCCGCATGGTGTTCTTGGGGATTTGTGTTGGCGCAGGGGCGGTATCATGGAGCCGAGGCGTCGGGGCGATCCGCGACGGAGTTTGAGGAATCCATGTTTTCGCTTTTCGGTTACGGACATGCCCGCTATTTGACGGGAGAAATGCCCTACGGTTCCGAGAAAACTGCTCAGATTCTTCAAAGATGGCTCGCGCTCTTCAAACATTGGAAACGTTTTTTTCTCGGTTCACAGCGGATTGTCCGTGCGCCGGGGGCCGACAGTGCCGAATGTGTACAGTACATTGCCGATGACGGCGATGCTCTCTGTCTGATGTACAATGCGCACAATGAGCCGGTACGGACCTTGTTTCCGCTTCGCATCGGCAAGGCGCATACGGTGAAGCTCTCCTTTGTCACAAAGCAGGAAGAGGCTTATTTGCAATGCGACAGCGCCGGATGGTTTGCGCTGGAGGAAACATTGACTCCCGGAGAAGTGAAAATCTGCAAGATCCATAGATGTGAATGAAGATGAAACATTTTTGCACATGCCCCGCTGAAGCGGTTGAATCGGCGCCGACCTCTCTGCCGTTGTCGCAGAAAATTCTGTATGCTATGGGAGGAGCCGCCAATGGGTTCTTCGGCAATGTCATCACGTTTCTGGCATTGCCGATTTACAGCATCGCCCTTGGCGTGAATCCCGCGTGGATTGGAATCGCGCTGGGGATTCCCAGACTGTGGGATGCCGTCAGCGACCCTTTGGTGGGCAATCTCTCTGACAATACGCGTTGCCGGCTGGGGCGTCGCCGTCCTTATATTGTGGCAGGAGGGATTCTGACCTCCGTCTTGTTCGTTTTGCTTTGGTGCCCGGAGCCTACGTGGTCAAAAGGAGGCCTTGTCGCATATTTTTGTATCCTTTCAATCCTCTATTTTACCGCGTTGACGGTGTGGAATGTCCCGTGGTGCGCTCTTGGCGCGGAGTTGAGTTCCGACTATCGGGAACGGATTACCGTGCAGGCGTGGAGTTCCGCGATTTCAAGTTTGGCGGCGGTGGTCATGGCATGGATCTACAAGCTGTGTTTTCTGCATTGGGCGTCTTTGTTGGAGCCGGGCGGTCTGACGACGCGTATTCGTGGATTTCTGACGATTCCAGCGGAACCTGGCGCCGAGATTATGGGCGTTCGTTGGGCGGCAATCGTGGTCGGGGCGATCATGCTGGTGTGTGCGGTGATTCCCGCGTTTTGCCGGGAGCCGGCGGAGATGCAGCGTCAACGGCCCATTGATTTGCGTTCCAGTCTGATTCTGACTTTGCGTTGCCGTCCATTTTTGCTTCTTTCCGGCGCGGTGCTTGCAATGACCGTCGGCATTTTATTGGTTGCGCCTTTGGGGACGTATCTAAGTATCTATTATGTTTTCGGAGGAGACAAATCGGCGTCCGGGATGTTGAGCGGGGTGCTGGGGACTGTCTGGTTCTTCTGCAATCTTGCGGCAGTATGGTGCATCAATCGCGTTAGTCGCCGTTTCGGGAAACGCAATACGTTGTTCGGAGCGTTGATCCTTATTTTTGCAGGCACGGGATCGAGTTGGTTTTTATACACGCCAACTTGTCCATGGCTGATGGCCGCAGCCAACTTTACATTCAGTTTTGGTATTACCGCGGTTTGGCTTTTGGCCTATTCGATGCTGGGAGACATCTGCGATTTTGACGAATTGACCAGTTATCGGAGGCGGGAAGGAATTTTCGGCGCAGTGTTTTCTTTGATCTTTAAATTGGGAATTGCGGCGGTGCTTTGCCTTTCTGGAATGATGGTGAATCTGGCGGGGATTGACGCAGAAGTTGCGGTACAGAGCGAGGAATCTTTGTTCCGCCTGCGCTTGTTGTTTGCCGTGGTCCCCGGTTTTTTCTTGCTGATTGGAATTGTTCTGATGATTTTTTATCCGTTGTCTCCCGGACGTATCGCTAAAATCAGAAACCGGCTTGACCGCCGGAAAAACGACGGTTTTTGATCGCGTACGCCCGGAAGACGGATAAAATTCAGAGAGTTATTTTTTCTGCGCGGGCGGCAGCGCCGGCGGAACCGGCATGCCGTCCGGCGTCATGGCGTTTTTCTCACAGATTGCGCCGGGGCAGGGCGGAATATCCTTGCCGCGCGGAGCTTTGCCGGGATGGTTGAAGGCCGGACGTGCATCGTTCCCGGCCGGATTTCTCCCCTCGTGACGGAATGACTCCCCACGGGGCGCGGCGTCAGGGCGGAAATTGCAGCTGCGGATTCCCGGCCGTCCGCCCTGCGGAAGCGCCGATACCGGAATGAGCACATATTCCTGACAGATCGCTCTGGGTTCCGGGCGGCAGTTGTACATCTTGCACAAATTGACGCCGATGTGATAGAACGCCAGTACGACGATGGTGGTCAACAAAGCGATCAGGAGGGTTCTCAAATCGTCATTGTTTTTGCTGTTGGTGTTTTTTTCATTGTTTTCCATTTTCTTTGCTTCCCCTTTGGGTTTGAGACGTTGCCGACGCAATGGAGCATCATGCTCCCGGGGAGGGATTTCCTCCCGGAATTGTTCGTCGTCGCCGTCGTTTGGAACTTCTGGGAAATATAACGCATCGAAATTTGAAAAATTGTCCGATTCCCGTCAAAATTTTTTTCAGACGAGAACGTGCCGGACAAAATCGGTAAAGCAGTCTGCGGCAAACTCATAATGTTCGCCCCGCGCCTCCCCGATGCCCCATCGGGCCAGACAGCAGTGGGTTTGGGCTGCGGCGCCCGCCGCCAGATCTGTATAATGATCGCCAACCATCCATGCGTTCTCCGGTGCGACGTGGAATTGTTTGAGCAGATACAAAATCCCGTCCGGCGCCGGTTTGAGCGCAAAGGATTCGCCTCCGGCGACGATATCTGTGAAAAACTCCTGCAACTTGAGTTCCTCGAGAATCTTCAGCGTCGCCTCCCGCGGCTTGTTGGTGAAGAGTCCCAGACGCCACTTCGCCCCGGCAAGCGTGCGCAGCCCCTCGGTCACGCCGGGATAAGGCAATGTCCGGTCGGTCAGATGCGCATTGTAGTTTGCGCGCTGCCGCGCCAGCGCCTCCTCCGGGTCGAACGGCACATCGGACAACGCCCGTTCGATCAGTTTGCGAATGCCGTCGCCGATCATCGGACGCACTTCGTCGATCGCGAGCGCCGGAAGAGAATAACTTTTCCTTGTCAAATTGACCGCGAAGGTGAGATCCGCCACGGAATCAATCAAAGTACCGTCCAAATCAAAAATAGCGGCATGAGTCAAATTCATTCCTAAAAGTCCTTAACAATATATCATGCGTTGGGCGGCTTACGGTACGACCGGCGCGATGCCGACCGCGTATTTCGCCACATAAATCGGGGTGGTTCCGACTCCGTATTTCGGGGTGACAATCCAGCCGCCGGGCGCGGCGTATTTCAGTGCGGGCAATTCGATAATCGTAATCGACGGATCTTGGTTTTGCGCAGCCAATGCGTAGACGATCTGGTCATCCAGCCCGGCCGAGTCGCACCCGGCCAGTGCGCCGGCTCCGGCGACCCCGGCGGCGAGCGCCAAGTATTTTGCATAAAGAGTCGCGGCCCGTCCTGCGTGGCGCAATTTACGCATTGCCAGCCAGATCCGGAAGAAAGTCTGCTTGTCCCCGGTCATCAGGCGGCAAACGCCTTTGAGCATAAGGGCGATCGAATCCCTGGGACGAGAGGCAAGCTGGGAATTGAGCATTTGCTCCGCATCGGAGAAATCGCCTGCCTGCATTTTTGCGATGACCTGCAACTCGTCTTGGTGTTTCATCTTGTCACGCCTTTTTTGTAAAACGGTGCACAAATCCGTGCCGTCCCCTTCCGCATAAACTTGAAGTACTATAACACTAAAGTTTTCCTGTTTTTCAAGTTTGATATTTTGAACAGCCTCCATGATTCAGGGACGGTTCACAATTTTCGATGTCAGTTTTGATGTATTCCTGAAAAAAAGTTGCAATTTTTTTCTGTCAGGA
>JAQUYX010000051.1 GCA_028691615.1 Victivallaceae bacterium
TCATCGACCAAAGCTGTTTGTGTATGCGCGAATATTCCAGACCGTTGCCGCCGAAGTCCGGCACAATGACGGTGTCGTTTGCGCCGAGGCGGAACTTCAGATCGGCAAGCACCGCGAAATCCGTGATCGGGTCCGCCTGCTTGTTCGTGAATCCTCCCGAGCAGAACAAGCCGCCTTTTTCCAGTCGCAGCGTGAGATTCACTTTGACCAGATTTGTTTCATAGGAGAGTTCGGCCGTCCCTTTGGCCGGGTCGATCTTTTTGGCGACCAGCTTGCTCTTGCGGCTGTCGATTTTGCCTCCGGCATAGACCCACGGGGTTTGCCAGTAATAGCCTCGGCCTTTGAGCGGAAGCGTATTGGCTTTTCGTGCGGCCTGATCGTAAAGTTGCATCTCCCAAAGCGGAAAGGTTCCTTCGAAATTCACCGGACTTGCCGCGATTTCCAGATGCGACCCGACGCCCAGTTCTGGATCGAATGTAAACGAGGCTCCGTCCCGGTTCAACGTGACGGGCGCGGCGTGCGCCAGCGACAGCGCTGTGCCGCAGAAAGCGGCAAGCAAAAACAGTTTCATAATCATCTCCGATTTGTTTCGCGATTAATTCCACCAACGGAAATAGCGTTTGGCGTCGTTGTAAACGTCTTTATGGACCAGTGTTTCGACATGGCCGTCGATAAAGGTTGTGTTGGTTTTTCCGCTATGCCAGTCGCCCAACTGGGAGGTCCCTGCATTTTTCCAGTCGACGGAGGCGCCCCATTCCGCGATCATCGGGCGGAAAAGAATTCGGGTTACATAGGTTTGCGAATAGCCGCTGGGCTTATAAAGCATGGAGTCACCGAGCATGATGATCTCGTGCGTTCTTTTCCAGAAGCGGGGCGTCTTGGTCCACCCGAGTCCGGGAAGTTTTGCGTTGGTAAGCAGTCCGATCGGTCCGTGGGTATTGGCGCCGTAACCGCAGCCCCATTCGAGGTTGTAAGGGGAGACGGCCGGACAACTCCAGGCGCCGCTGCCTTTGCCGATGGACCCGACGTCTTCATTTTTCCAGTTTATGACGGGAAGATAGATGCTCAGTTTGTTGGTCCACCATTCCTTTTTTGTGTTTGCGGTGTCGTCGGTGGCGTCCTTATGGGTGTTGATCATGGGGAAGAAATCGTCGTTGTCGCCCCGGTAAAAGTTGATGGCGCCGGAAATCTGTTTTTCATTGGAAACGCAGTTGATCGTGCGTGCTTTGTCGCGCGCCTGATTCAAGGCCGGAAGCAGCATGCCGGCGAGGATTGCGATGATCGCGATCACCACCAGAAGCTCAATCAACGTAAATTTTTTCCGCATAATTACCTCCTTATTTTTTCTTGCAGGTTGCTCAAGGGATGCTTCACTCATGATTCAATATCGGGAAATCAATTTTTCCCGCGGACTCCTTCCTTCCCGGCTGGACGGGATCTTTCCGGGATGATCCTACTTTTGACTTGAAATGTGTCAATCACTGTTCCATCCGGCAGATATGCCTCGATCCGCAGATCGCCGGAGCGTTCCTCCACAAAAAGCGCCGAACTCGGATGCTTCCAACCCGGCCCCGCCATCGTGACCGCCGGAAACACATAGACTCCTTTGTCCAGATGAAGCGGCCGGTGAATGTGCCCTGCGATCATTAAGTCAATGGCATCAAGCCCTTCGATCCCTTTGAGAATCGCGGCAAGATTGTCCGCCGGCGCATCGGACTGCGCATCGGGCGCTTTGCTGGCGTGAACCAGCAGAATATGGAACTTCGCAGCGCGAAACTCCGGCGTTTTCAGCGCGCGGCGGAGAAATTCACGCTGTTCGGCAATCAGGGTTGCCGGATCGCAATGTTGGCTCTTTTTTCCCGCGCTGTCCAGTACGATGAACGCGGTCGCACCCCGGCGAAAACTCCAATAGGTTTTCCCTTCGGAGGTGCCGAACCAGCGCGTCCAGATCTGCGGATGCTTTCCCACCCATTCGTGATTGCCGCGAAGTGCCACCAGCGGCAGGCCGGAGAAAAAGGTCGCGTAGGCGTTGCCGAATCCGGCAAGATAACGCCCCTCAAAATCATCGGTGGTGCTGTCGATATCTCCGATGTGAATGACAAAATCCGCCTCGCGGACGCGGCGGTTCGCCCCATATTGCGCAAGAAGCGTCGTCCGGTACGCCTGACTGTGCTGAGTGTCCCCGAGGACCCAGAAGCGCGCCGGGCACTTGGGATTCACCGGGCGAAGCATAATCTCCTTCGTCACGGCCTTGCCATCCGCATAAAGCTGATAAGAAACGTTCGCGTCCGTCGCTTGCGGAAGATAAGAAAAGGCATGAAACACGGTCGGATCTTTCTCTTCGGAGCGTGTGATTTTGCCCTGGGAGCAAAAAACCGCACTCATCTTGACCGCCGTCCGGGTCGCCGCGCGAATCACAAGCGATCCATCTTTTTCCAGCAGAACCAGCGGCTGTGCGACCAGAGGCAACTCCGGAAGCGACGCTTCGTACCGTGGAAATGAACATTCAGCGGCGGAAGGATTTGCTATTTGCGATTCCAGAAGCTGGCAGGAAAATTTCATTGAGTCGACGCCCCGCTCCACAAAAAAGGTGATTTCATTGTCCCCTTTTTTGAAACGGCAGGGAAAGCTGTGAAATTTCTGCCCCGGCGCTCCGCCGTTGCCCTGAACCATCGTGCTGTAAATTCGTTCATGGTTGACTTGGCAGTCGAACCACCAGTCCGCGGAGACGCGAAGCCCCGCCGTCCGTTCGGTTGCGGAAGAAATTGTGGCCGTTAGTTTTGCAAACCTTGCTTTCGTGCTGACGCCCGGCAAGGCGGCCAGATCCGTCATCCGCTCTTTTTCCCCGTCGCAACGTACCGGCGTCGCGATCCGGGTTCCGTCGTTGAACTGGACGCGAAAGGCCAGTTCCGGCGGATTCCTGAACGTTTCGGGGATGCCCGCATGCATTGCCAAAATTCCGGCCGCCCCCGAAATCATGAACCGTGAAAAGATCGACATCGTTTAGATCTCCTCATTTGATTTTACTTGCCGGACGGAGGCCCCGGGGATGAATTGCGGATAGATTCGAATATCCTGCGGCGGCAGGCCGGGCTCCTCCCAGCACTTCAGCAGCAGTTCCACCGCCTGCTGCGCGTGTTCTTTAAGCGAAACCTTCAGCTGCGTCGGCCGGGGCTGGTAATATTCCAGTTCCCGCCGGTCTCCGATCACCGCCAGCGAGAGATCGCGCGGCACGCTCAAGCCGTCCTGCGCCAGTGCGGCCACCGCCGCCAGATACCCTGCCGCCGTGACCAGCAGAACCGAGAAGGGATAGCGCCCTTTCTTTTCCCGCAGCAATCGGATCAGCTCCTGCTCCGTGTCTTCGTATTCCGGCACATTTACGCTTAGAAGCAGTTCTTTTGCGGCGGCCTCGCTGCCCATTTCCTGCGTCATTTGCCGCAGCCACGGATGATAGAAATTGATATATTCCCCGTTCGCATACTTCTGGGCGCAAATTCCGATCCGGCGGTGTCCGAGTTTTTTCAGTTCGTCGATCATCCGGTCGGTCTCCGCTCTGCTGTCGCCGGAAACCGTATGAAAGCCCAGTCCGGCGCCGCTGCCGCCGATGAACACAAAAGGTTTTCCGCAGTTGTGCAGTTTTTCCCGAACCATCGGCGGCGCCGAAGTGAGCGATTCCGGCTGCCATGCGACAATCCCGTCGCAGGTTTCGATGCAGTCGTCGATGGCGCGGTCGTCCCAGTGGCGCGCGATCGTTTGCCGCAGAAGAAGGTGTTTCTCTTCGCAGATTCGCGTCATGTGAATGACAAAATCGATGAATTCCGGGGTCGCGTAAGCCGGAATGATCACTCCGACCTGACGCTGTAGTTTGCGTTCCGACACAATGTCGTTGACAAAAAATCCGACCCGCGGCACACACCGGAGAATCCCGTCTTTCGTCAATGCCGCGATTGCCTTGCGCACGGTCATATGGCTGACGTGATAATTCTTGGCCAGTTCATATTGTGACGGCAGCGCGCTTCCGCGGGCAAAATTGCCTATGGCGATCTGGCGGTGTAGTTCGCTCAGAATCGCGTCTGCCTTTGCTGATGTCTTCGGCATGAGGCCTCCTCGTATAATTTATCAATCTGCACTATATTATATCAGATTAATAAACTATTGTCAAGACGCGATCGATCTTTTTTTGCATTTTTCCATGAGGGAAGGCCCGGATTTCGCGGGGTTATTCGAAATCGCGCAAGGAGCCGAAATCAACGGTCTCCGTGTGGGCGACGGCCTGCAAGGTATTGTCGAGTTGTTCCGGTGTCCGGCAGCGGACAATCGGAAAGATCTGCAAGGTTTTCGCCTGCGTCAGATAGAGGAGGAGAAGGGAACTGAGGTCGATTTTGGTTTCTTTGGAGAGACGCAACAACTGTTCGGCTCGGTTTCGATTTTCGGCGGTGTTGTAGAATGTCCCGGCTTTTTCCGGAGGAACTCCGGCGGCGATCTTTTGAAAAAATCCGCCCGCCTGCCCGGAAAACGCCATCACGGCGCAATCGGCCTCCCGTGCGGCCGCCGCATGTCCCGCACTCCAGACTTGCTGGGTCGGGTCGGAGAGCGAATGATGGGAATTGGTGCCGAAGTTGAGCATCTCCTGATCGCAGCGGATGCCGTGAAAAATTCCTGCTTTCGACAGCTGTGCGGCTTCACGAATGTGTTCGGGACACCAGTTGGAAACGCCGTATTCCCGGATTTTGCCGGCACGGCGTGCTTCCTCGAGGGGTTCGAGCAAGGTTTCGACCGGAAGAACGGTGCTGTCGCGGTGGAGCATATATAGATCAATCCGATCGGTGCCGAGCGCCTTCAAACTTGCTTCGAGATCCGCGATGACGTCCGCCGGGGTTGCGCGGCTGATTCCGGGCGTCTCAAAGTCGAAGTGCCCGCCTTTGGAACAGATGACGAAGCGATCGCGGTTTTTGCGTTTCCTCAAGTATGCTCCCAGCAGTTGTTCACTGCGGCCTTTCATGCCGGGAACCCAGTCGGAATAAATCCGGGCGGTATCGACGAAATTGCCGCCCGCGTCGGCAAAACGATCCAGCATCGCTTCGCCTTCCGGGACGGGCGAATCCAATCCGAGTTGGCTCAAGCCGAGACAAAGTTCGGAAACGTTCAGCTCGGTATGTCTGATTGTTTTCAACTGCATGGGGGGCATCCTTTCCAAATTAGAGAGCGGGAGGTTCCGCAAAGACGCACTCTTCAATGGTGCATTGAACCGATTCGGAGCGCGCGACGCGTTCCGGTTTGTGGAGCGATTCGAAGAGCAACGTCGCCGCCCGCTCCGCCGCCTTGCCGTAGGGATAATGAACCATCCAGCCGCGATAGAATGCGCTGTGACTGAACTCTCTTGAGGAGACGAAACGGCATGCGGTTTCAAGATCGAATCCCGCTTTTTGAAGACTTTGGAAAAGGCGCAAGGTCAGGCGGTCGGTGACATAAATTAACTGCGGGAGTTTCTTTTGACAACGCAGCAGCACCTCTTCGCAGTATCGCTCCTCCCCCTCATCGCAGAGGATGGATTCAATGTTCAGTCCTTTGCCCGAGGCGGTGTTCATGAAGCACTCCAGAAAGGCGTCTCTTCCTCCATGAACGATCATCAGATCCGTGCGATTTTCCCTTCGGCAACGCTCCAAAAGGTCGTCTGCGGCATGTTGATACTCATATTCGACGGCGCCGACCGACGGTTCCGGGGAGAAGCCGCAGGTGTAAATTTTCACGCCTTTTTTCGAAAGCTCTGCGAAAAGCTCCTTCTTAAAATCCATGGAGGGCGAGATCCACAAGAGACCGTCCAGCGAAAGCGAACCGATGTCCCGGAGCATGCTGTCGAGCGTTTTGCCGGGCACACGCAGGTCGTGAATGGAGCAGTCCAGTTTGCCGAGGGTCTGATATGCGGCCGCGAGCGAGAATGCGCCTTCGTGGGAGTATGTGAAATGGTCGCCGCTGCCATAGCTTACCGCGATCAGCGGCATGGCGTCGGTGGCGATATGCATGGAATAGGTGCTTCTGGGGTTGGTGAAGGTCCCGATCCGTTTTTTGCCGATCAGAACTCCTTCGGCGATCAGCCGTTCGAGTTCGTATTGCGCGACCCAGCGGGGGATCTCGAACATTTTGGCCAGCTCGTAACTGGAGGGAACCCTTACGGAGCTTTCACTGAATTTCCGGACGATCCCGTAAATATAGTAACGAATCCGTGCCGCGACCGGATCCTCTCCGCATCTTTTTACCATGAAGAACCAACTCCCCTGTTTCTTGTGACACAACTTCGACAAAAGTCGCGTCTCTTGCATCGACGGGATGTCGAGCGTTCGCCGTCGATCTTCATTTAATATATAGACTCCAAAGGAAGAGTCAAATCGTTCAACGTGTTTTTGAGGATGATTTTGCCCCCGCGATGGGACTTTTGGCGGAGGGAGGATTCAAAAACGCGGTGCCGCTGCGATTCCCTTGCCCTGAAGGATCGCTTCCAAACGCAAATGCACGAGCGCCGCGTCATCAGGGAGCGTTACGGCAAAAGTCACGGTCTCCCACTCTCCCGTGCGGGATAGTTTCCGAACAATGCGTCCGGC
Source organism: Victivallaceae bacterium (assembly GCA_028691615.1). Lineage (GTDB taxonomy): Bacteria > Verrucomicrobiota > Lentisphaeria > Victivallales > Victivallaceae > JAQUYX01. The sequence goes on from JAQUYX010000051.1 coordinate 6,600, forward strand.
CGGAACCGTTTTTTCCCATGTCCTTGCCTGTACGTTCAGAATCAGCGTGTCTCCCGAAGTTCCCTTTGCACGGAGCGTGAGTTTTTTTTCGCCCGAATTGCTGCCGCCAAGATTGTTGACCCGGAAGAGTTCTCCCGAGGACGTGCGCACAAAAGCATTGTCATGCCAGACGGCGGCTTTTCCCGGATCGTAGCCGTCGGGAATGTTATTTTGATCCCAATCGTGTTGGATCGGCGGAAGCGTGATTTGATCGGACGCCGGATGAGAAGTCTTGTAAAGAATCTTGGCCCATTCGGAACACGTGCGGATGGGAATTTGATTGTCGCGGCAGAAAATCAGCAGCTCTTCATAACGCTTGAGCAACCCCTCAAAGCCCCCCGGCACATTGCGGCTGGCAAGATGGCTGCAATTGATGAAAACGCACCGCTTGGCCAAGGTCGATGCAACTCTCCGGCGCATGGTGAAAAAATCGCTGTTCTCCGGCGTCGGATGAAAGACCGGCGTCATCGAAAAGACCGCCCGGCCGCTCTCCGGCTCGCCGACGGTCAGAAACGCCGCCTTCGGGTAGCAGTCCGCCCCCAGATAGCCGAACTCTTCGCCATAAATTTTGCGGATGAGTTCCGGCTGCTGAAATGGCTCATAGCCGCCGGGCTGCATCCAGAATCGGGGAAGGGGCAATCGCATTTTTCGGAAGGCGTCGCGGGAAACGCGGGCCAGAAAACGAAGGGACTCTTCGGTGGAACAGATTCCAGCCCTCTTATGAATATGCAAAAAGGAGCTTTTATGTTCGTCTGCGAGCCTGACGTTGTCTTCGCCCCAGAAACTCTTTAACTTGAATTGTTCTTTGTCCGCATAAACCCGATAGACTTTGCCTGTGGCGACGTGGCAGACAAGTTCCTCCTGCCTTTTGCGGAAGAGCCCGGAAAATTCCTCGGGCACGTCGCGAAGCTTGTTTCCTTGGAGCGAGGCGACAAACGGTCGGTTGAGGGGGGTGTCGATCAACTCGTAATGCAGAAAAAAGGTGATGTTGTCATGGTGATCGACGCATTTTTCCCGGGCGAACGCCTTTGCTTCTTCGGGATTGTTTGCCCGGATGCGAAAGGTGGAGTGGGACGCCGTATGATCGCCGATCTCGTGGCCATTGGCGGCAAATTCCCGGAGCATTGCGGAGAACTCCGGATCGTTGACAACATTCTGACAGGTCATCGCCAGCGTGAATTTCGTCGAATACCGGTCGAAGAGCGCTGCCAGCTTCCGGTATTGCCCGATCTCCCGTTTGTCGTCAAAGCGGAAGCATACCCCCGGACGAAACGCCTCGCTTCCGGCGGCCATCCCGCAAACGGCAGGAAGACGACCGCCAGAATCAGCAGGAGAAATCGCTTCATAACTCTTCGACGACCAGATCGCGCGCCCAAACCGTGCCGGTGGCGCCTGCCAGTCCGATCGTCAGCCAAATATCTTTGCTGCCGAACGGCACATTGGTTTCAAAGGAGACCTTTCGCCAGTCAAACGTGCCGACCGACGCGGGGGCGGCCGGATAAAGCAACTTGCCGTTCTCCTTGAGTACGCCGCCCAGACGGGTTCCGTTGAAATAATTCTGATCGGCTTTGACGACGTTTTCCCCTTTGAGCCAGATCGAGACGCGGATGCGCTTTCCCTCGGGGACCCGCAACGAACGCGAGACCGATTGCGCTCCGGGAGGCGATTGGATTTTCAACGCTTTCCCTTGCGGCGTATCGACGATTGCAAAGAGGGTTCCTTTGTTCGGCTTGAACCCGTTGACGGTCGAAAGGGGATTTTGATAGATGACTTTTGCCTTGTTCGGGGGGACGACGGCGGTGCGATTGGACGGATTGAGCGTCACTTGGGCGGTTTTCTCAAGCGTTTCCGCAGTCCGGTTTTTATCGGCGGCTTTTGCCTTCTGCGCGGCGAGCGATTTTTCCGCGGCGGCGAGATCCTGCTGCGCTTTGCCGACTTGCGTAAGCTCGTCGGCCGAAAGCATGAGACAGGCGAAAAACAAGAGACAAGTTGCGTTCCAGAATTTCATAATTTTGATTCCTTATTGTTTGGGTATGGAGATGGTGCAAATTTCTTGAAAACCGGGCTTTCCGGCATAACTGTGACGGGACGGCAGCGTGACGGAAAACTTCTTTCCATTGTGGAGGATGTCACAACGACCGGCCTTCTCCAGGAGAATCCACGCCTTTCCGTCGGCGTCGGCACGCACGCCCCCGAGATTTCCCTCCGGGGTGCGCCAATACAGCGGCGCGTTGGGCGTCAGGCCGGTCAAAATCGCTTCGCCCCGCCGATCCTGCGGCAGACGCGGCTGCGGGATGAGGGTGTCGCGATAGGCGTCGTTGACCGCATTGCGCACATGGGATGGATATTTCTCCGAAGACCAGTTGACGGCGCGAAATCCGAACCACGCGATGTAATTGTTGCAGTAATCCGGGTGCAAACCTTTGCCGGAGACGGAAGGATAATTCACTTTGATGAAGGGATATTCGTCTTCGGGCATGCCATTGCGCCAGTTCGCCTTGCGTTTGGCGTTGCGCGGCACTTCGCTGACGCGCCACGGGGAACCGGAGCCGTCCGGCTTCAGCTCGACGAAGCCGTCCAAGCCGACGCCCATATAAATCGGCGCGGAAACTCCCAGATCCCGGAAGAGCTTTGCGTCCTTGCGCACTTCTCTGGCTTTGTCCGCGACAATATCGCTGCGCGCTCCGCGTCCGCCGCCCCAGACGTAGGAACAGTAGAGCGTCTCTCCGTAAATCGCCGGACGGTATTCAAAGAGCCGCTGCCAGTCAAAGACAAAGCGGTCTTTGTGAAATTCCGGGTAGTGGACGTTGGCGGGCGTTCTCGGATCGAAATTGTCATAGGTCGAGTTGTACGTGCAGAGATCGCCGTCGCGAGTGACCACCAGTTCCGGATCGAGGCGGAACATGTGCTGCTGATAGGACTGAGCCAGATCGTCGACGAATTTGTTGCGTTTTTCCAACCCTTTCGATTCGCATCCCGGTGTGACCAGCTCGTTGCCGACCGACCAGATCACCACGGACGGATGGTTGCGAAACGCCTTGAACCAGTTGGTGTAATTCTCCAGATTTTTCCGGTGTTCCGGGCCTTTGGCGTAGGCGGAGAAGGTTTTGTAATGCGTGAACAGCTTAGAGTTCATGGTTCGGCCGAGGTCGCCTGCCGGATAATATTGGGCGATCAGAAGCATGCCGGCGCGATCGGCCTCTTCTGCGACGGCGGGGATCGTGGCGCATTTTGCGTCGTGAAGGCGCAAGGTGTTGATGTGGTCTTCGCGCAGTAATCCGAAGAGAACATCCCGCGCTTTCGGGTAGCCGAAGACGTCGATGCCGACATCGCCCTGCAGAATCATGCGTTTGCCGTTGAGAAAGAAATCCACGCCGTGAATCCAGAATTCTCGAAATCCGAAGGTGTCGCTTCGGCGGTCGACGTGTTTTCCGTCCACGAAAAGATCGCTGACCAATGTGTAGCAGAATGGATTTGCCGGGCTCCAGAGTTTGGGGGAATTCCAAATCCGCCCGTGCATGAATTTTTGTTTCCCGTTGGCGGGAACGCTGATTTTCCCCTCCGGAAGCGCAAAAATCACCATGCCGTCGGCGACGGCGTATTGCCGCAGCGTCACCACTTTCTCGCTCTTGCTCAAATTGCACACTTCGCCCGAGACGGTCAGCGTGGAATTCCGGTAGGAGGGCTTGATCCAGAGATCCGAAACGGTCAGTTCTCCGCGCTGTTCGTGTTTGAGATCGCCGAGAATGCCGTAATTCGGAGAATCATTGTTGCCGATGGTGCCGGTGTATTCAAATTCAATTTTCAGCTGGTTTTCGCCCTTTTTGACGTTTGTGAGATTGATTTCCACAATTCCGACCTGACCATCGTAGACGCCGCATTCGACGTCGTTGCAGAGGACGCGGATTTTGCCGATAACATTGTCGCAGATGAAATAATGCCGTCCTGTGGGATCTTCGATGAGGAATTTGGTTTCAAAGACCGCTTTTCTGGCGTGAACAATATCGTCGAAGGAGTGTTTTTGATATCCGGGCATGAATTTCCATGCCCGTGCGAATTTCATCTTGGGATTAACTGGTTCCACCGGATAGTAGCGGTTGCGGAAAAATTCGCCGAACATCTCAAGCGGCAGCCGGACATCGCGCGCCTTATTTTCCTCGGTTCTCCGGCCTTGAAAAATCCCGTTGAGCAGTTGTTGGGTGCGAAGCGGTTTTGCCGGCATCGTCAGCGGAACCGGGGCGAATACGGCAACTTTTTTCCCCATTGTTTCATGCCGGGCCTGATAGTTTTGCTCGACCGTTTTCTGCGCGTCGGAAAGTTTTTTCCGGGCGATTGCCAAGCGGCGATCGGCGGCGGCGATGGCTTTTTCCGTCGCGGCGGCTTCCGCATTCACCTCTTGGATTCTCTTTTGGAGCCCGGCAAGGGTTTTCCTAAGCTCGGCGCGACTGTGAAGGGTCACTTCATGGCTCATTTTCGCATAGGTTTCGCCGGAATGGCCGGACACGGAGAAGGTCAGTTGATTGCGCCCCCGGACGAGGTTCGGCGCGATGACGACGCGGTCGCCATGCTTCATTTGCTTACGCTGATTGTCTGGAAGCGTGACAAGGTAGGACTTTTCCTTGTCCGGCGCAAAAAAGGTGATGTGAAACGCTGGACGATCCGTGTCGTAGAAGTTTTTCTGGTTCCAGTCGGCGGCGAAGCCGAAGCCGTTGTCATAAAGATCTGCGCCGAGCTTGCGGGCGGGCGAATCGGTGTACAGCGTCAAATCCCGGAGCGGCTGTCCTTTGGGATCGGTCAGCGTCAGACAGAAGCCGCAATCGAATTTCCGGTCCACGACTTTGAGCAAAAGCGTGTTCAGTCCCCGCTTGAGTTTGGTCCGGTAAACGAATGTGTTCGGTTTGACCGCCTGACTTGTGGCCGCCTCTCCGACGACTGCGCCATTGAGGTACAATTTGTGTTCATCATCGACGCCGATGCCGATTTTCACTTCTTGTTCGACCGGCGACTGAATGTAGGTGCAGGCGAAAAAAACAAAATGATCGTCGATCGGGGCGAACACCTGATTCATCAGGATATTCGACGGGGTTTGGAACGACATTGGTTGCCATTTTGTCTCAATGGTCAACGGTTCCCGCCGTCCCCACTCGTTGGTCGCATTGAGCGCGGCGATCAGTTTTGCCTCGTCGATGCCGAATACGACCTTGCGTTTGAGTCCCGGATAGGGACGCGCCGACGCCTCGCCGTCCAGATAATCGGTCGTCAGCCCGGTATCGCGGTTTTCCACCACATAGCTCGGGTATGGTCCCGAGATCAGCCATTCGGAGACAAACCCTTCGGAATCCACCTTGCTTTCTCCGGCGGCAAGCGTCAGCGCCGCACAGAGAAATAGAATTGTATCAAATAAACGCATGGAAAACCTCTTCTCTGACAATCAGACTATTGGAACTTGGGCGCATCGTTGGACGAGGGAGCGAAGGAGCCGCGGTCATCCACGCCGGTTGCGTCGAACTCGAGGAAACGTTTGAAGGGCGCCGCATGTCCGTCCGCATAAAGAATATTGGTGATGGTTTTGCCGTTGTGCGGCGAATTCATATCCCAGTAATATCCGCTTTTGTGGAATCCGTCGCGCCACTGCCAGCGGCCGGTGCTGTAATACGCTCCGATTTCCCATGTCTGTCCGGCGGCCTCCGCGACGAGGACTTTTCTGGACGGATTTTGGACTCTTTTCCACTTGCCGCCCCGGAAGTTTTCATAACCGGAAGTTGTTTCCCGTCCGGCTCCGTTCAGGCCGTAATTGGCGTGAATGGGAGTACTGCCCGAGGGGCAGGTGAAAATGCCGAAGGATTCGTAATATTTTCCCTTCTGATTGCCGAGGGCCTGAATATATCCGGTGATGGAGAGCAAATACCCCCAGGAACTCATGCCCGGATCGGTGGTGCTGCCGTACCCTGCGCCGGCGCCGTTGCGAACCATGCAGTTGTAATCGTCGGTATAGCTCCAGATGGGAATGTGCATTTGTTTGAGGTTGGAAATGCACTTGATGCCGCGAGCCTTGTCGCGAGCCTGATTCAAGGCGGGGGAGGAGCATCCCGGCCAAAATCGCGATGATCGCAATGACGACCAAAAGTTCGATCAAGGTGAAACAACTTTTCTTCATTTTCTTTCTCCTTTGGTTTCGGGTGACAGGAACACTCGTTTTTTATTCAATGACAATGGAATCAAGAAAAATTTCAATTCGATCGCGCACCGGTTCGAATTTGAGCGGCCAGACCGGGACGCAATGGAATTGGCCGAAAACCGCCTTGCGTTCAAGCCTTCCGGGGAAGGGGAAGGAACGCTCGTCGAACACAATTTCGAAACAATCGCTCTTTGCCGTCACGCTTACAAAATGGGTTGCCCGGGAGAATGGGAGGCCTTTTAGAAGGAAATCCGGGCAACCGCTCCGGCGCAAAATCAGTCGGTCGGTTTGGGTTTCATCGTCGTACTGCAAAAGGATCGCCGCGTTTCCGACACTGAAGATCGTAAATTCCCGCTCGGAACGGAAACACGTCCGGAATCGAAATTTCCAGCAAAGCGCATCCTGTTGCATCATGGATGTGGAGGCAACGGCGAAGACCGCGGCCTCCGGGCGGTTGAGCGACAGAATTTGTTGTTTGCGGTCAATTTGCGTGCCGTCCCTCGAATCGCGCCGCATTAAAAATGGCCGGTCGAAATCGGGAAGCGGATCGACTTGCGTACTCATAATGTAATCTGGATAGGTGTAAACCAGATAGAGCTTTTGATCGTTTACAAATCCGCCCGGATAGAACGCCCGTCCGCCCTCGAATTGCACGCGGGGCCCCGGCATAAGTTCCGCGCATTCCGGTTCCGGGGCGACAAAAAGGGTCAATTCCAGCCGGTCGTCGGGGCCTCTCCCCGGGGAAGAGGCGGTCAGCCAGTCGTTCATCACCATGAGCATTCCCTTGCCGCTGCGCGCGGTGAAATTTCTGGAGACGACCGAGGGGATGCCCGAGGGACGGCATTCGCTCCAGGTAGCGCCATTGTCGCTGCTTTCGGCATAGAGTATGGTTTCATCTGGAGGAATCGCCATCGGGTTGTCCCATTCGCCGGAGTTGCGTACCAGCATCGACAGCTTGCCCGGAGCGCGCTCCCAGACGGACGGTTCCCAGATCTGGGGACGGGGCATGGTTTGTTTCTCCAGTACGCTGATTCCGTCGCCGTAGCGTGCCGCCTCTGTGAGCCCGGACGCGTGCCAGAGTCCCTTTGCATCGCGGTAAATGATTCCTGCGTAGCGGCTGGAACCTACGCCTCCGGGCGGTGTGATTTCCGGGTAGTTGACCGGGAAAACGATCCGTCCGTCGGCAAGCTGCGTGCCATGTCCGGTGGGGAAAACAACGACTTTGCCTTGGAGTTCTTCGGGGACCAGTTCGACCGGCTGGTGAACCCAGTTCTTGCCGTCGGTGGTGCTGGAAATGAAGGTTTTGCGCGCATTGAAATCACACCATGCGCAGATCAGTAGCGTATCTTCGACCACCAGCAGCGCCGGCTGCCATTGATTGTCGAGCGCTTCTTCGCAGAATCTCCGGGGGGCGCTCCAGTTGCGGAAATCCTCTGAGGTCGCAAGAAAAATATATTGGCCGGGATGGTTCTCCGTCCCGACCGCATTGGCATTCCACAGCGTGTAGAACTGCCCCCGAAAAAACACACTGTCCGCACAATGGTTGTAACGAAGAAACGGCTTGCTGCCGTTTCTCGGAAAATAAACCGGACTGTGGGTGATTTCCGGCGTATAAAAATTCACTGCCATGATTTTTTCGCGTCTTCCTGATCTTGATGGTCTGTTTTTTTTGCATCTAGAGTACTCTAGATGGAATCTATTATACCTCAATCTTGTGAAATTGTCAATAGGTGCGACAAATTTTTGAGAAATTTTTTGGGAATTATGCCGAAAAAAAGTCGGACAGGGTTGCTCCGTCCGATAAGTCCGATGGACTTGGGGCAGTATGATTTTATCCCCGAATCCGTTTGACGGCAACGGGGCAAGGCGGGCGGGTTTGGAGGAAAAGGAAACGGAAGGGGCAAGGCATTGCGCAAGCTTCCGCCGTCCCCTTCATGTCCGATCTATCGCGAGGAAGCCGACGGCGATCCCAGGGAGGGAGCCGCATCCGATGGCGCGTCCCAGTTCAGCAGAAATTCCATCACAAAGGATGCCGTCCAGCTGAATTGGGGACAGCCGACCGGAAGACCGCTGACCGGATGATAGTTTTCATAGAAATAATCAGGAGACTTCCGGCCCCACTCCAGCAACAATTCTTTGCCGCGTTCGGCAATCTCGTCACAGTGATAGTCTTTCAGCCCCTTCAAGGCGAAGTAGGCGATATTATACCATGTGCGCCCCCGCCAATAGCCTACGGGATCAAACTCGGGATTGTCGTAACTGACCGACGGCCACCCGGGCGACAGCCGTTCCGCCTGCCGGGCCATCGCCTGTGCCCGCTCTGCCGAAGCGGTTCCCACAAAAAGCGGCATAAAGGAAGCCGGTGTCAATGCGGTGACAAACTTTCGATCTTGAAAATCATAATCAAAATAGCATTGCTCCTGGTCGCACCAGAAGGTGTTTTCGATCTGACAATGCAACTCTTGTTCCCGGCTCTCGAACCCGGCGGCGTCTTCGCCTAATTCCTTCGCCATCTTGATCAGCGACTGGTAGGTCATAAGCATGAAACAATTTAGATCGACCGGCCAAAGGTTTTCAATTCCGTTGTCCCAGCGCACGGAATTGTCCCAGCCGGATTCGTAATATGCGCCGGTGTAACGCTCTTTCGGGTCGGTTGCCGCGCTGGCATAGTGAAACAGATTGTCGCGGTCGCCGCCGCGTTCGCGCCGCCAGAATTGTTCGTTTTTCACAAATGCCAAGAAAGCGCGGCGAAGAAAATTTTTATCCTTGCATGTCTGATAGATGCGCCATGCCGCCCACGCCAGAACCGGAGGTTTGCCGAAATCGTCCACCAGAGTGCCGTCCACGCGCATAACATCGGGGAAGAGCCCGGAATCTTTTTGGAGATCCAGAAAGATTTCGATCTGTTCCTGTGCGAGGGCGGGATCAAAATATGCCGCGCCGACGGCGGCGAAGGCGCAATCCCAGTTCCACATGCCATGAAAACCGATGGTCGATGGCATAATGCCGGATTTGGGACTCCAGGGAAAGAATTCCCCGGGTCTTCCGGTATTGGCAATTAAGGTGCGCACCGCGCGATCGAGCAGGGTATAATCCCGATGCGACAGTTTGCCATAGGCGCGGGACAGAAATTGGTCGATTGCTTCCGATGAGGGGTATGAATCATTCATGTTCGGGATTTTCTTGTTAGACTTTTGTTGGGTTTGGTTTTAGAAAAATACACCAATATTTCTAAAAATCAATCGTGGTGCAGGAAATATCCCGAATCCGCCTCGCGTATTTTCGTCCGTACCGTCCCGCGCGTTATTTCTCGAAACAGAGGACCGGGTAGCCGCCAAGATTGCAGTTGGCGGCCATGCCGTCGGCCGCCTGAATCCAGCCTTCACGCCCGAACCCGTCGTTGTCGTTGACCAGAAAGTTAAACCGGATGCCCTCTT
>JAQUYX010000052.1 GCA_028691615.1 Victivallaceae bacterium
TGGGCGCCGTATTTGGCTCCGACGGAAACGCGCAGCACCACCGGCATCTTGCGAATGCCCGCGGACATGTTCTGCCACTTGGCCAGCTGGTTGAACACTTCGTCTCCGGCGCAGCCGAGGAAGTCGCAGTACATCAGTTCGGGGATCGCCCGGCCGCCGCAGAGGGCGTAGCCGACCGCCGCCGCAACAATGGCGCTTTCCGAAATCGGCGCGTTGAAGAAGCGGTGATACGGGATGGCTTCGGTCAGTCCGCCGTATACGCCGTACGCGCCGCCCCAGTCACGGTTGTCCTCTCCGAATGCGATCAAAGTCGGATCGGTGTAGAACTTATTGATGATCGCCTCAAACAGCGCGTCGCGGAAGCTGAACACCTTGAGTTTGGAAACTTCCTTGCCGTCCTTGTCGTAGGCAAACCGGATTTTCTCCTTGAGTTTCTGCACGCGGCTGTTCTGCTCGATCGGCATGGTGACATCGGGCTTGCGTTCATCGAACTTCTCGACGCTGCCGTTGGAGAACGAATACTGACGGATGGCGTCGGGATTCTTGGCCGGATCGATCCGCGGAGAAATTTTGTCGTCGATGGCGAGCTTCATGATCCGCGTGATGCGTTCCTTGATCCCGTCATTGCATTCGTCGAATTTCGCGTTGGCGGCGACTTTGCCTTTGACCAGCTTTTCGCGGTATGCGGCAATGGCGTCCACCTTCTTCCACGCCTCGATCTCCTCGGCGGTCCGGTAGCTGGAACTGTCGGTCGCGGAGTGTCCCACATAACGGTAGGTGATCGTATCGAGGAAAACCGGTCCCTGATGTTTTTCGATCACTTCGCGCTTGCGGCGGAAGGCGTCGATCACGGCCAGCGGATTGTATCCGTCGACGCGTTCGCTGTGCATCATGTCGGGATTGACTCCGGCGCCGACGCGAGCGGCGATTCCGTAAGCCATCGTTTCGCCGGCGGTCTGTCCGCCCATGCCGTAGGAGTTGTTGAAACAGTTGAAGATGATCGGCAGTCCGCCCTTGAATCCGGCTTCCCAGAGCTGGGTGTACTGATCCATGGCCGAGAAGTTCATTGCTTCCCAGACGGGGCCGCGGCCGAGCGAACCGTCGCCGACGTTGCAAACGACCATGCCGGGCTTGCGGTTGACCTTCTTGAAGAGCGCCGCGCCGACGGAGATTCCCGCCGAACCGCCGACGATCGCGTTGTTCGGGTAAATGCCGAACGGCGTGAAGAATACATGCATGGAGTTGCCCAAGCCGCGGGTGAATCCGTTTTCGCGGCCGAAAAGCTCGGCGATGAATCCGTACAGCAGGAAGTCGACGGCCAGATCGCGCACGTCGCCGGATTTGTTCTCCTTCTCGACGACGTTGAGCAGTGCGCCGTTGAAACACTCCTTCATGATCGAATAGAGCTCTTTTTCGGGCAGATGCTTGATCGCGTTGAATCCTTTTGCCAGCACTTCGCCATGGCTGCGGTGCGAACCGAAAATATAGTCGTCCATGGTGAGGTTGTACGCCATGCCGACTGCGGCGGCCTCCTGACCGGTGTAAAGGTGGGCCGGGCCGGTGTAATGATAATCGACTCCGTTATAGTGCTTTGCCGTGCGGACGCTGAACAGCATGGTTTCGAATTCCCGGATGTACTGCATGTCGCGGTAGATTCCGAGCAGATCGTCGGTGCTGTAAAGTTTGCGCTCCTCCGCGAAGGTCTGCTTGTATTGATTCATCGGAATGGTTCCGAATTTCAGTACGCCCGCCTTGCGGATTTTTGCAGGATCGATGAATTGATTTTTCGGCATTTGTCTTGGTCCTTGATCTTTGAATTGGTTGCAGATTTATTTGACTTGACTGAGTACGGCTTCACGGAAAATCTCCGACACGGTCGGATGCGGGAATACGGCATGCCCGAGATCTTTGCAGGTCATTCTGCGATCGACCGCCACGGCCATTGCCGGAATGATTTCCGAGGCGGGATTGCCGATCATGCAGCAGCCGAGAATTTCATCGTCGCTGCCGAGAATCAACTTGATGAACCCATTGCCGCCTTCGTTTTCCGCGATGTAGCGTCCCGCAAAGCGCAGCGGCAGCTGGACAACCCGGAATTTGAGGCTTTTTGCCGCCGCGGTTTCCGCCGTTTCGCCGACCGATGCGACCTCGGGATTGGTGTAGATCACCGCCGGAATCGCCCGATAGCTCATGCGGTCGGGGATGCCCGCCATCACGTGCACGGCGACTTCGGCCTCACGGTAAGCGGTATGTGCGAGCATGGATTTCCCGTTGACGTCGCCGACGGCGAAGACTCCGGGAACGTTGGTTTTCATCTGGTCGTCGGTGACGACTGCGCCGCGTTCCAGATAAAGGTTGATTGCCTGTGCGTTGAGATCGGCGGTGTTGGCGCGACGACCGACGGAGACGAGAATCTTGTCGGCGGAAAGCGTCTTTTTGCCGGAGGCGTTTTCCACATCGACATTGGTGTTTTTGACGCCGACGACCTTGGTCGAGAGCAGGAAGTGAATGCCTTTCTTCTCGTATTCCGCCTGAAGCATCTTGGTCATATCCAGATCGGTGGGGCCGCCGATGCGGTCCAGCATCTCGACCACGGTCACGTCCGAACCGATGCTGTTGAAATAGCTGGCCATTTCCAGACCGATGACTCCGCCGCCCATGACCAGGAGCTTTTTCGGCGCCTCTTTGAGCGCGAGGATTTCGCGATTGGTCAGCGCATCGCCGGAAGCGACGGCCTCCTTCAGTCCCGGCACGGGCGGAACTGCGGCGTTGGAGCCGGAGGCGATGATTAAGTGTTTTCCCTCATAGACTTTGCCGTTGGCTTTCACGAGAAAACCGTTGGCGCTTTTGCCTTCGATCACGCCGCGTGCGGCGATCACTTCCACCTTGGCACCCTTCATCTGCGCGGCCACGCCGGAAACGAGGGTTTTGACGATTTTGTCTTTGCGTTCGATGACCGCCTTGTGGTCGATGGTCGCGCCGGTGGAATCGACGCCGTACTTGTGGGCGCCGCCTTTGGCATAGTCGTAAAGTTTCGCCGAATAGAGAAGGGTCTTGGTCGGCATGCACCCTTCATTGAGGCAGACTCCGCCGAGACTGCGCTCTTCGAAAAGAGCCACGGTCATTTTGCAGTGACCGGCGCGTTCGGCCGCCCGGTATCCGCCGGGGCCGCCGCCGATGATTAAACAATCGTAAATCATGAAAAAGCAACTCCTTTCGGCTATTTTGCCAGCATCAGCGTGAAGTTTTCCAATTTTGCGGCGAGCGCCTTGAGGAACTGTGCGCCGGGTGCGCCGTCAATGGCGCGGTGGTCGATGGTCAGCGACAGATTCATGGCCTGATAGAATTTGATTTCCCCGTCGACTTCCTTGGGACGGAGCACCAGAGTACCGACCCCGAGGATGCCCGTCTGCGGCGGATTGATCACCGGCGTGAAACTCTCGATGCCGGCTGCTCCGATATTGCTGATCGTGAAGCTGCTGCCGGTCAATTCGTCGGGGCTGATGTCTCCGGCACGGCAGGCTGCGGCTTTAGCTTTAACTGCGTTGGAAAGTTCGAGCAGCGACATTTGATCGGCGTTGTGCAGCACGGGAACCATCAGTCCGCGCGGGGTATCGACAGCGACGCCCAGATGCACATGTTTGAACAGGCGCATTTTATTGTCGATCAGATGTGCGTTCAGTTCCGGATATTCCGCCAGGGTGCGGGTAACGGCGTAAAGGATGAAGTCGTTGAGCGTGATTCCATCGAGTCCAAGATCCTTGGCCGCCTTGGCTTTCTTGCGGAACGCCATGATGTCGGTCGCGTCGAACGAGCGGTTCAAGGTAAGCTGTGCCATCTCGGAGAGGGATTTGTGCATATTTTCCGCAATCACCTTGCGGATTTTGCTCAACGGCTTCTCTTCAAATTCGATCTCGGCGGGCTTTTGTTCGGCCGCTTTCGCCTCGGCGGGCTTAACTTCCGCGACGGGAAGATCCACAATGCCTTTGGCAGCCAGAGTTTTGACGTCGCGTTCCAGAATCCGTCCGTCCGGTCCGGTCGGCGTGGCCGCTGCCACATTGACGCCCATGGTTTCCGCTGTCATTCTTGCGCGGGGCGAGGCCTTGACCCGGTCGCCGTCGAGCTTGGTGGCCGAGGCGGTCGTTTCGGGGATCTCGGCTGCTGCTGCAGCGGGCGCGATTTCCGCAGCTGCTGCGGGAGCATCCGTGGCTGCGGCGGTTGTTTCGGCGGAGCCGGAGGGGGCATCCACCTTTTCGCCGGGTTCGCCCAAAGCGCAGACGGGAACGCCGACAGTCACTTCCTCCCCTTCCGGGAAGAACTGTTTCAGCATGACCGCGTTGTGTTCGCTGAGGCATTCGAAAGCGGATTTGCCTGTTTCGAGGGAAAAGAGCGCCTGTCCTTCCTTGACCGGTTCGCCTTCCTTGACGAGCCACTGTGCGAGGATCGCGCTCTCCTCCGAGACGCCCATCTGGGGCATCAGAACCATGTGAGCCATGTTGTTTCTCCTTAAAAAAAGGGGGTTGTGGGGTGTGTTATCGAATTTTTCTTTGTGTCAGATCACTTTTGCGCCGCTTGCGGTAAATCGTTCCTGCAGACGGCTCGGCATGGGCTGATCGGTAATCAGCACGTCAATATCTTTCTCTCGGGAAAAGGTGAATGGCAGCATCACGCCGATTTTCGTACTGTCGATCAGCATGACCACTCTGCGCGCGCGGCTGACGACCAGCTTCTTCAGTTCGCATTCCTGCTGGTTGCCGACGGAAAAACCGGAGTCCGCCGTATATCCGGAAGCGCTCATGAACGCGGTGTCGATGTTCAGATCCCGCAACTGGTCGAGCACGTTTAAGCCACTGATGGAAATTGTTTTCCGGGAAAGAGTTCCGCCGAGCAGGATCACCGACGGATGTTGTTTTTTGAGAATCAGTTCCAAGGCGACGTTGGGCGCACTGGTGATGACCGCCACGTTGCTGTCCGGCATGGAGCGCGCCAGCGCCATTGCCGTGGTGCCCGCGTCGATGAAGATGCCGGAATCCGGCTCGATGAAATTCGCCGCTTTGAGCGCGATGGCCTGCTTTGCCGCGTAATTGCGATTTTCCCGCTCGCCGTAAACGTCTTCGGCGACGCCGTAACTGGTGGGCAGAACGCGAGCGCCGCCGCGGGTGCGAATCAGACAGCGGCTTTTTTCAAGGGCTTCCAAATCGCGGCGCAGCGTCATTTCCGACCAATCGGGAAACTGTTTGCCAAGTTCCGAAAGGGAGACTTCCTTGCGCTCCTCGATGTAGCGTCGGATTTCCTGTTGACGGTCTTTCACTTGACAGTGCGCCTTTCTGGGATGAAGGATGCTGGCAATTGTTGATTACGGCTCTCGGACAAAGATTCACACTTATCTAATCTAACAGAGAGTTGTTATTTTTCAAGTCGCAATTTGTGACTTTATAGCAAAAAAATGTTATTTTCTTTCAAAAAAACCGCAAAAAGCCGGTCGAACTTGTCGGATAGGGCGGAGCCCTCCGGGGGGGGCGCGTGAACCATAGAGATGTCGCGGTGTTTTTTTGCGCGATTTCTGACTTCTGTATGCGTTGCCTATTCGGGCAGGCGGATTTTCACAATCCGGCGAAGCGGCACGTCGCGCATTCGTACGGACAGGTAATTGTCGCTCCATCCCGCGGCGATTCCGTCGCGGCCGAGGGTTTCAAAAATCACCGGAAGTTCCTTGCCGACAAAGCGCTTGCGGTATTCCTCCGAGGATTTTTGCGCGAGCTTCTCCAATCTTGCCGCCCGTTCCGCGGCGACTTCGGGGGGAACCTGATCGGGCATCTCCGCCGCCGGTGTGCCGGGGCGTTTGGAATAACGGAAAATATGCAAGTTTGCAAAATTCATTGCTTGGATGAACGCATAAGACCGTTCAAAATCCTCTTCCGTTTCGCTCGGGAATCCGGCAATGACATCCGTTCCAATATGAATGTCGGGAACCTTGTCCCGCAATTTGGCGACCAGGCCTGCAAACTCGTCACAGGAGTAATGCCGGTTCATGCGGCGCAGCACCGGATCGCTTCCGTGTTGAAGCGAGAGGTGCAGAAAACGGCACATTCTCGGCAGCTGCATCGCGTCAACCAGCCGCAGATTATGCGCATCCGGCTCGGTCGAACCGATCCGAATCCGGAAATCCCCCTCCAATGCGCTCAATGCCTCCAGGAGAGCATATAGATCGACTTCGCCGTCGCGGTATTTGCAGGTGTTGACCCCCGTGACCACCAGCTCCGGCGCGCCCTGCTCAATTGCGTTGCGCGCGTCCTGAAGGACTTCCTGAAAATCGCGGGAACGCTCCGGCCCGCGGACGTGCGGGACAATGCAGTAAGTGCAGAAGTTTTCGCAACCCTCCTGCACTTTCAGAAACGCCCGGGTGCGGAAGGGAAAAACTTCGACGGCGTTTTCCCGGAAAAGTCCCGCAGAGAGCGTCTGCTGCTCGGCTGCAACTGCGGAAGATGTATTTTCAAACAGCGCCAGAGCGCGCTCCGCCAGATGAATTTTTTCGACGTTTCCGAGCACCAGATCCGCGTCCAGCGTCGCCCCGGCGGAGACCGCCGCGCAGCCGGTGGCCACAATTTTCGCGTTCGGGTATTTTTTTCGGAGTTTGCGGCAGCATTGACGGCTCTTCTTTTCCGCCTCGGCCGTAACCGCGCAGGTGTTGACAATCAGCAGATCCGGCGCTTGTACGCCATTCAATGCCAGCACGGTAAAGCCGCCACGGGTCAGCCGATCAATCAGAAGCCCTGTATCCGCGCTGTTGAGCCTGCAACCCAGCGTCGCAATGGAGAAGGTTCGCCGTGTCATTGTTTTGCCACTTTCGTCAGAAGCGGCGGAAGAATCTTTTCAATGTCGCCGGCCCCGATGACCGCGATCACCAATTTGCGTGTGTCTCCCGAGGGAAGGGTGCCGAGCACGTTATTTGCGTCCTCCTCCCAGCAGCCGGTCAGCGCGATTGCACCGGACGCATCGGCCAATTCCTGATGGCTGCGCTGTGCATTTTCGCACCACGCGGCGAAGAGCGGCGCGACCGCCGCGGAATCCGCCGAACGCAACAATGCAACAAACCGGTCGAAATACCGTTCCAAACGCGCCGCCCGATGGGGTTGAAACACAATTCGCAAATGATATTTCTCTCGCGGATATTTCCTTCGCAGCAATTCGATCGAAGCACGCAACTCCGCCGGATGGTGCGCATAGTCTTCGATCAAGGTAATTCTTTCTCCGGCATAACGCACGCTCATCCGGCGCTCGACGCCCGGAAAGTCCTTGAGATCGTCCGGCGTAACATCGCTTCGGCCCAGAATCCTTGCCGCAGCCAGCGCAATGGCGGCATCCTCCGCCTGATAACCATGGAAAATCCCGCTTTGCTCCACTTCGTCAATCTCGTCAGCCGTGACCAGCCGCAGATCCGCATGGGTTTCAAACAGCGTCGGATCAAATTTTTTTTCCACCAGCAGCAAGGTTTTGTGGTTCCACGCGAAGGCGTGATAATTCCTGCGGAGAACCTCTTCTCCGCCCAGCGACCATGCGTGATCGTCGTCGGTGTTGGTGATGATTCCGAGCGTGCCGTGCAGAAAAGTATTGCTTCCGTCGCTCTCGTCCGCTTCGGTCAGAAACAACGAACCGTCTCCTGCCGACCAGTCGGAAAAATTGCGGACGCTTCCGCCGATCATCCGGCCCGCTTCGGGAAAGAGCCATGACAGCATGGCCGTGACACTGGTCTTGCCGTGCGACCCGGTGATCGAAACCACCTGTCGATAGGTGGCCGCCACTTCCGCCAGAAAAGCGCCCCGTTTGCGGCAGGGGATGTTCCGTCTTGCCGCTTCCACCAGTTCCGGATTGTCCGCTGTCGCCGCAGAGGTGAAAACCACACAGTCGCAGTTGGCCGGTAAATTCTCCGCCCGATGGCCGATTGCTACGGGAATCCCCGCGGCCTCCAGCGCCGCCGTCCGGTAATTCGCCGCGAGGTCGGAGGCCGTTATACGACAATTCCGCGCCTGCAGCAGACTGGCAAGCGGCTGTATGCCGGCGCCGCCGGCGCCGATCAGATGAATGTTCCGGGGCAACATGTACAAGATCTCTTCCGCGCTATCTGGCATCCTGAGTGAATTGCGTATCGCAGAGCTTCCGGTAATGTCCGTTGAGCGCGTAAAGCTCGTCGTGTGATCCCTGCTCGACGACACGGCCCTGATCCAAGACCAGGATCAAATCCGCATTGCGGATCGTCGACAGCCGGTGGGCAATGGCGAACACCGTGCGATTTTCCGCCAGATGGGACAATGCCTGCTGAACAAGCTGCTCGGTCACCGAATCGAGTGCGCTGGTCGCTTCGTCGAGAATCAGAATCGGCGGGTTTTTCAGAATCGCCCGCGCAATGGCCACGCGCTGCTTCTCGCCGCCGGAGAGCATGAAGCCCTTGTCGCCGACTTCGCTGTCGTAGCCGCCTTCGTGACGGCCGTCCATGATGAAGTTGTGCGCGTTGGCTTCCTTCGCCGCCTGAATGACCATTTCCCGGGAGGCGTCGGGACAACCATAGCTGATGTTATTGGCGATCGTGTCGTTGAAGAGAATCGTGTCCTGCGAAACAATTCCGATCTGCTGGCGGATCGAGGCGATCGAGTAATCCCGAATGTCCACTCCGTCAATCAATACCCGCCCGGAATTCACATCGTAGAAGCGTGCCAGCAGATTGGCAATCGTGCTTTTGCCCGATCCGGTTTCCCCGACGGCGGCAATCATCATGCCTTTTTTGATCTTCAGATTGAATCGGTCGATGATGACCCGGTTGTCATAGGAGAATACCACATCTTCAAAAACGATGTCGCGCTGGAACTCTTTGAGCTCCACCGGATTCGCCTTTTCGGGCAGCGAATCGTCCTCGTCGATCAGTGCGAAAAAGCGGTCCGCCGCCGCCATCGAATGCTGAATCATCGTGTAGACGCGGGACAGAATCTTGATCGGCTGGTAAGCCAGAAACGCCGGCGCCAGAAGCGCGACCAACTGCGTCAGCGTCACCCCCGCCCGGTAAGCGTAGAGCAGGAAGAGCAGCGTCGCGCCCACACTGACCACCTCCATCATCGGAGACACCAACAGTTCCACGCGCAGCGTCCGGATCACCAGACGGAAATAACGGTCGACCGTCCGGTTGAAGCGACGGTTCTCCGCCTCTTCGGTGTGAAAAGCCTTTACCACCCGGATTCCCGTGAACACTTCATGCATCCGGCTAAGCACCTCCGCAATTTGCGCATAAGAACGGCGCGAGAGCTTGCGGATGCGTCTGCCCAGCAGCACCACCGGCAACAGAATCAGCGGCATCCCGCAGAAAAGAATCAGCAGCAGGGAGTAGCTTCCGAATGAACGGGCCGCAAGAAAAATCGCGATCGCGCACGCCAGAATTTCAATCGGACAGCGCGTCAAATCCGAGATGGTGTCGGATACGGAGGCCTCCATGATTGCCGTATCCGAGTTGACCCGGCTGATCAAATGGCCGACATCCATCCTTCCGTAGTAGCGCAGCGACTGATTGGTCAGCCGCGCGAACGCCTGTTTTCGCATGTCCGCGACGACACTTCCGCCGACATACCGGATAAAATAGCGGTTGATGTAGGTTGCGATATTCTTGAAGAGCCACGCCAGAATGAATCCGCTGATGTAAAGCGCGAACAACTGCCACGCCAGACGGCCTTTGGAATCGGCGATCTGGAAGGTGTATTGCCACGGCCAGTCCAGGACGACATTCCGCTTGACCACTTCCACCGGCAGGTGAAAGCGTTTCGAATACGTGCGGATCTTGTCCAGAATCTTCGTCAACTGCGGGTCGTTGTCATCGGGCGCGAGCAGCTCTTCAATCTGTTTCTTGCGTTCGGGCGCGGCGAGTTTGTCGTCGGACGCCACCTTGCCCGCCTGTTGGATCAGTTCCGAGGAACTGGCATTGGTTCGATCCACCATCCCGATCATGTCCGGGACGAAGAGAATGCTTATAAAGAGCGAACCGCCGACCAGAAAACCTGCGGAAATGCCGATCGTCAGCCGGAGCCAGTACGGTTTGATGTACTGGAGCAGTCGGAAATAACTCTGGTGCTTGAATTCCTGAAGATTGCTGCTTGTTCTTGACATGTAAAAATTTCCCGGGTGCGCCTTCAGGCGAAGAATTCTTGAATTGCCGCGACCACTTCACGACGGTTTTCCGCCGTGGCTTCCGGATAAATCGGCAGCGCGAGAATTTCATTGGCGACTTTTTCGGCGACCGGACAGTCTCCCGGCTTTCCGCCGAGCGATTGGAAGCACTCCTGCAAATGCAGCGGAAGCGGATAGTAGATCGCGCATCCGATATTCTTTGCCGCAAGGTGCGCCTTGAGCGCATCCCGTTTGCCGTCATGGACCAAAATCGAATATTGATTGTAGATATGCCGGACTTCGTAATCGGCTTTGCTCGGCAGCGTCAGAACCGATTCAAGTCCCGCTTGCGCAAACAAGGTCTCGTATTCCGCAGCATTCGATTGCCGGGCTTTTGTCCAGTCGTCCAGATGACGCAGCTTGATCGACAGGATCGCCGCCTGCAGCGCGTCCAGACGGAAGTTGCCGCCGATATAACGGTGGATATAGGTTTCGCTTTGTCCGTGATTGCGGAAAATTTTAAGGAGTTTGGCTTTTTCCGCGTCTTTCACCGTGACGATTCCACCGTCTCCGAAGCAGCCGAGATTTTTGCTCGGGAAGAAACTGAAGCAGCCGTAGTCGCCGATGGCGCCGACGCGTTTCCCCTTGTACTCTGCGCCGATTGCCTGACAGGCGTCTTCAATCACAATGAGGTTGTGTTTCTCGGCCAATGCCATAATCGGATCCATATCTGCGGCCTGTCCGAAGAGATGCACCGGGATGATCGCCTTGGTGCGCGGGGTGATCTTTGCTTCAATGGACTTCGGATCGATGTTGAATGTCTTCGGATCAATGTCCGCAAAAACCGGAGTGGCGCCGACGCGGGAGATTGCTCCGACCGTGGCGAAGAAGGTGAAGGTCGTGGTGATGACTTCGTCCCCGCGACCGATTCCCTCGGCCATCAGCGCGATGATCAGCGCGTCGGAGCCGGAGGTGACGCCGCAGGCGCCCGCCGCCTGACAATAATCGGAGATCTCTTCTTCCAGTTTTTCGACCTTGGGGCCGAGAATGAAGCGTTGGGATTCGCAAAGTTCTGCGACTTCTGCAAGAATTTCGTTTTTCAGCGCATGATACTGCGGACGGAGGTCGAGAAGCGGAACTGCCATAATATTGTTTCCTTGAGCGATGATTGATGCGATAAAATACATAAATTTCCTTTACTATATCACCGCAAAGTCGTTTCGTCAATTCCGCTGGAGACAAAAGAATCCGAAAACCACCCCTTCGATCGCGTGCCGGTACTGCCGCGCCATTTTGGGCGGTGTCCGGCATGACTAGGGGATAAATCGTGATTTTTTGTTTCGAGATTGACGAAATTTGCATAGATAACATAATATTATTTCTAAAAAATCGTTTTAATTGTTACTGGAAAGTTTGCATCTATGTTTTATATTATGGTTGCATAACTTCAACCAATCGGATCTGATAAGAGAAAAATTCTGGTGCTGTGAGGGATACAGGTGGAGATTTTTTGAAACATATTGTTCGATTTGATGTTGCCGGGTGGCCGCATCAGAAAAATATTTTCGGGTGACTGAATCAAGGAAAGGTGGCGTTATGATTTTCGCTTACATTGACTCCGGCACGGGCAGTATGCTGCTTCAAGTGCTTCTCGCGGGCGGTTTTTCGTTGCTATTTTTCTTTTCGCGGATTCGTGCCTACTTCGCGTCAAAAGTCAGGACGTTCGGCGGGCGCCGCAATGCAAAGTGAGATTCAACGGGATCGTGCCTCTTTTCGTGATCCGGCCGGATATGTTTTTCGGCGCGGCGACGGCGTATTCCGGCGGATTTTGTCCGCAGGCGCCGCCGACTGGCAATGCTTTTTGGATTCTGGACTGGCCGATGAGCTCGACGGAAGGGGCGATCTGGTGCGGTGGCGGACGCTTCCGGCCCCGGATGACCGCGAAGGCGGCATCGTGCTGGAATTGGAGGAGCTGGATTTTCTGAGCATGCCATGCGAATGGTGTTTCTCCCAGCTTAAGGATGCCGCGCTGCTGACTTTGGATTTGCAGCTGCGGGCGCTCGCGCGCGGGATGTCTCTCAAGGATGCCAGCGCCTTCAACGTGGCGTGGCGGGGAGGGCGGTCTGTCTTTCTGGATCATGGTTCGTTCGAGCGCTATCGGGAGGATGAGCCGTGGCGCGCATACGGACAGTTCGTGCGACACTTTCTGGCGCCGCTTCTACTTGCCTGTAAGGATGTTCGTTTTCTGCGGACCTTGAGTACGCGTCTGGATGGCGTGGAATTGGATTTTGCCGGAAAGAATCTGCCGCTGCGATCCTGGTTGGATCTGCATGCGATCGGGCATATTCATCTGCATGCTGGAATGGAGAAAAAGCATTCCAATTCCCCGCTCGGCAAGGTTCCCGTTGCGCCTCCCCGACTTCCGAAAGCGCGGCTTGCTGCCATGTTGACGGATCTGAAGCAATACATCGCACGACTCTCTCCGCCGCATGCGGCAAGCGAATGGGGCGATTACTATTGCGAAGGCAAAAATAATTATTCCGAAGAGAGTTTTTCCTTCAAATCCACGCTGGTCGACTCGGTCGTCTCCCGGCTGTCCCCCCGGCGTTGCGTGGATTTTGGCGCAAATTCGGGGTATTTTTCAAAGATTGCGGCTCGACACAGCGCGGTGACAATCGCGGCGGATATGGATTGCAACGCGTTGGAGGCGCTTTATCTTTCGGTGCGCGGAGACGAGTCGATGCGTCTGTATCCGGTGCGGCAGGATTTAGACAACCCAACCCCGGGGTGCGGGGTGTTCAATGAGGAACGCCCCGGCTTTCTGGCCCGGACGAAGTCGCAACTCGGGTTGTTTCTGGCGATTACGCATCATCTGAGGATCGGTTCCAACTGGCCGATGCAGTCGATTGTGCGTTTGGTGCATGACCAATGCGAAAACGCCGTGGTGGAGTTTGTTCCAAAAAACGACAGTCAGGTGCAAAAACTTTTGCGCACCCGGCCGGATCTTTGTCTCGATTGGAATTTGCCGGATTATTGTGCGGCGTTTAGCGCGGCGTTTGAGCATTGTGAAGTAATTCCGATTCCCGGGTCCGAGCGTTTTATCTTAATTTTGGAGAAAACCAAGAAATGACTTTTTCCTCTGCACAGTTGCGTTTTCTCAAGGCTTTTTCCGCGACCGGAACGTTGGCGCTCTGCGTGATGCTATCCTATTGGGAGTTGTATTGGGGAAACCGGTTTGAATTAGCAATTCCGCTGTGGCTGGCGCCGCTGCTCGCACTGAGCGCGGGGGGGGCGGTGACGGCGGCGCTGGCCGGTGCGATTTGTCTGATTGCTCCTGGGCGAATTTTTCGTGTGGTGGTTTCCGGGATCTGGGGACTGTCGATTTCCGTATGGCTGCAGCTATCCTTTCTGAACAGGTTTTGCACATATTGCGACGGGACGTCGTTTACGGATGTGTGGCCGCTGGCGATCTTTTCGTTGGTGGTATGGTTGATTGCGCCACTTTGCGCGATGTATTTTTCGAGAACGGTCTTTCGAAATGTGGGGAAATTGGCGTTGGTGTTGATTTTTTCGCAGGCGACGGCCGTCCTGTTGCAGTGGCTGCCTTGGGGCGGAGATTCCGAGGATGTGAAATACCGGGAATACACCATTGCCGTGAATGAGAAATTCACGTTTGCCTCCGATTGTAATGTGATCTTGCTGGTCGTGGACGCGATGGGCGAAGCAATGTTCAAGAGAGTATATGATGCGGATGCCGATTTGCGCAAATCCCTGTCGGATTTCACGATTTTCGATCGGATGACCAGCACGATTCCAGAGACACGTTTTGCGGTGCCGTCGATGCTTTCCGGAAAGATCTATTTCGGCAGTCGCGAGGTTGGTGCGGAGGCCGCACACAGCCGGTGGCTTCAGAAGGTGCTCAAATCTCCCGATTCGTTGCTGAATAAACTCGGCGCGGCCGGTTATCGGCGGGAAGCTTATCCGTATGCTCTTCAGACGGTGATCTACGATCCGGAATTGCTGGACAACCTCAAGCCGGTGGGAACAAACTGGAGTGCGCTGACGTTGTTGAATGAACATTTCCGTGAGAAAATCTGTCCGATGTTTTTTTCCGTGCTGATTGGTCGGGACAATCGGGGCGCGTTGCGTACTTTTATGACACCCGGCGAAGAGGATCCGTTGAACACGCTGGATCGGCGGAAACCGTTTGACCGGCGGTTTCGGGATCTGCTGAAAGCGTCAGCGCGCAAAGGAGCATTTGCGAAAGGGTTCAAGTATTTGCATTTACACGGCGCGCACATGCCTATTGTGACGGATGAAGCATTGAATTACACGCTCAACACCAGCGTTTCCCGGCAGTTGCGCGGGGCGCTTGGCAACGTGGAGCTCTTGATCGCGCAGCTGCGCAAACTCGGCATTTACGACCGGGCGCTGGTGATTGTCACCGGAGATCATACCGACGACTACTCTTCGGAGGTTGTTACGCTGATCAAACGACCTGGAGAACATCATGACAAAGCGGTGTTCAATTCGACTCCGGCGGATGTTTCTGAGATTTCCGCTACGGTACTGGCGGAAATCGGCATCGGGAATCCTGCGGCGTCTTTATTCGCGCGTCCCTCTGTGCCGGGGCCGTCTTTGCCGCGTCGTTCGAATGTCGGATTACGGGAAAGTCAGGGGCAATGGCGGAGGGGAGGGGATCGGATTGACTTTGATAGTGCCGTAACGTTTCCGGGCAGTTGCCATTTGGACGAACATCATCTCTGGTTCAATACGTTTACTTCCGACCTGACGGTCCGGAATGGGACCGGCTTAACGTTGATTGCGATGGCAATTTCGCACAATTGCAGTTACGTCATCCGGATTCCCGGCAAATTGGCGACGACGGGGAAATATTCGGTTCCGGTGCGGGATTTGCCCGATGGCGTGTATGTTTTAGCATTGGATGCCGAGCAAAATGGCGTACATAGTCAATATTTCTTTGACGAATATTTGACGATTCAATCCGGGGTCTCGAAGTTGAGTGAAACATACGTAAATCGACCGCTGCGGCCGATGCGGCGAGGGGAACAGATTGTTTTGAGCCCAATGCTTATTCCGCCGTGTCTGATTCCTCCGGCGGCGAGCCATCCGGAAAACACGGTATATCGACTGGATGACAAGGACTCTTTTGGTTTGCTGCTGCCGCCCCCGGAGGGAAAAGCTTTCTCGTTGACCATCCCATTTCGGACTTCGGGGCTGGTCAATGGGCGGGTGATCTGCCTTGCGGGGGGGATTGCGGTGGGGGAAGCGTTAGTGTCGGCAGAGAACTTAAGCGGTCAGATTCATGCAGTGATTCCTCCTGAGCAGTACCCGCGGGACGGGCGCATGGAGATTTCGTTTGCCTTAAAAGGGGAATGGAAGGGGCGGAAAATTTTGATTTCCAAACTCTCCTTGCAGTAACTTTCCCCGTTTTGGACTTTCTGCAGGTGCACTTGCGAAAAAAAGATTCAAAAATATTTGTTTCCCTGCTTGCAAAAGTCAAGGATTATGGTATATTCCATATCGTTTCGAGTCCACTTGGATTTGAAATATGCGCCCATAGCTCAGTCGGTAGAGCAAATGACTCTTAATCATTGGGTCCACGGTTCGAGTCCGTGTGGGCGCACCATTTTTTCTGGCGTGGTAGCCAACCGGTTAGGCAGCGGTCTGCAAAATCGCGTAAATGAGTTCGACTCTCATCCACGCCTCCATTTTTCCTTAATACTCTCCCCTGCGGAGAGTTTTTTTGCTTTTCAATGGTCGTCCTTGACACAACCTGCGGTTTTTTTCGCGCAAAACCGTCGGAATCCAGCGACGGAATGTCATTTGCTTGCAAAAAATTCCATCCGGATTTATATTATATCATCAATGACAGTACCCGGGGTTCTATTGCATTGAATCACTCATCAAGGAATTGTGCTCATGGAAATCAAAATTGCCCCCTGCGGCCTGGTCTGCTCCCGTTGCGACGCTTATCGAGCCACAC
>JAQUYX010000053.1 GCA_028691615.1 Victivallaceae bacterium
CGCCGCAGTCCCGCCATCTTTTTCGCAGAGAAAGGGGAAAGCCGGAACGCTGTCGCCACCCGGATTCAAGCCTATCCGACACTTTCGGCATGGGCGGAAGATTACCGGATGGACAACTTCCCGAACATGCTGCGCCTCAAGAAAAAATACGATCCGGACACGCTGTCGCGCTTGAGCAAAGCATTTCTCATGCCGGTCTCCGGGACCTTTGCGGATCTGCAAAAAATGCTCGATCGCCTTCCCGGCACCGCCATTATGCATACGCCCGGCTACATGCGGTCGCCCAAAGGAAAGCAAAATCGCGGGTGGGACGCCTTCCCGAATTATTTCCCCCCGAATCCGCGCTACGGCACGCAGGAGGAGTACCGCGCACTGACCCGCGCCGCGGTCGGCAAAGGACATCTTTTCATGCCGCGCAACAGCTTTTTCTATTGGGCGGACAACTCCGACGCCGATCTCGCGTTCGACCTGAAGAAACTCGCCATGAAACGCGTCGACGGCAAAATCCGGCTTGCCGTCTGGGCGATTCCCGGCGTT
This sequence comes from Victivallaceae bacterium, assembly GCA_028691615.1. GTDB lineage: Bacteria > Verrucomicrobiota > Lentisphaeria > Victivallales > Victivallaceae > JAQUYX01. Next base: position 538 of record JAQUYX010000053.1, read on the forward strand.
CTGGTCAGCCCCTCAAGCGCCGTCGTCCAGAAAGAACTGGACCGCTTCTTTGGAATCTGGAAAGACATGGGCGCCAACGCTTATTTCACCAACGTGATCGGCGCGATCGGACCGTGGGGCAACCGCTACGACTTTCATCCCGAGGCCCCTGCCGCCGATCTTTTCTACGATCAGATCTACAAGATGATGCGACGGCACGGGCGGAAAATTCCGCTGTTAAGCGAAGGCAGCGGCGCGTTCCAGCTGCCCTGGCAGGCTGGTTTCTGCGGCACGCCGAACTGGGACCCCGCACGGCCTGCGGCAAAGTTCCGGATGGGGGCGGACCGCGGCGTATTTGTTCGCTCGGTTCCCGAAATCAATCTGTATTTATACCACCCCTATGCCCTGACTTACCCGCACAATGCGGGGACCTCGGACGGCACGGAATCAATGCCGAAATTGTCCTATTCGCTCGTTTACGGAATCGGACTGAAAATCGGCATTGACGACGGCGGGAAAAAGCTGAACAGCACAAATCTTCGCTATCTTCGCACAGCAGCGCTGCTCGCACGCGACGTCTGGAGCGTGGTCTACGGGGATCGCTGCCTTCGGAATGAACGACTGAATTCCGGAATCGTCCGCACGGATTACGAACACGCGCAAACCGCCGCGAATTTCTCCGAACAGGAAGCGGAAATCACGCTCAACGGCGTCCGCGCAACGATTGCGCCGGAGGGATTCTTCTTTGTTTCCAACGACCACCGGACGGTGGCGGGTTTCTTCTCCGCTTTCGGCGGCAAATCGCTTTCCCGTCCGGAGCTGGTGGTCCTTCAATACGCCCCCGACGCCGTGACGCTTTATGCCCCGCTGGCAACCGAAGAGGTGAAGATCCAAGTGCCCGGCTACGGCTGCGCGGTCATTCCTTCCGCACCGGCGGTGATGGCCCGTGCAATCCCCGGGGTGAAGCTCGCGAAGAACGGGATTGCCAAGCCCTTCGATATGCCGCAGGAAGCGATGGGAAAATCCAAGAATATCATTGGATCTGCGCAAGCGCCCGCCATCCCGCCGGTCGCCGCCGAACTGGCCTCGCGTTTCTCGCCCGGTTTTGAATACCGCAAAGGCGACAAATTGCCTTCGGGAACCAAACTCACGGAGGGATCGCTCTCTTCGGCAGGACTCCACCTCGGCTCGCGCGGGGAACTGCAAGTGACGCTGCCGGAGTACACCGCCGGAGTTTATTTGGAGTGCATCTTCCGGTACCGTCGGCTTCCGGCCTTCGGCAATCACAACGGAGAGAGCAATCTGATGATCGCCCCGGTGGACGGCCGCCGTTCGGTGGAGCTGCGCTATAATCTTCACCTGGACTGCCTGCGTTTCCTGGTTTCGGGAACGAGATCCGAACTGTGGGATCTTCTGGCGGAGTCGGTTTCAATCGTCCCGGACAAGTATTATCATGTGATCGCATGGTTTGACGGCGAAACGCACCTCTTGGAAGTCAACGGCGTAAAATTCACCGCATCAAACAGAGGCAAAATGCTGCCCTGTCCCAAACAATGGATCATCGGGGATCATGCTCCGATCGACTTTGAGCTGCTGCGGATTCGCTCCTTCCAGCCCAAGATACCGAAATCCCAGAAGTTTGTGCCCAAAAGCGATGCGGACACAACGCTGGGCGATTGGATCTACGCCGGCGACAAGAGCATTCCCGCCCGGCGCAGCGCGACCAACACCATTGAATTCACGCCGAAGATCGCGAAACACACTTGGTGTTATCTTTTCCGGCGGATCGGCAAGGAAGTCAAAGACCGCAAGGGCGCGCCCGTCAAGGCAGTGGAGTTCACGCTGGATTATGATATTCCCAAGGGGATGCGTTTGATGGTCGCGCTGCAGACCAAGGATGAAGGCATGCTCAGTTGTGAAGCGCTTCCGGAGGTCGGCGGTTCGCGCGGAAGCGGCACAATCCGGATCGAGCGGGATGATTTCCGCATTCAGAAGCCGGACAAAAAGAAAGGTCGCGATCTCTCGCTTGACGATGTCGAATTTGCGTATATCGGTGCGGTCGGCGCAGCGGGGGAGCAGTCGCACGGCGAAGTCCGATTGATCCGCTGGGCGCTTCTGCCCTAGGGAAAACGGGAATCCGCCTCTTTGCCGAGGCATTCCGACGCTCCGTACCACAAGGCTGCAATACTGTCTTTGGACGGCACTGACAAAGATCCCGTCGATGGATTCCGGATGGATCGGGAGAGGAATGAAGTTACCGATTTTGAGTGTGGCTACTCGGAGAGTAACCACCGAAAAAGCGGGGCTTCAGACCTTTTCGAGCCGCCGGAAGACACGGCGCGAGTTTTGTCGAGTGTCGTCTTTGGACGGTATCGCGGCTTTTTTCTTGGTGTCACGCACAAAAAAAAGCGAAAAAAAACTTGATACTTGCCCCATGTGGCGCTATATTAGCCAGTGGTAAATCAGAACGTTATTTTTTTCGGATAAACAACAGTCGGTTAAACAAGAACAAAAAACAAAGCGGGAGGCGGCGGAGAAGGTTTCGGCCTTTTGCCGCCTTTTTGTTTCCCGCCGAAAAGCCAGAGAGGAGGCTGAATCATGAACAACGAACTTCTCACGATTTTGGAATACATCGAACGGGAACGCGGAATCAGCAGGGAGGCCCTGATCGGTGTGCTCGAAGCCGCAATCTTGTCCGCTTCCCACAAAAGCATTCACCCCGCAACCAATCTTTCCGTCAAAATCGATCCCGCCACCGGCGCAATTCAAGCTTGGGCGAAACTCGAAGCGGTCAAGGAGTTTCCGAACTCCGACCAGATCCTCATCGACCTGGCTCAGACCAAAATCCCCGACGCAAAACTCGGTGACATCATCGATTGGGAGGTCACGCCCAGAAACTTCGGACGCATCGCCGCGCAAAACGCAAAACAGGTCATCACTCAGCTGCTTCGCCGCGCCGAGAAGGAAACCGTCCGCGACGCTTTCGCCGATCAGATCGGGCAGATCATCACCAACGGTCTGGTCAAACGCTTCGAAGCCGGCGGCCTCGTCGTCGATTTCGGCAAGGCCGAGGGAATCATGCCCGCACGCGAGAAAATTTACAGCGAACACTATATGCCCGGCGACCATATCAACGCTCTGCTCCTCGACGTCGATATCGACAGCGCAGGTCCCAGTTTGATTATCTCCCGCAGCGATCCGAAATTCGTCGTCCGACTCTTCGAACGCGAAGTCAGCGAAATTCGCGACGGCGTGGTCGAGATCATGGGCATCGCACGCGAAGCGGGCAGCCGCAGCAAAATCGCCGTCCGCAGCAACGATCCCCGGGTCGATCCGGTCGGCGCCTGCGTCGGAGTTCGCGGACACCGGGTCAAACAGATCACCGACGAGCTTAACAACGAACGCATCGATATCATTCCGTGGGACGAAGATATTCGCAAATACACCATGAACGCCCTTCTCCCCGCCAAAGTGCAGTCGGTCGAAGTCGATGAGGCCAAGCATCTGCTGACCGTCCATGCCACCGAAGATCAGGCAAAACTCGCCTTCGGCAAAAAAGCCCAGAACGTCCGGCTCTGCGGCAAACTGATCGGCTGGGAAGTCAACATCAAGAGCGAAGCAGGGGCCGGCCTCGAAGAAAAAATCGTCCGCGCCGCGGAATCCCTCGCAGGAGAATTCGGCATTGCGCTCGGCACGGCGGAACTTCTGATCCGTTCCGGATACATCACCGGCGAAGGGCTCGCCGCCGCCGGTCGCGATCAGGTCGCAAAAGTCAAAGGCATTCCGGCGGAAGAGCTGGACAAAATTTTCGGACAGCTGAATCAACAATAAGTCCGGCATCCGTGGAAGGAATCTTTTATGAAAAAATTGAAAATCAAAGATCTGGCAAAACAGTACGGCGCCGCCGTGCCGATGATTGCCGATGAACTGGCAAAACAAGGCATCGAATGCACCAGCGGTGTCGTGCCGGAAGATATGAATGAACTGGTCATCGATTATTTCGATTCCCTTTTCAAGCGCGGCAAGAGCGGCCGCAAAGGCGCGGTCCGCAAGGGCGGCGCCGCCTCCGGCACCATCAGTGTCAAACTGCCCATTGTCGTCAAAAATCTCGCCGAAGCGCTCGGCAAGCGCCCCAACGAGGTCATCAGCACGATCATGAAGCACGGCGAACTTGCAGCCATCAACCAGACCATCAGCGAAGCCACCGCCCGCAAAGTCTGCAAGGATTACGGAGTCGAACTGGTTCTCGAAACCAATCAGCAGGAGAACAAACCCCGTCAGGGATCGATTCATTTCGAGGACGAGCCGGACAACCCGGAAGACCTTTCCGAACGTCCCCCCGTGGTGACCTTTCTCGGACACGTGGACCACGGCAAGACTTCTCTTCAGGACGCCGTCCGCCACACGCATGTGGTCGAAGGGGAAGCCGGTCGGATCACGCAGCATATCGGCGCCTCCACGGTCGTTTACAAAAACCGGAAGATCACCTTCATCGACACCCCCGGACATGAAGCGTTCACCAGCATGCGCGCTCGCGGAGCGAATGCCACGGATATCGCAATTCTGGTCGTATCCGCCACCGAAGGCTTCAAACCGCAGACGGTCGAAGCGCTCAACCACGCGCTGGCGGCCAAAGTTCCGGTCATCGTGGCGATGAACAAAATGGATCTGCCGGACGCGGACCCGGACAAAGTGCTGTTGAACATGTCGCAGAATGGTTTAGCCAGTGAAGATTGGGGCGGCAACGTCGGCACGGTGCGGGTTTCGGCAAAAACCGGCAAGGGGTTGACCGATCTGCTCGACCGGATTCTGCTCGAATCGGAAATGCTTGAACTCAAAGCGAATTTCAAGAAAAAGGCCTCCGGCATCGTGCTGGAAGCGCAGATTGAACCGGGGTTGGGCGCAACCGCGCACGTGCTGGTCAAGAACGGCACGCTCCGGGTCGGCGATCCCTTCGTGGTGGGCGAGGCCTACGGCAAAGTCAAAATGCTGATCTCCGACCACGGCGAAAAATTGCAAGAGGCTCCGCCCTCGACTCCGGTGAAACTGGTCGGTCTTTCGGCGGTCCCGGAAGCCGGCGACAAGCTCTACGTGCGCGAAACCGAAAAGGCGGCGCGTCAGGAATCGGAGGAGAAGGTCGCGGATCGCCGCGCCGGAACCAGTTCGGTCAGCGCGATTGCCAGTGTGGACGATCTCTTCAACAAGCTCAATCATTCGTCGCAGCTGGCGTTGAATCTGCTGATTAAATCCGACGTGCGCGGCTCCGGCGAAGCGATCGCGCAATCGCTGGCCAAGCTGCCCAGCGAAAAAGTCAAGGCGGACGTGATCGCCAACTCGGTCGGCTCCATCACCGAAAACGACGTCATGCTCGCGGCGGCTTCCAATGCGATCATCGTCGGGTTCCACGTGAGAGTCAACCCCGGCGTCAACGATCTGGCCAAAAAGAACAACGTGGAGATCCGTCTTTACAGCATCATTTATGAGCTGCTCGAAGAGATCACCGACGCGTTGGCCGGCAAGCTCGCGCCGGAGAAGCACGAAAATTCGCTCGGCAAGGCGAAGATTCTCCAGATCTTCGAATTGAGCAAAGGCCCGAAGATTTGCGGATGCAAAGTGCTTTCCGGGATCATCAAAGTTTCCGGCAAGGCCAGAGTCTTCCGCGGAACGGAACTCATTTACAATGGCGAAATTGCGTCCCTCCACCGCTTTCAGGACGACGTCAAGGAGGTCAAGGCCGGATTCGAATGCGGAATCCGTCTGGACAACTTCGCGGACTTCCTCGAAGGCGACGAGATCGAATGCTTCGACATTGAACTGAAAAAGGCTTCGCTGTAATATGCCGATCAAACTCGACCGGCTTGAACGGGTCAATCAGGCACTCAAACGGGTGATCGGCGAGGCGATCGAAAAGTTCGCCTTGCTCCCCGCCGGAGCGTTCGTCTCCGTGCTCGATGTGACGACGTCCTCGGATCTGCGCAATGCGAACGTGTCGGTCAGCATTTTTGCCCCCGACAAGGAGAAGAAAAACGCGGCGTTCACCGCGCTGCTCGATGCGCGCGGAGAAATTCAGAGCTTCATCAACAAGCATCTGGCTTTCAAATACACCCCGCGTCTTCATTTCCGCTCCGACGACCGGATCGCCGAAGGCGACCGGGTGCTCGCTTTGCTCAATTCGCTCGAAGCGGAGGAGTCCGGCAAAAATGAAAGCGAATCATGATGCCGTGCGCGAAACGCTTCGCGCCGGAATCGATTTTCTGAAAAAAGGCGAACGCATTGTCGTTGCGGCGCACCAGCGCCCGGACGGAGACGCCATCGGATCGGCTTGCGCCTTCGCGGAGATTTTGCGCGGAGCCGGGAAAAAAGCCGTCGCACTCCTCAGCGCGGAGCGGACGGACAAATTCCGCCCCCTGCTGGAGGGAATGCTGATCGCCGAAACGCTCGAGGAGGCCGCAAGGCACTTGAACGGCGCTCCCGATATGCTGGCGGTGCTCGACTGCGCGACGCCCGAACGCATTGAACTGGGAAAGATGCGCACGATCGGAGATTTTCCGGGCTGCGGCATCTTCAATCTCGACCATCACAAGGGGAACCGGGTGCCGGGGCATTGCAACTGTGTTTACCCGGACGCGGCGGCAACTTCCGAAGCGGTTTTTCATCTGGCGATGGAAGCGCAGTGGCCGGTCAACGCGCAGGCGGCGACTATGCTCTATCTGGGGCTGTCGACCGACACGGGCAGTTTCCGATTCGGCAACACCACGCCGGAAGCGCTTCGCGTCGCGGCGGAACTCCTGCAACGCGGGGCGGATCAGCCGCGCGTGGTGGATCTGGCTTTTTTCTCCAAAACACTGCATCAGCAGCAGTTTGAAGCGGAGATGATTCAGCGGCATACGTTTGAATTTTTCGACGGAAAGTTTCGGATCGCGGTACTGCCGGAGGAGCTGTTTCGCAAGTACCACTTTGACATGAGAGACGGCGAAAGCCTGATCGACTTGGTTCGGGAAGTAGAGCATGTGCAGATCGCCGCGCTGATTTATGACAAAAACAATGCGGTCAAGGTTTCGCTGCGCAGCAGAAACGCGGCGCTGCCGCTTTGGGAGATGGCCACGCGGCACGGCGGCGGCGGTCATGCCATGGCCTGCGGAATTACCTTCGAGGGAAAAACGCTCGAAGAGACGGCGAAGCTCTTGACGCAAGAAGTGGGAAATATGTTCAAATGAAATATCATCCGGAGAAACACCGTCTGCCGACGTTCAACTCCAACGGAGTAATCCTGGTGGACAAACCGGCAGGATGGACCAGTTTTGATGTCGTTAATTTCGTGCGTTCAAGATTTAATATCCCGAAGGTGGGACATTGCGGGACGCTCGATCCGGAAGCGACCGGACTTCTGGTCGTGCTGCTGGGCAAATTCACCCGGTTGAGCGATAAGTTCAGCGGACAGGACAAAGTTTACAGCGGCACGCTCCGGCTCGGCGTCGTCACCGATTCCGGGGATATGGCCGGCAAGATTGTCGAAGAAAAAGATCCCTCCGCCGTCACCGAAGAGGCATTGCGTACTGCGATCGCCACGTTTGTCGGAGAACAGATGCAGAAGCCGCCGATGGTTTCCGCGGTCAAAGTGGACGGAAAGAAACTCTACGAACTGGCGCGCAAGGGAATCGAGGTCGAACGGGAGAGCAAACCCATTACGATCCATTCCATCCGGGTGGATTCGGTGAATTTGCCGGAGTGCGCATTCACCGTCCGTTGCAGCAAAGGGACTTACATCCGGCAGCTTGCCGCGGACATCGGCGAAAAGCTCGGGTGCGGTGCGGTGCTCACATCGCTGCGCAGACTTTCCAGCGGGGAATTCAACGTCGAAGACGCGCTGACGATCGATACGCTCAAGACTTACGAACAGGCGGATCTGGAGATCATGCTGCGGAAATTCTTGTTTGAAAAACTGTCGAAAATAGCGGGAGTATAGAAGTATGCCGGATTCTGCGGAAAAAACTTCCATCGCAATCATCGAAAAAACGCTGGAGAAATTCTTCCGCCGCAAAAGTTTTTCCTGCGCGGAAGCCGTCGCGGCAATCGCCGATCCCGCGCCGGACGGTCTGGCCGAACGGGTCAAGCGGCTGCTGGATTCGGACGACCGGCTTTTCGCCGTGGAGATGCGGTATTTTCCGAAAAAGAGTTTTTTCAAAGGAAAAAAGTTTCTTGTGACTCCGACGGAAGAGGAGATCGACGAAGGGCTTCTGGTGCCGGGACATCGGTTCGCGGCATTCACCTCGCCGGAGGTTTTTCCATCCGAAGTCGAGCTTAAAGAAGACGGAACAGCAATTTTCCCGCTCAAAACGATCGACGTTCCGCTGGAAAAATATCTGCGCTGCCATTTGCTGCTCGGCGCGGAGCAGCTTTCAGACTATCTGATCGCGGAGGACGCCGAAAACAAGGCCAGACTCGATCAGAAAGGGGCGGCGGCGCAGGTGAAACTACGCGTGTTCGACCTCAAAAAATTCTACCGCAAGCACAATTTTTCCAGCGGGGACGCACTGGTCTGCACCATCGCGGACTGGGGCAAAGGCATCATCGCCTGCTCGTATCAGAAGGCCGCGGAACGCCCCGCCGACGAAACCTATTACCACGCACTTTCGCAGGGACTGGACACGCAGATCGCGGTCTTTGACGACATGCACGAAATTCCGGAACAGCTCGGCTGGGCGCACTTCTTTGCGGACGCGGAAGTTCTGGAAAATCCGGCACTCTCGCTGGACGAATTTTTTCTCAGCGGAGATTCCCTCTACGAGATTGATTTTTCGGGCTCCTATTCGACGCTGGTGCGTGCCCCGGACGACTCGGCGCCTTCGCCGGAATCCGGTCACACCTGCGAATGCGGTCACTCGCATGACGCCCAAGACCCGGAGGACGAGGAGGAGGCAATTCCCGATCTCTTCTCGCTCGACGGAGCGGCGGGAGAGAGTCTGGCGATCGGGAAAATTCTGCTCTCCATCGGCTCGCCCCTCACGCCGGTGGAGATCGACGCATATATGCTCAATGCCGCTTATGGACGGAACATGCAATTCAGCGATCTCTTCGCCGAACTGTTCGGGCGGGACACTCTGCCGTTCGAATCGGCAGCGGCGGAAACGAGCTTTTTGAACTATCTTGAAGATCGCCATGAACGTCTCGTGCAAGAGTACGACCGGGTCGGCGACGAGAGGAAAGCGCAGCTGCGGGAAATTCTTCTCCCGATGGTGGAACAAGTTCACTCCTTCGAGGAGGAATGTCGCGAATTGCACGGAGAAAAAGCGCAAACGCAGCTCAAATCCGCGCTCAAATTGGAGAAAAGCATCGACCAGACGCTTGCGCAGCTGAATGATCCGGCATTTCTCCCGGAAGAGCCGGAGTGCGAAAAACTCGGCGATGAAATTGCCGAGCTTCAGCAGGAGCTGGAAGATCTGCGCAATTTTGAAGAGGAATCTTAACGGCAGTGCCGTCTTAACGCAGGAGAACGCCTTCTATGAAGATTCATGCCGACAAACTTACCGTGTTCTGTGAAACGATCTTTCAGCGCTGCGGACTGAGCGCACAACATGCGCATGACGGCGCGGATGTTCTGGTGCGGGCGGATCTCAGGAATATTCCGTCGCACGGAGTCGCGCGGCTGGATCGCTACGTCAAAGGGCTGAAAAGCGGGCAGATCAAATCTTCTCCGAACGTCCGTATTCTGACGGAAACCCCGGTTTCCCTGGTCGTGGACGCGGACGGGGCGATGGGAGCGGCGGTAAGCATTTCGGTGATGAATCAGATTTTGGAAAAAGCCGAGCACACTTCCATGGCGTTCGCGGCGGTCGGCAACTCCAATCACTTCGGAATCGCCGGCTATTACGCGATGATGGCGTTGAAGCACGACATGATCGGAATCGCCATGACCAATACCGCGGCGCTGGGAATCCCGACCTTCGCGCGGGAAGTGATGTTCGGCACGAACCCGTTCGCCTTTGCCGCGCCGGGCGCCGACGGGAAAAATTTTGTGCTGGACATGTCGACCACGGCGGTGACGCGCGGCAAGGTCGAAGTCTACCAGCGCGAAGAGCATCCGCTCCCGGAAGGATGGGCGGTGGACAAAACCGGGCATCCGACCTCGGACGCGGGAAAACTCCTCGACGACATGCTCCACCGGCGCGGCGGCGGGCTGCTGCCGCTGGGCGGATTCGGGGAGGCGCAAAGCGGGTACAAAGGCTACGGACTGGCGGTCATGGTGGACATTCTCTCCGCAATCGCCTCCGGAAGTGATTTCGGCAAGCAAGTCTGCGACATTCCCAAGGGCGACGTCTCCGCGCGGGTCAGTCACGCATTCGGCGTAATGAAAATCGATTGCCTGCGCAATCCCGACGATTTCAAGCGCGATATGGCGAGGATGCTGACGCAGCTGAACGAATGCGAGCAAGCGGAAGGTGCGACCCGCGTTTATTACGCGGGGCAGAAAGAGGCGGAGGCGGAGAAACGCAACCGTCTGGAGGGAATTGATTTGAGTGAAGCGACATGGAAAAAATTAAAAGCGGTCGCCGCTGAATTTGATTCGGAAATGGAGCGACTGCTCAAAGAGACGGTGATCTGCTGAATTTCATGCGCCGATCCGTAATTTTCTAAAGGATGATGGAATGCGTTTTGTCTGGCTCAAAAAAAACTGTGCGGTATTCCTGAGCGTTTTATTGCTCGGGATGAGTTTTCTGCACACTTTGTGCCACGAGAGCGCACACCGGGAGGACGGCGTCCCGGAACGGTTGAAGGCTTTGACGCAAATGCTCGCGACCCAGCCGGGGTTTCTCGCCGAAGAGAACGCCCCCCACGCGCAGAAACTGGAGATCTTCTGTCCGATCTGCGCCGGGTTGATGCATTTGCTTCCCCGCTCCGGCACGCTGGAATTACCGTCTTTTCCAACCTCGGATCGTCCGAGCTTCCTTCCGGTGGCGAAACGGCCATCGGCAACCCATCAGCTGCCTCAGGGAAGAGCACCGCCCGGACTTTTTTCCCATTTGAATTGATCGATTCCCCCAAAAACGGCACAGACAAAAGTCGCCGCAATCCGGCGCGCACATCCTTGCCTTCCGGGGGGGCGTTCATGGAGACAATTCCCCGTTAAATTATCTCTGCATTTCCACCGAACATCGTTTCGGGAACGGGAAATCTCCTGCCCTATCTTATTTCTTTTGACGCAAGGTAATTTTACCGATGAAAAATATCGCAATTTGCCGTCTTCTCAAAACACGGCACTTCACTTTGATCGAACTATTGGTCGTTATCGCCATCATCGCAATTCTCGCGGGACTGCTGCTGCCCGCGCTCAACAGCGCGCGCGCCAAAGCACATACCATCTCTTGTTTGAGCAATCTCAAGCAGTCGGGCTTGGCGCTCCAAATGTATGCCGCCGACTATCGGGACGCCTTTCCGGTCATTCACACCGGCACGTTCGCTTCTCCGGAGGAGCTGCCCGGGGAACCGCAATGGTTCACCGCGCTGCTTGATCATTACGGCTATCACATCCGCTGTCTGCGCTGTCCCGCAGATCGCGGGTACAATCAGGACGACGGGATTCAAAGCTACATGGTCAACGCCATGCTCACATTCGGCCGTCCGGTCAGCCGTCTTTACAACGCCTCATCCCGGATTGTCCTCTCCGAACGCGGCTTTGAAAACAATGTCCCCGTGGAGCATCAGTGTTATCCGGGAATGAGCGAGCCTGCCGATTGGAAAGATCAGATCGACGCCACACGTCACAAGGATCGCAGCAATTTCCTCTATGTTGACGGACATGCCGGAACGTTTCCATTCCAGGAAACCGTCGGCGACCAATCCATAAAGGAAAACTGCCACTTCATTTCCCAGTGGCTCGATCATTACGTCGAGCCCGCGGGACACGCTCACGGAGAGTGATCTCCGGTCTCCCGCGGCTGCTCCGAAGTGCTTTCTTCGTCGGTCGCGGGAGACAAGCCTTCCCGGGTCGCTTTGGCTTTCTCCACCGTTGCCAGATTCCGCAGGAACCAGCCGGAAAGGACTCCGGCATTCATGGAGAAAAGCCCGTACCCGATGACAATCAGGATGCCACCGATGACACGCCCCGGCAACGTGATCGGCACGCAAATTGTGTTGCCGCAGGTACTGGCCAGATTCAGCGCCCACCACATGGCGTCCCCGGCGGTGACAATGGTCGCATGCGGCACGTTCTTTTCGAAATAAAGCACCGAGAGTGCCGCAATGATAATGCTTGCCACAAAGACCAAAAAGGAGAAAAGCAGTGTGATGGAAACTTTGCTGGCGAAAAGGAATTGAAACAGCCGTCCCGCTGACCGGATGTCGCGGACAATCGAGAAAACATAGACGAATTTCCCGATCCGCAGAAAGTGAAAATGCGGTATGCTCGCGAGGAGATCAATCCAGCCGATGCGAAGAAAAAAACGCCAACGTTTTTCGCTCGCGCAAAACCTCCAGACCACGTCGATGAAAAACGATGCACAAATGAAATCATCCGTCCAGCGGATGATCGACAGCACCTCGTCGTACTGCCGCGGAATCAGATACTCAAATCCAAGATTGACCATCACCAGCAGCGACAGAAAAAGAATATACATCGTCCAGTGGAATCCGGGTGGATTCCGACGCAGAAAAAGCAACCATGAATCCCCCGTTCTCATCCTCTACCCTCCCCCCATTCCGTCCCTCGTATGCAACTTTCCCCGCAACATCTCTCAAAAAAAACACGAAAGCGCAATCGCCCCCTCCTTGCAGCGCTGAGAACCTACTCTTGTTTCCCAAAAAAGCAAGGTAGACCACGTCAAAACAGATCCAAAAAAGGAAGAAAAGGAAGGTTTTGAGCCAAAATGACGCGGAGCGGAACCAGCCGAAACGCCACCGGTTCAGGCTTTTTCCGAGCCGGAGGAAAACACGGCGCGACGTTTGGCAGTGTCGTCTAACTACCCTTCTCCGGGGAATTTGCCAATGGAGATTCCTCTCCTCTCCGCTTCAGAAGCGTCACCAGCGTCACCGCCGACAGAATCAGAAGAATCCCGACCGCCCCACGCAGTGTGAGTTTTTCGTGAAAAATCAGAATCCCGAAAAACACCGCCGTCAATGGTTCCAGCGCTCCGAGAATCGCCGTCGGCGTCGAGCCGATCAGCGCCACCGAACGAGCCGTGCACACAAAGGAAATCACCGTCGGAACCAACGCCAGCATCACCGCGTTGACCCATGTCGACGGCGAGGGAAGACTCTGCAAATTTCGTCCGCCGCCAAGAAGAATCAGATAGACAATTTCCCCGAAACAGAGAATATAAAACGTCAACTTCATCGAATTCATCCTGCGGAGCACCGCTTGATTGGCCAGCACCAGATAGCAGGCGTAAGTCAACGACGAAGTCATCACCAGAATCACCCCGCGCGTGTCCAGCAATTTCCCGTCCCCCCCCCGGTACAACAAAGAGATTCCCGCCAACGCAAACACAATGCTCCCCGCCGTCACCGGTGACAGTTTCTCCCGGAAGAAAACCGTCATAATTCCGGCCACCATCAAGGGATACACAAAAAGCAGCGTCGAAGCAATCCCCGCATCCATTCTCCGATACGAAAGAAAAAGCGAGAGCGAGGACCCCACCATCAACAAGCCCGCGATCAGCACATACCAAAAGTCCTCCCGCGATAACCCGAGAGGGATTTTTTTGCATTTCAGAAGCACAAAAAGAATCACGATCGCAAAAAAATACCGGTAAAACAATACGCTGTAAGTCGCCATCCCCGCCGAATAAAGCGGCAACGCAAATAATGGATTCATCCCATAGGAAATTGCAGCAATACACCCGCAAAAAAGCCCGATCAGCGTTTTCTTACGCGACGGCACCAAGACCGCATTTGTCTCTTTCATCGCGCTACGCCATCGCCAGCTCTTCGGCGCTTACCGTGACCGTGCCCAGTTTCCCAACGACAATCCCCGCCGCAAAATTGGCCAGTTCCGCCGCTTCCTTCGGCGTCGCTCCGGCGCTCATCGCCAGAGAAAACGCCGCCATAACCGTGTCGCCCGCACCGGAAACATCAAAGACTTCCTTCGCGCGGGTCGGAATCAACTCCCGCCTCCCGGAATCGCGATCGTACAACGCCATGCCGTCCGCCGCCAGAGAGATCAGAAGGTATTTCATATTCCAGTCCGCCAGAAGCGTCTCCGCCGCACGATCCAACTCCTTCCACCGGGCCGCATCGTCGGCACCGGCAACCGGAATCACTCCCGCAAGCATCATCGCCTCCTGCCGGTTCGGCTTCATCACGCACAAGTCGCGCACCGGAAGCAAATTGCCCGGCTTCGGATCCAACAAAGTGATAATCCCGTTGCGAAGCGCAAGCTTGTTCAACCGCGAAACCATCGCGCTGTTGAGCAGCCCCTTCGCATAATCTTCAAAAATAACCGCATCCACTGCTCCGCCAACAATCAGATCGCCCAGAGCCTTCTCTACCTGTGCTAAAATCTCCGCCGTCGGCGGAACAATTTTTTCGTAGTCAATCCGGAGCAACTGCTGCGTTCCGGCCACAACCCGCTGCTTGCATGTCGTTCCACGACCGGCTTCCACCACAATCCCGCATGTGTCCACGGAATACTCCGCAAGTTCGTCTCGCAAAATCTGAGCGTGTTCATCATCCCCAATCACTCCGAATGCCGAACAGCGACCGCCCAGTGTTGCCACATTCCGCATCACATTGGCCGCGCCCCCGGGACAACTGGTGACCTTGCCGACCTCCAAAACCGGAACCGGCGCCTCCGGAGAAATCCGCGACGCACGTCCCCAGACATACATATCCAGCATCAGATCGCCAACGACTGCCACATGTTTTCCGGCAAATCGATGAATAATCCCCTTCAATATCTCATTCATCGAAGGACTCCTCCTGCGTCAGGCCGACCCGTCTGCTCACCTGATCCAGACGCTCGCTCTGTTCCTTGAGAATATGATTGAATTTCAACTCCGTCTCCCCGGAAAAGCCACCCCGCGTACTCATGCGCTGATACAACTGCTGCATCGCCTCCAGCGTCTCGCTCACAGATGCGATCTCCGCCGCGTTAAGCTTCCCGCTGTTCTCGCGTAAATAGATTCCAAGCAAATCACAAGTCGCAACAAAAATCGAGGCTTCCCCTTGCAGTTTTTTCTCTTTGAGTCCCTGCCATGCCATGGCCTGAAGGTAGTCAAACGAGGAAATCATCCGCTGCCGCGCGACCCGCTGCGCCCATACCGATTCCTGCCGGATCAAAATCGGAGTCCCGATCGCGATCACCACCTCCGCCACGACAATCAGGAAAAAAAGCGCAACCGCGAAAATCATCCCGTAATCGCGCTTGAAATTTGCAGAGAATTTGCTCTTGTCTATTCTGGCCATACAATGATACCATATCTTTCCGGAATGTCCGACCGCACCATCTGCCTTCCCCCGCTCAGTCGCGGGAACGGAAGACCCCCGCGCGCACCAAATAATAAAGCAACGTCAGCAACGCACTCACCGC
>JAQUYX010000235.1 GCA_028691615.1 Victivallaceae bacterium
CGGTCAGTCCGGCGCGGCGTTCGGGCAGCGGCGGAAAGTCGTTGGCGTCGCCTTTGACCACGGCGACCCGGTCGACGATGAGGTTGTTGTCGCCGGAGTCGATGCGGGCGTAGGCGATGTTGAACGGATGGCGCGGAAAGCGGCCTTTCACCTGGTACGTTTTGTATTCGCTCCCCGGCGCGCACTCGAAGCGCTGAAATTCCCAGAAGGGATTGATCAGAAAGAGGACGGAGTTCCCGGCGGTCTTGCCGTCGGCGGTTTTCATCCGAACCAGAAGCGTGTAGTCGGCGTCTGGCTCGACGTCGAACGATTCGCTGTTCATCGTAATTCCCGGCTTGAGGCGCATGGTACTTCCGTCAAATTCCGGTTTTTCCAGATAGCCCGCGTTCACTTTGGGGTTTGCGGTGGTGTGCATGCTGCTGCTTCGCCGCCAGCTCCAACTGTCGAAGTCGAAATTTCCGTTGGCGAGCAGGTCGTCCGTGCCGAACAGCGGAGAGACGAGACAGGAGGAGAGAAGAAGCAAAACCAAATATTTCATCGGGGAAACCCTTTCGGTCAGGGAACCAGCTCGATTTTCAGGTCGGCGATGATGATTTCTCCGCCCTTTCTGACATCCACCCGGCATCGGAACTCATCGTTTTTCGGATTCATCGGGAATTGGGCGGCAAGGACGAAGGTCTGCCAGGAATCGGTGACGGTGACTTCCCGCGACGGGCACCATTTGTAATTGTCGCCGATCAGGAACAGTTTTGCATTGGCGGTTCCGTCCGCCGAACGCATTTTGACGGTGAAATTGACTTTGCCCGACTTCGGCATGGTCAGAATGGCGGACTGCACGATTTCGTCGGCGTTTCGGGCGCAGAGCCGCATGGTCAATTTTTGCCCGTCGGTCTGGAAATCGTCGGAGAGCCCGCTTTCGCCGTTTGCGATTTTCTGATAAGTATAAGGGAACCATCCTTCCGGATAAGAACCGGGGGCTCCCCGGAGGGTATCCGGGAACTGGGCGGGGTCCATGCTGAAAGTGGAGAACCCGTAGTCGCTCACTTCGATCTTTTTTCCGGCCGGGACCGCGAACTGGGCCCAGACGGTGGGGGCGGATTCCAGTGCGGCCGGGGATTTTCGTTCCACGACATACCATTGCCAGTCGCCGGAGAGTTCGCAAGACTCTGTCGCCACCCATTTCCACCGGTTCCCGACGAATCCGGCACGAATCGCCAGCGGTCCGGAAAGTGAGCGCATCCGCATCACGGCGTAGTACCGGGCGTCCGGTTTGAGCGGAAATTTCGCGGAACGCAGTCCTGTTTCTTTTTTTGCGGAGGCGATTTGCAGCACTCCGTCGGTGACCGCGGCGGATTCGGGAACGTTGCACTTCCAGGTCGCGGGGAGTTTCTTTCCTTCGAAGGGGCCGGGGAGGAATGTCTCCGCCATGAGGGATCCTCCCAGGAGAACAGCGGCAAGCAGGGCATATTGTTTCATTTTTCTTCCTTCTCCTATTTGCTACCACAGCCACGGCATGGCGGTCGGCGTTTGTGTACAGCGCGCCTTGATCTCTCCCGGTTTGATCGAGGCGGCGGCGTGGCCGTCACACCAGAGCATGTTCGCGCCTTCGGCGTGGCGGAAGTCGATCTTATGACCGGTGGTGGTGTCGGGATTCCACAGCGAGGAAGAGAGGTTGGAATCCGCCTGGAGCAGAATCTGTCCGGGGGTGCGCAGCCGGGACTCCTTAAAGAACGCGTCCTGAAACGTCACGGCGTTCATGCCGTAGTGGACCTGCTGGTTGTTCCAGTCGGTGGGAGCGGAGACGAATCCCTCCGGACAATTCCAGATTCCCAGCGGACGCTGGCCGGTGCGCGTCGCGCAGGTCGCCGGTTGTCCCGCTGTCTGGCCGTCCCCGACATAACCGCCGCGGTAAAGATAGTTGAACCATGACCAGTTTTTCTGGTAATACAGTTTCCCGGAATCCACCCAGGCGGCCGGCATGTAACAGCCGTTGAAATCGCCGAGGTAGGCGGCGTAAACCAGCCCGATCTGCTTGAGGTTGGAGGTGCATTTGGTCGTTTTCCCTCTCGCCCGCGCCTGGTTGAGCGCGGGCAGCAGCATCGCCGCCAGAATTGCGATGATGGCGATCACTACTAATAATTCGATCAGTGTGAAATGTTTCCTCATCCCTCAGTTCCTTTCTCCGTTGTTAAACAGGTCTGCAATCAGGATATCGGCCGCCGTTTCGATTTTGACGTCCATGTAATCGGCGGGGAGCACGCAGAAATACCCCAGCTCCACGTTGCGGTGGAAGAAGATACGCAGTTGACCGGGCACATCGATGCCCAGTTGCAGGATCGCCTGGATGACGCCGTGAACTGCGCCGTCGGGGTAGACGATGAGGGCGTCCGGACGGAGTTCCGCCGGGCGGTCGAGGAGCAGACGGGCCGCCCGGTAGCCGATTTCGCCCCAGTTGTGTTCCTTGAGTTCCTCTTCCGGGTAGAGCAGGCGTTGCCGGTCTTCCGGGAAATCGAGCCCTTCGGCGGCGAACCGTTCTTTCAGCGAGCAACCGCCCTGCGCCTTGCGTTCGGCGGGGGCGATCAGCGCCGGGCGGCGGCAGCCGTATTCGGACAGCTTCTGCATGATGTCCCGGCATTTCACCGGGATGATGTTCATCCCGATGCTCTTGCAGACCGGCAGCGGGTAAAACCATTTTTTGTCGCACTGGTGGATCTTGATGCCGATGATCGCGTCGGCCTCTCCGCCGGAAATCAGCGTCGCGACGTCGGAGGGAATCCGGTCGTGCTCCTCCTCCGGCCGGGCGTCTTCGCTGATCACATAGTCGATCCGGCGCTCGCGGAGTTTGGCGAGCACGAAGTCGCGCAGCAGTGAATAGTAGCTGTTGTCCTCGGGGCGGTCGTTTATTTTCGACGTGTAGACGATCACCCGGCGGAACATTTCCTGTCGCGGAATCACGAATACTCCGCGCCCGTGCTGCTTGAAGACGAATCCGCGTTCCTGCATCAGCGCGGTGGCGAGTTTGAGCGAACAGTAGTTGATTCCCCACTGCTTTTCGAGGTCGCGTAGGCTCGGCAGCTTTTCGCCGCCCTTCAGGATTCCGGAACGGATGCCGCCGATCAGGTATTCCGCCACCTCCTCGTGCAGTGAAAACCGTCCGGAAAGCCGGAAGTCCGAGAAGAATTGTTCTGTCGCATCCATACGGGAATCTCTCTGCTTTTCTGTTTATCTCACTTAGCTCTCTATATTATGAAGCATCCCGGATGGTTTGTCAAGAGGAAAGGCCGAAAAAGAATGAATTTTGCGGGATACCCCTCTGCCGGACTTGTCAGACCAAATGGCGAAAGAGCCCGGGGAGACGGACTCCCCGGGCTCTTTCCTGCCGCCATGCCTGCGGCACACTGCTCCC
>JAQUYX010000236.1 GCA_028691615.1 Victivallaceae bacterium
TACAAGGTCGAGGTGCTCGGGGAATCCGGTGATTTTGATGAGATCGCCGCTCCGATCATCTCTCCGGTTTATGACTCGGCGGTCTATCTCGATGCCGGAAAGGCCACCGCCCCCCTCAAGATGTATGTCGCCGGCAACCCCGCCGCCGCCACTTACGGCACACTCCCCAAGGGGAGCGTGGTCAAGCTAATCGACATCGACCGCTATGGATGGGCGAAGATTGAACCCCCGGCCGGAACCAAACTTTATGCGGCGAAGCGCTATATCAAAGTGACCGGCGAAATTAAGAAGGCGGAAGAGGAGAAACCCGTTCCGCCGGTGAAGGTTGAAGAGAAGAAAGAGACCCCCGTGGTTGAAACTCCGGCGGTGAAGGACGAAGAGAAGAAGGTGGAGAAACCTGCGGCGAAGGCCGAAGAGAAAAAGGTGGAGAAACCCGAAGCCAAGGTCGAAGAGAAGAAGGCGGAAAAGCCGGTTGAAAAGCCTGCCGTCATGGACCTCGCGACGGAAAAGGCGCTGAAGGATCTCGGCATCGATCTCTCGAAGGGCGCGGCGCTTTCGGTGACCGGAACGCTCCTCAAGCTGGACACCACCACCGTTCCGATCCTGGGTTACGTTCTGATGCGGAACGGCACGCATGAATACTACCTCTGCGCCGACAAGGTCGCTTTCGACAAGCTGGGCAGTGCGCCGGTGGCACTCAAGGGACGTTCGTTCCGGGTTCCCGGCTGGCGGGTTCCGGTCTTCTACGTCGAGTCCGCCGTTGCGGCGAAATAATGACCGGAGGAATCGGGAAGAGGGCAGGGCGGAATCTCCGGACCTGCCCGTTTTTGGCGGATTCTCGGAAATCTTTCCCCGCTTCTTTGTTTTTCGCTTGAATAAATCGGGAATGGATGTATTTTATAATTTCTGTATTTGAGCAATTTTGATAACGGGAACATCAGTTTCAGAATAGAAGGAATCAAAACATGAAAAGAACGTTTCAACCCTCGAATCGTCGTCGCAAACGCCGGATCGGTTTCATGGCCCGCATGGCCACCAAGGGCGGCCGCCTGGTCCTCAAGCGCCGCCGTCAGAAGGGCCGTGCGCGTCTGAGCGCCTGAGTTTGTGATAGTTAACTGCGGGATTTCGGCGTTGCGCCGAACCCGCAACGGAATCGGCACAGTGAAGAAAACGCTCGTGAAAGCGGACAAGATCCGGTTGAAAAATGAATTCGACCAGATCCGGCGGGACGGGAGTAAGCTGGTCGGTTCCAGAATGTTGGCCGTGTATGCTCCGGCTCCCGACGGGAAACTGCGGTGTGGAGTCGTATGCGGAAAGAAGTACAGTCTTCTGGCAGTCGAACGCAACCGGGCGCGCCGTCTCCTGTGGGAGAGTTTCCGGTTGTTGAAGGATCGGATCGGCGTCTGCCATCTGCTGCTGATTCCCCGCTGGAAAATGGCGGATGCGAAGCGGCAGGAGGCGACCCGGGAGATGCTGCAGCTTCTGGTGAAAGCCGGGCTGATTCCGGAGGAACTTGCGGGCTCGCCGCCCGAGTGCTGATTGGATTGATCAAGATTTATCAGTGGACGATCTCGCCGTTGCTGCCGAACTGTTGCCGGTTCGAGCCCTCCTGTTCCCGTTATGCCGTCGAAGCGATGCGGGTTCATGGGGTAGTGCGCGGGAGTTGTCTTACTGTCTGGCGGCTTCTGCGCTGTCAGCCGTTCTGCAGGGGCGGCTGGGATCCGGTTCCGCCCCGGTCGAAGCCTCCCGCCGCCCGCTGAACGCCGGCGTCCGGGGAGAGTCCGGGCGGCTGGCCGCTTGCAATTGCTTATTTTCCTGCACAGGAACAGGTTTAAAACAGTGAAATTAGATAAAGAGACGTTTGTTTTCATTGCCGTCTGCGTCGTCATCCTGATCGTCGGCAAACCGGTTGCCCGCCAGTTCGGGCTGATTCCCAAGGCTGCCGAGCGCGACGACTCCGTCGCTGTCTGGGCGGCGGAACATCCTCAGCCGGAGCCGTTCCGGATCCTCAGAAATGATCGGATGATCCTGACTTTCGTCCCGGAGACGGGCAAGATCGACCGGATCTCCTTCCCGCAGTACCTCGATTCCACCCGCAAGTACCGGATCGACCTCTATCAGGGGCTGACCGGCGTCGGCGCGTTCTCGATTTTCGATGCATCCTCGCCCTGGACGCTGGTCAAGGTGGAATCCGAGAAGCTCGACGATGCGAAGGGCTATACGCTCACCCGCCGTCTCCGCAACGCCGCCGGCGGCGAATTCCTGCTGACCCAGGCGTGGACGCTGGAATCGGATTACCGGGTCGCCTGCGAAGTGACGTTCCGCAATGCGTCGGCACTTCCGCTTCTGTTTTCGCAACTGGTCGTCAACGGCGGCGATCTCGCGCCGTGGGCGATGTATTCGGGCGACATGGTGCGGATTCCCTCGCATCGCATGGATGCGTTGACCGTTGCAGGGAAGTATCTCGACAAGAAAGCGGGCACCGAGAAGGATGACGGGTCCGCTTTCTACGTGATTCCGCCGCCGCAGGTGGACTGGGCCGGAGTCGGCAACAAATTCTTCTGTTCGCTTCTCAAGGCGGAAAAGCCGTTCACCCTCTATCAGAACCGGTTTCTCTACTGCGGACTCAAAGAGAAGAACATCGTTGCCGAAGTCGGCGCGCAGTATCCGAATTTCCTCCTCGGTCCGAACGGGGAAGCGACGTTTCAATTCCAGGCCTATTACGGGCCGAAAATCATCTCTTACCTGAACGGCTTCGACCCCGGCGCGGCGCGCGTCATGCACCTGGCCTGGGGGCCGCTGGATTACCTGGCCCGGGGGCTGCTCTGGGTTCTGGTGGCGCTGCACGGGCTGATCGGTTCCTATGGCGTGGCCATCATCCTCCTGACGCTGACTGTCCGCGGGCTGTTCTACCCGATCACGGCGAAGGCGAATGCTTCGATGCGCAAGATGCAGACCATCCAGCCGAAGATGAAGGAGATCCGCGAGAAGTACAAAGACAATCCGCAGCTGCAGATGAGCAAGATGCAGGAGCTTCAGCGTACCGAAGGAGTCAATCCGCTCGGCGGCTGCCTGCCGATTCTGCTTCAGATTCCGGTGTTCTTTGCGCTGTACGCCACGCTGGACGGCGCGGTTGAACTGCGCCAGGTATCATTTCTCTGGGCGAAGGATCTCGCCGCGGCCGATACCGTGATGACGATCCCGCTCTACTTCTTTCAATTGCCGATCAACCCGCTGGCCCTGATTATGACTGGCCTGTTGGTTGTTCAGCAGCACATGACCCCGATGTCGGTCGATCCGATGCACAAGAAGATGATGCTGGCGATGCCGATCATCATGCTTCTGTTCCTCTACGATCTGCCGTCGGGCCTGACGCTCTACTGGAGTGTC
>JAQUYX010000054.1 GCA_028691615.1 Victivallaceae bacterium
CTCCCACCGCCGTTTGGCATACTGCGGAAATTCGGTTCCCAACAAATAGACCACCTCCTGATCATCAGGCAGATCCGAAAGCAGATTGATCCGAATGAATGGATGCTGCGAATAATATCCTTCACTATGCAGATCGAAGATCGCATGTTTGTAAATCGGCACTCCCTCCGGCGCTTTTCCTTGAAGAAGCGCCTCCCGGATCGCCAGCCCCGCGTCGCGGCACTGGCTCTCCTGCGCCCGGTAAGTGAAAAGCACCATCCAATAGAAGAGCGCCATCGCCACCGCGCCGACATACATCGCCAGGAAGAGCCTTGCCTGCCGCGCCGTCAGCAGAATCCAGCTTCCCGCCGCCGAAAGCACCAGCGCCATCGCGATCGCATACATCTGATAGTCGCCGCTTTCCCGGAACCGGATCGATCTGGGCAGATCGAAAAAGCGGTGCAGCACCCCTTCCGGCGTCAGGCAGAAAACCGCGAAGGCTCCGGCGATGAACAGTGTAAAGAACGCGCACAGCACCGTGCATTTCCGGAACGGAATCAGGTACATCCGGCGCGCCCGGTTATAATACATTCCGACCAGAATCGACAGCGGCGCGATGAAAAGCATCATGCTGCGCGCATCCGAGACAAACCCCAGATAAATGCTCAGAAACGTCACCACCGTCAACGTTCTCAAATACCTGCTCCACAGCGGCGTGTCGTCCAGATTCTTGAGCGCCTGACAGAAGGGAATCCAGGCCAGGAGCGCCAGCGGCAGCAATCGGACACATGCCATGAATGGAAAGAAGAGGATGTGCCGGAGATGCTCTTCGGCCGTGCCGAAGTCGAGCCAGCGCCCCTGCACGGGCAGCGTTTTCCCCAAGTGCAGCAGCGGCAGCAGCCAGAACAGCACTCCCGCCAGCAAAATGCCCACCGCGATCACAAAACCGGGCGTCTTGAGCCTCGGCCAAATCTTCATCGGCCTGCGCATGAAGCACAGCGGGAGGAAAAAGTACCAGAACGCCGCGAATCCGCCTGTATAAAAGGCCAATCCCACAAACACCGAACTTGCCGCCCATGCCGGCGACCATCGTCCCGCATGCACACCCAGTTGGAAAAACACCACCTGCGCCGCCAGAATCCAGAAGCAGAACAGCGTGTATCCATCCCCGAATGCGCTCTTCTCCACCATCAGACTGGTTGACACAAACAATCCCGCCGCCACCAGCGCGCCGGTCGGATTCTTCCAGCCCCCGGAGGAAAAATAGACGATGACCGTACTGCCGAGCAACGCCGCCAGCGCCAGCAGCCGGGCCAGCAGCGGCATCGGAAAATCTCCAAGTTTGCCCAGCCATGAGAGCATCAGCGGAAAAAGCGGGTAGGAGTCGTAAATCACCGCATGATGCGCCACGCAAACCGGGGGATTGCCCTGCATCTCCAGCGCCTGCGCCACCACCATTCCCTCCGATGCGCCCATCTCCAGCTCGCCATACCGCCAAAACTCATGAATCGCGCAGAACCCAGCCAGCAGCAACACTCCGGCCAACAGCACCAGCGAGGTCTTTAATCCGCGTTTGCACGTTATGTTCTCCACAATATCACTCACGATTCTTTCCGGTTTTTCCCGCCGCGAAGCAACATCGTCAGACGCCGATACGCCTGTTTTGGAATCCGGTGCTCCGTGACAATCCCTTTGTTATTGAAACAGCGGGGGCGCATGACCGCCCCCTTCGTCCGGAACGTGCGCGAATCGGCAAAAAGCCAGATCGCAATTCCAGAATACCGATCGTCCTGCATGACCAGACGCACCGCCTCTTCATCCACGTCGGCCTGATACTCCTCCGACCACCGGTCGCCGGGCTCCGCGCCCGCAATCGTCGACGCGCCAATCTCCGTAATCAGCAACGCCTTCTCCCTGTTTTCCGGCAAATTGGCGTAGCTGCGCACCTGAGCAAGACGCGCGGCGATATCCTCCGGACGAAACTCTTCGGCCAGAAAATCCCCGACATACCACCCCGGGTACACGTTGTACGCAATGACATCGACAAATTTCACACACCGCTCCGTCTCCTCGGCGCGGCAGGTGGCAAACGACACCGGAATCGAAGGATTCAGCTCCCGGAACAGCTCCGCCAGATGCCGCACCACCGGTTCGGCCTCTTCGCAATCGGAATAAACCTCGTTCAGAAATCCATGCAAAATCACCGACGGATGGTTCCAGCTTTTCCGAACCAGATGACGCGCCATGCAGTCCTGCGCGTCCAAAAATTTCCGGGACTTGAGCGACCCGGGATTGTTTCCCCAGCCGAGCGTCTCCTCCCACACCAGAAGCCCCAGTCGGTCGCAGAGCGCCAGCATCGACTCCGATTGCGGATAGTGACTGCCGCGAATGAAGTTCGCCCCCATCGCCTTAATCTGCATTAAGTCGTGAAGCACCGTCGCAACCGGCACGGCATAGCCGAAGTCGGGGTGCGCGTCATGCCGGTTGACCCCGATCAGCTTGACGGCTTCGCCGTTGAGCGTGATCCGGCCATTCTGCAACGCAACGCGGCGGATGCCGAACGCACAAAAAGTCTTTGCCGCCGGATTGCAGCTTAATTCCAACGTGTGCAGCACCGGATGGTCAACGCTCCAAAGCGCTGCGCCGGGCAAATTCACAGTGAAATTTCCGCGCGCGGGCATACCGCCGTCGCCGGAGGCATAGATCAATCTTCCGTCAACGCGGCATTCCAGAGGATGGGACACGCCGGCTTTTTCGCCCTCCAGTTCATAATCGATCCGCACCGTTCGCGTCCGCTCGTCGAGCGTCGTCACCCGGCAATCGACAAAGCGCAACTCCCGGTCGAGCCGACCGATGGACACGTCCCGGTAAATGCCCCCGTGCGAATAAAAATCATAATAAGGCGCCCAAAGCGAGTCGTCTGATCCATCGATCCGGTTGTCCACCGCAATGACCAGCGTATGCGCTTTCTCATCGCCCGCTTCAAAGACAAATTCTTCGTCTTCAAACGGAATGGGAAGCTCTCCAAGCGTCCGGCCATCCCAGAAAACCCGCCCGCGAACGCCAATCCCGCCGATGTTCAGTCGGCAAAGCCCGCCGATGAAGACCTCTCTTCGGTACACTCCGCAACCGCGCGCAAACCGATGGACGCTCGAGGTGTCGAAACACCCCGGAACCGTCTCCATCTGCGGGTAATCCAGCTGCGCCAGTTCCGCCGCGGACGGCAATCCCTCCTCGCGGAACACAAACGACCAGACCCCGTTGAGATCCAGCTGCTCTTGTTTTCCGAGATTCATTCTTTCGCCCTCCCCGCCCCGCGGGACTCGACAATCTCGCGATAAAATGCGGAAAGCTTTTCCGCCGAACGCGTCCAAGTGTAATGCGCTTCCACTTCGCGATGTGCATTTCTCCGCAGCCGCTCCGCAACCGGCCAGAGCCGGTCATACGCGGCAAGCAGACTCTCCGGCGAATTCGATTCAAAAAGCATCCCCGTCTCCCCGTCGCGCACCAGACGGGCCAGCCCGCCGACGTTGGCCGCCAGCAGCGGCACATTCGCGCTCCACGCCTCCAGCGCCACAATTCCAAACGGTTCATGCCGGGACGGCAGTACGAAACAATCCGCCTCCTGATACGCGGCAAGCAACGCGTCGTCGCCGGGATCCAGCCCCGGCACAATCGTAAACATCGAGGTCAATCCGCGTTCGTCGATCAGCTTCTGCAAATCCGCGGCATACCACCGCGCGGAAACCGGCCCAATCAGCAGAAAATGCGCCGCCGTCCCCCGCCGCGCCAGCTCCTCGGCAAACGGAACAAGCAATTTCTGATTCTTCTGATAATCAATGCGCGACACCGTCAGAATCAACCGGGTTCCATCTTCCAGATTCAGCTTTTTGCGCCAGACCGGTTCGACCGGACGGGCGAAATTTTTCATATCCACCCCGTTGGGTAGAAACAGCACGCGTTTGTCTGGATAGCTCGCTTCCAGCAACCGCTTTTCGTTCTCCCCCACGCAAATGATCCCGTCCGCGCGGGTCAACGGATCATAACGCAATCCCAATGCCCGTTCCAACACCCCCCCGTAGGGAATCAAACCTTCCAGCGGACGAGTCAGTTCCTCCATCTCCTCCCGCGGGACATCCAGACAGCCCCCGTGCAGTGAAATCACCCAGGGAATGTGTTTCTGCCGGGCGACCATGCCGGTCATCCGGGCCAGACGCCCGAGATTGTGCACGTGCAAGAGATCGTAATTCCCGCGCATCAGCGCGTGAAAAAGCGGAAAACTCACCGGATCTCCCCCTTTGCGGTCGAGCGCCGCGCGGCGTTCCGCGGTCATTGGGAAATACGGATAAAAATATCCGAACCGGCGGATGGAAAGAGTCCGGTACGAACTCCATGCGACCGGACACAAGGCCTTGGTCGCAAAGATTTCCGACTCCACCGCACAATCGCGCAGCGCCAACGCGTTTTCCGTCACCGCAGTTTCCGTGCCGCCCCACTCTCCGGGAACGATGCGCCGAATGATCTGTGCTGTCTTCATCACTTCTGATCCGGCCCCTCCGCACGCAGCGTGAACGAGAATTGATAATGTTTGTCGTCCAGACAATATGGTTTGCGCGTCTCCGGTCCGCAGGAATTCGTCCCGAGTCCGCGCTGGTGCAGATCCAGAGTAATGACCGTCTCCGGCATGAACTCGACCTCGTGCTGGTGATACGCGCCGAAGAGATCCGCCGCGGTCGTATGGCTGACACCGCACTCAAACCAAGTGTCCTTGCTTTGGAAACATAGCTTCCCCGCCTTCCCCGAAACCGTCAGACGGCGCACATCGGTGCGACAGCCGTTTTCCTGCGGGAGAATATAGGTGTCCTCATACA
The DNA here is from genome assembly GCA_028691615.1 of Victivallaceae bacterium. Classification (GTDB taxonomy): domain Bacteria; phylum Verrucomicrobiota; class Lentisphaeria; order Victivallales; family Victivallaceae; genus JAQUYX01. The sequence goes on from JAQUYX010000054.1 coordinate 4,851, forward strand.
TCTCTTTGACCGTCGTCCGGTACAAACCGACGCGGGCGGCGCGGTTGCGATCCTGATAATTTTCGAAGGGACCGCGTCCAAAATATTCCACCGTCTCAAATCCCGGCACAGTCATCATCGAAACCCCGATGCGCGGCATGGACGGCGCCGATTCCGGCAGCGTGTAATCCTGTTCAAATTCGATCGTCCCGCACGGCAGAACCGTGATCCGCTGAACAACGTCGATCGGCGCCTTGCGGTTCCGGCCGAGCAGACGGACTTGCCGAATAATCTGCGCGGCGCCGTCGTCACGCAACGCCGCATTCACATTCACTTTGCTCACGGCAAGATCCTGCAGACCAAATGCCAGCCAGCGCGCCATGACTTTATTGTCCTGCCCGCTCCAGCCGCGGATTCCGTCGTTGTCGGTGCACGCGCGGAAGAGATTCGCCTGCGGCAAGGTTTCAAGCATCACCGTGCCTTTGCGCCGGAGCGTGCCGTCCATATCATGCCGATGAATCAAAAGCTCCGTATCGCCAACGGTGACGACAAAAGCTTCGTCCGACTCGGTGATCTCCACCGGCGCGGCAATTTCTCCGGCCTGCTCCGGCGGATTCGCAACCTCAAACGCACCGGTGACCTCAAACTCCTCGGTGGCGATCAACGTGCCCGCCGGCACGATGCCGTCGGCGCGATTCAGCACAAAATCAAAGAGCAGAAAAACTTCCTCTCCGGGAGCAATGGTCATGCGCCGGATCGGAGGAATGAATTTTTCCGAGGTTTCCGGCGCGGTTTCCAATGCGCCGATTTTGCCGGACTGAACGATTTCTCCATTTTTCTCCAGGCGCCAAGCGCCGTCCACATCCGCCAGCGTGCGGAAATTGCGGAAGTTCCGGATGGCAAAGGTCAAACGCTCGGCCGAAATCATCTCCACACGGATCATCTGAGCCGCATGACGGAATTCATACATGGCAGGATGCACTCTGCGGTCCGCCGCGATCATCCCGTTGCAGCAGAAATCGAAGTCGTGCACCGTTTCGCCGAAATCGCCTCCGTATGCCAGACGTTTGGTCCCATCCTTGAGCGTCTGTTCCAAGCCCTGATCGACCCAGTCCCAGATAAACCCGCCCTGCAGACAGGGATACTTCATAAACGCATCCCAGTAATCGGCCATCGACCCGTTGCTGTTGCCCATGGCATGCTGGTATTCACAAAGGATCACGGGGCGGTCGGCGCGGGAATCGCAGGCATAATCGATGATGGTTTCAATGGTCGGATACATGGGGTTGACCAGATTGTTGTACTCGTTGTGCCCGCCGAGAAAATCCATTTCGCGCTGGGCCCAGAAACGCTTGGTCTCGCCCTCGTGGTGAATGATCCGGCTGGAATCCAGCGCCCGGGTCGCCTCAATCGCGGCGATGTGGTTGTCGCCGTTGCCGGATTCATTGCCGGTGGACCACCCGAAGATGCAGGCGTGGGAGCGATCGCGCAGCACCATCCGGCGCATCCGCTCGACGAACGACTCTTTCCACCGCGGATCGCGGCAGAGCGTGGAATAATTGGCATGGCACTCGGCGTTGGCCTCGTCCAGCACATAAATCCCGTATTCGTCGCAAAGGTCGTACCAACGGTGATCGTCGGGATAGTGACACGTGCGCACCGCGTTGAAATTGAAACTCTTCATCAGCAGAATGTCCTGCTTCATTCCTTCCAGCGACAAAGTCTTGCCGTGCTTCATGTCGTGCTCGTGGCGGTTCACCCCGCGGATCATCACGCGCTTGCCGTTGAAAAGCAGATTGGTTCCGTCGATTTGGATGTTCCGGAAACCGACCCGGGCGGAGCGGCAGTCCAAAATTTTTCCAGCGTCGGAATAAAGCTCGCAGACCATCGTATAAAGTACCGGCGTCTCGCTCGACCAGAATTCGACGCCGGCAAGTCTTGCTTCAAACTTGGTTTTGTCATAATCCACCCGGTAGGAGAAACTCACCGGATGCTCGTCGCTCCAGAGTTCTTCGCCGTCGGCGGTAAAAAGGCGGCACTTGACCAGAAAATCGCGCGTCGGCCCTTTTGTTTTGCCGACGAGCGTGTTGACATCCCGTCCGCCGTCGGGCACATAGGCGCCGATCCGATGGCCGAGTTTGACGTCGCAGGAGAAAAGTCCTTCGCCGGTGGCCAGATCGCAGTCGCCATTGGAGAAAATGTCTTCGAAGAAATCTTCCTTCGTGGCATAAAGGTAGCAGCTGCGGTAAATTCCAGCCATCCACCAGTGGTCCTGATCTTCGAGATAACTTCCGTCCGTCCAGCGGATTACGCGGCAGGCGAGGAGATTTTCGCCTTCGAAGTCGAGATAATCGGTCAAATCAAATTCGCTGGGCAGACGGCAATCCTTGCCCATGCCGACATAGTCGCCGTTGCAATAGACCTCCAAACAGCTCTCGGCGGCGCCGACATGGAGTATGACGCGGCGATTTTTCCAGCGTTTCGGAAGCGTGAAGCGCGTGCGGTACAGTCCGGTCGGATTTTTCTCCGGGACCAGCGGGGGATTGTTGTCGAAAGGCATCTGCACATTGGTGTACCACGGGATGTCGCCGACCCCTTCGGTCGTCCAGTTGGAGGGGACATTGATGTCATGCCAGCGGCGATCCGCGTAGCCCGGGGCGGCGAATTTTTCCGGCGTATCCTCGACCTGCTTGAGCAATTTGAATTTCCACTTGCCGTCGAGCGATTTCACCAGCGGGGAGTGTGTCCAGTTGCGGCGGAAAGCACCTTGAGCATCGGCGTAGGGCACGGAACAACCGTGCATCGGCAGCCGGTTGATCTGAGTCAGTTCCGGCAGCATAAAGAAAGACCTCGTCACATGATTCGGCATATCAGACATACTCCTGTTAGAATCCATACAGCAACACTTGCATAATATACTGTCCGGGACAATGTTTTGCAAGTGGGAGCATTTCCGAAATCCGAACCGGGTTTCCGGAAAAGGCGCGATGCGGATTGGTTCTGTCCCGCTCCTACTCGGCGCGCAGGACCGTGATCGGGTTCTGCTGCGCCGCCTTCCATGCCGGGTAGGTTCCGAACACCACTCCGACCAGCGACGCGATCCCCAGACTCAACAGGATGCTCCAAAGCGAATATTGCGTGGGCATCTTCGAATAAAGCGTGATCGTTTTGGCAATGCCAATGCCCAGACCGATGCCGAGCACCCCGCCCAGCGTCGTCAGAAAAACCGTCTCGACCAGAAATTGACGGAGAATGTCGGATTTTTGCGCGCCGAGCGCAAGGCGCGTGCCGATCTCCTTGCGCCGCTCGTAAACGCTGGCAAGCATGATGTTCATGATCCCGATGCCGCCGACAATCAGCGAGATTCCCGCAATGGAACTCATCACAATCGTGAAAATATTCTGCGTCGCCTCGCGCTGTTTCAAGAGATCCTGCGGCACGGTCATCCCCCAATCCCGCTGGGCCCGGTGCGCCTTCTCCATATAATTGCGCAGCCGCCGGGAAGTGTTGTCGATGAATTCCAGATGTTCCACGGTCACAAGCATGAGATCATAGCGCACTTTGGTGATCTTGTAGGAGCTGCCTTCCCGCGCGAAAGAGTAGCCGTCGTAGGCGACTTTTGCGGTCGAAGAGGGCAAGAGAATCATCGTATTGGGACTGCTCAAACCCGGATACTGCGTCCCTCGGGAATTGTCCAGAATGCCGATGATCCGGTAATAATTGTTTTCAATGCGCAGACTGCTTCCGACAATCCCGCGCTGACCGAGGGTGAACAAGGTGCGTTTGACATCGCTTCCGATCACGCAGACATACGCATTGTTGCGCATGTCCAGGGAACTGAACCAGCGGCCTTCGGCGATGGTCGAACCGGAATCTTCGAGAAAGCCGGGATCGGCCCCGACCAGATTCAATTCGGTCGGCTGCAAGCCGCGAAGGATGGGCTTGCGCGTGTTGGTGACGGTCGTAACGTGTTTGACGTTGTCCAGCGCGCGCAAATGCGCCAGATCGACACCGTTCAATCCGTATTGCCGCACCATTCCGGCGCGCCCGGAGCCTTCGCTGGAACTTGCCGCCGCCGGCTGCTGGGTGAAAACAATGATCTTGTCAATGCCCATCGCCTCGATCTGCTCAAGCGCGGCGCGCTTGGCCCCTTCGGAAATGGCCAGCATGGCAATCACGCTGCCGACGCCGAAAATCACGCCAAGAGAAGTGAGCACGCTGCGCACTTTGTGCAGAAAAAGATTGTGCAGAGCCAACCCGACCGTGTCCGATACGCGCATCATAAGGCGTCGGTCCTCCCGTCACGCATGCGGATTACCATGTCAAAATGACTTTCCAGCGACGGATTGTGCGTAACCATAATAATGGTCACTCCGCTTTGGTTCAGCGAATGAAAGAGCTTCATAATCTCGTCGCTGGTCGCCTCGTCCAAGTTGCCGGTCGGCTCGTCGGCCAAGAGAAAACTCGGACTGTTCGCCAGCGACCGCGCGATGGCCACACGCTGGCACTCGCCGCCGGAGAGCTGCGACGGCCGGTGTCCGAGCCGGTGCCCGAGCCGAACCATATCCAACAGCTCCAGCGCGCGCGGACGCCGCTGCCGCCGCGGCATGCGGCCATAAACCATCGGCACTTCCACATTCTGTTCGATCGTGAGGTGCGGGAACAGATTGAAGCTCTGGAAAATGAATCCGATCTTCCGGTTGCGCTCGGCGGCGAGCTGGTCGTCGTTCATGGTGTCCACCCGGATGCCGTCCAGCTCGTAAATCCCGGAGCTGGGCACATCGAGAAGTCCGAGGATGTTCAGCAGCGTCGATTTCCCCGAGCCGGACGTGCCCAGAATCCCGACAAAAAGACCGGGGCGGACCACCACGTTGATTCCCTTGAGGACCTCGACGGAGAGATCGCCCGAATCATAAGTTTTGCGGATATTCTCCAAGCGCACGATGGGCGTCGGCTGCTCCATGATTACTTCCCGCCTGAACTCTTGGGCTGATAAGGACGGTAGAGGAACACCACATCGCCCTCGTTCAATCCCTTGCGAATCTCCACCATGCTGTTGTTGGAGTCGCCGATGGTCACATCGACCTCCGCGGGACCGGAGAGATTCTTGCGGTACACATAGAATCGGTTGTTGCTCTCAAAAACCGCTTCGATCGGGACGAACAATGCTTTGGGAATAATTTTGGTCACGATCTCCACCTGCACACTCATGCCGGGAACCAGCCGTCCGTATTGGCGGTCGAGCTTGATCTTGGAGTTGTAGATCTTCGGGGAACTGCTGTCCCAGCTGATCTGATTGACCGGCAGCGTGGCAATGTGGGAAATCGCCCCGGAAATCTTCATCGTGCGAATCGAATCCGGGGTCAGAATCACTTTGTCGCCGATGCGCACCTTGCTGCGGAACTGCTCCGGCAGCTCGAAGTCCACCACCAGATTGGACATCTCCGGGATCGTCAGCAGAATCTGCCCTTTGTTGACGTCGATGCCCGGTTTGACATCCGGGTTGCCCCAGCGCCGGTCGGGATCGCCGTAAATCACCACCCCTTCGGCGGGCGCAACCAGCTGCATCATCGGCATATAGCTCTCGTAACGCTCCAACAGCTGCGTGCGGCGCTTGATGTGGGCGCGCAGATTGTCGATCGACTTCTTCTTCTGAACGCGCTGGCTCTGATTGGAGATGCGCACTTTGCGCAAATTCAGCTGGGACTGTTCAAATTCGTTGCGCAGCCGCAGGAGTTTGTTGGGGTTGTCGTAGCGCTTGAAAAGCCGCAGATTCGTCTCGGCCTTCTCCAGAGAACGCTCCTTGGCGTCCAAGCCGTCCTGCTTGTCGGAGAGCTTCTTTGCATTGGCCTTCTCGGTGGCCTCGTCGGTGGCGCCGGATTCATTGATGGTGTTGCGCGTGGTGACATAATCGGATTCCGCGGACTCATAGTTGCTCTCGGCGGTCTGAATGTTGAGCAGCAGATCGTCGCGATTCTGACGGCGTTCGAACCGCCGGTACTTCTTGAGCGCATCAGTCGCCTGCGCCAGCCGGTCTTCGGCGGACTGCAAGTTGGCCGCATGGGTGCTGATGAGGATTTTTTCATCCTCAATGGCAATCTGCAATTCATTGTGAAGATTGCCAAGATCGATGCGGATATCGTCGATGCGCTCCTGAAGTTCACTGGTTTCGAACTTGGCCAAGACCGTTCCGGCCTTCACCCGGGCGTTCTCCTCAATGACCCAAAGCAGTTTGGTCCGGTAATTGGCCTGCAAGGAGAGCTTGTTCTTTTTGCTGGCATTGACCGTCCCGCCCTGCCTCAGTCCGATGATCAGATTGTCGCGCTTGAGCGTGAAAGTCCGGTCGAACTCGCTGTTGGGATCGGCCGCGGGGTTCTTCTTGCGCAGACGGTACATGCGTACGCCGAACCACCCCCCCGCGCCGATGAGCAGCAGAAACAGCACCAGAATCAGCCGGACTGCGGTCTTTTTCCCGGGACGGATCATTTAGAGCGCTCCTGACCTTCGCCGGAGGATGCTTTCTGCGGGGCTGCGTCGGACGGCTTTTGCGCCTCTTCCTGCCCGGCGGCCTTCTTCTGCCCGGCGGCCTCCTTGCGCAATTCAGACTCATGACGGATCCGGGAGAGCACGGGGCTGGTCAGCACCTCTTTCTTGAGCGACTCGGTGGTCGTCTGATGGATGGGCATAAGTTTGCTGTTGACGACGGAATCGCCGATGAAATTGCTGCTGCGCGCGATCTCGTCGGTGTCGTACAGGAAACCGTCGGCGACCTCTTCGGGCGATAGAATATGGACTTTCAGGAAGAAGATCAGTTGCACGACTTCGCTGATGGAATATTTGGAGGTGAACACCTCGCCCAGCACCGGAATATCGCTCAGGAAAGGAATGCGCTGCTGCTGAACGGAGTTGGTGTTGGTGTACAGTCCCCCCATCATGACCACCTGACGGTCGAGCATCCGCAGATTCGTCTCGACATTGCGAATGGAAATGACCGGCACGGGATACGTTGTGGCGCTCGTGCCGGTGCCCTGCTGAATGGTTTCGTAACGCAGAACGTTCGACACCTGAGGCAGCACGCGCAACGTGACCTGATTGCCGTTGATGAGCACCGGCTCAACCTCCAAGCTCACTCCGACCCGGCGGAACTTGGTTGAAATGCTGATGCCGCTGGAAACCGTGGTCGCCTCCTGAATCGGGATGTCTTGTCCGGTGGAGATGCTGCTCTTCTGATTGCGGGAAACCACGATATTGGGCGAGGAGAGGATCTTGGCGTCCTCGGCGGTGAGCAGCCAGCGCAAAGCGATATTCAGATTATTGTCGCTTCCGAGATTGGCGGTCCAGCTCATTTTGGCGCCGTCGGTGCTGCTGCTGCTCTGCCCGGGGACGCTCGTCTGAAAACCGGCGGTGCCGTTGTTGTTGGCAAAGGTCATGGTCAGACTGCGCTGCATGCCGTCGCTGCGGGTGACTTCGACGATTTTTGCTTCAATGAGAATCTGCGGCGAGGGCACGTCCATGGCGATCAACGTCTCTTTGATGCTCCGAATCCGGTCGTTGTGATCATAGATCATGATAAGGTTGTGCTCCTTGACATATTCTGCCACGCCCGCGTTGGAAAGGAGCGACTCGATCGCCGTATAAATCTGTTTGGAAGGGCTGTACCGGCAGCGGTAAACCAGAGTGGAACATTGATCCGGCCCGGGAATCACCTTGCAGTAAGGCGCCTCCTCGGGGCGCTGGATGCGCGAACGCTTCGGCGTGGTGTCGGAGGAGGCGAAAAATCGGGTCAGTTCATCGACGACCGATTGAACCTTGGGGGCCACCGGAACCGGCTCGGTCTGTTCCTGCTCCGGGAAGGCGGCCTGTCCGAACAACACGATGCCGGTGGCGAACGCGGTCAGCATGACGGTGATTTTAGCGATGAAATGCATTTGTTTTCCTGTTTTCCAATCCAAGTTTCAAGCGGTGTCTCTGCGATATTCGTTTTTTATGATACACCAGGAAGGAGGAGAAAACAAGGGGGAGGATCGCTTTTTTTGCAAAAAAATGATTTTTTTGTTAGATTTATGTTATTCGGAACAACAACGCCCCCCCTTGCCATCGAAGACAAGGCAAAGCCACGGAGAGAGAGTGTGTGTTTTTCCCGGTCAGCCCCGGGAATCGATCGTCTCAGTGGTCGGCCAGACTCGGCGGAACCTTTACCGAGTCCCGTCGGGATCTTCATCCAAGTGGAATTTGGCCAGCAGCTTTTCCTGCACTTCGTTGGCCTCGCCGTCGGCGTAGGCCAGCTGCCGCCAGTTCCAATGGAAGCCGTCCTCCACGCCGCGGGGAACCATGTGCAAATGGGCGTGCATGACCACCTGTCCGGCGGCGGAACCGTTGGCCAGATGCAGATTGAACGCGTCGTATCCGAGGGCGCGCTTGGCGGCCACGCCGAGCCGCGCGGCGACGCGAAACATCCGTCCGGCGGTGGCTTCGGGGATCGTCGCGGCGCCGTCGTGATGCTCTTTGGGAATGACCAGCACGTGCCCCTTGTTGATCGGGCCGATGTCGAGGAAGGCAAGGACGAGGTCGTCCTCATAGAGTTTGACCGTCGGAATCTCGCCTTGGATGATCTTACAAAAAACACAGTTCATTTCACAAAATTCCCTATTCTATAAATCAGTCTTTGAAAAGTTCCAGAATGGAATGCCTCTGCCCGAAGATCGTCAGATGGTCTCCGCGTTCAAGCACGGTGTCCGGCGTCCAGAATTCGTTTTCGCTGCCGCCGGGCTTGCGGATCAGGAGAATGGTGATATGGTGCAAATTGCGCAAATCGAGTTGCCGGAGGGTTTTGCCGCTCATGGATTCGGGCACGGTCACTTCGGCGATGGCGGAGCCTTTGAATTCGAAGAGATCGGAGATATTCGTCAAAGTCAGCCTGCGGGAGAGCCGTTCTGCGACGTCCTGTTCGGGCTGAATGATTTCATCGGCGCCGAGACGGTAGAGAATGCGTTCCTGAATGATATTGTTGGCTTTGGCGAAAACCTTCTTCGCCCCCTCCTGCTTGAGCAGCGTCAGCGCGAGCACCTGATCCTCGAAATGAGAACTCATCCCGAGAATCACCGCATCGAATTTTTTGACATTGAGTTCACGAATGACCTCTTCGTTGCTGACGTCGGCGACAATCGCCTCGGCCACCTTGTCGCGGAAATCGTTGACCCGATCCCGGTCGAGATCGACCACGACCACGTTGTTCCCGGATTTGCTCAATTCGGTGGCGAGTTTGTAGCCGAATGATCCCAGTCCCAGTACGGCGTAATTTCCTCTCATGGCGTATCTCCTGCTGTTGTGCTCGGAATAATATACTCCGGGAAAATCCGGTTTGCAAATTTTCCGCCGTGCAGGGGGCCGCTTTTGTGCGAAATCACTTTTGCGACGGCGCTGCCGTCTTTCTCGGAGCGAGCGCGCCGTGCGGGACACGCTCCCGGGAAGAGAAGGAAGCGAGCGCCTTGCCGTCGTTGTCAAGCAGGACCAGGGAACCTTTATCGAAACGGTAGAAACGCGCATTGGCCAGCATGATCAGATAACATTGTTCATAGGCCATGGCTTTTCCCGCGCGGCGGGTGACTCCGAGCGGCCCGAAGAGGATGCCTGCCTTGCCCGCGTCGAAATGAAACGCACCGAAATAGCGGTTGAGTCCGGAGGAGCCGTAGACACGTCCTTCCGGCGAGAAAGCCAAAACAACCTCCTCATCGGGGCGTTCCATCCCGGACGATCCAGTGAGGGAGTCCAGCTGAAGATACCAGTCGCGTCCGTTGGCCAAAGATTCGAGACCGCCGGAAGCGCATCCGGCCAGACAACAGAGCAACGCGAACGCAAAAGCCAATTTAAGACAACGCATGAACAACCTCCTTTTCAAACCATTTCCGAGGCACCGGAAGACGCGGCGCGACTTTTGTCAGTGCCGTCACGATCGACGGCACTAACAGAAGTCCCGTCGATGGATTCCGAGTGGATCGGGAACGGGATAAAAGGGAGGATTTGAGCGGAGCTACTCGGAGAGTAACGAACCGAAAATCCACCGTTTCAGACCTTTTCCGAGGCACCGGAAGACGCGGCGCGACTTTTGTCAGTGCCGTCACTATAGACGGGGATTGCTTTTTTGTCAACCCAATCCACCCATAATTTTTTCGGCAGGAGACTTGCAAAAGCGGAAAAGGTGTGTTAAATTAAAGATTCACAGCGAAGGCAGTATGCCGGACCGATCTGTTTGTGTCCGGTTCTATCATTAGTAAAACCTAAGGATTGAAGGAAAAGAGAAATGAAAAGAACGTTTCAACCCTCGAATCGTCGGCGCAAACGCCGCATCGGCTTTATGGCACGCATGTCCACGCGTGCTGGTCGTCAGATCCTGAGCCGCCGTCGTCAAAAAGGGCGCGCGAAGCTCTCCGCGTAAGTATCATCACGGTTTTGCCGCGCTTCTTTTCTGCGGAGGATTCCTCAAGTGTCCGAGCCAAAACAAAGTCTCGGCAAAGCCGAAAAACTCAGAGTCAAGGCGGATTTTGATTTTGTTCGCGCCAATGGCCGAAAACAAGTCGGCCGCCTGATGGTTCTGGTCGCCGCCGCCTCTCCCGACGGCAGATGCAAATCCGGAGTGATATGCAGCAGGAAATTCAGCACTCTCTCCGTGCGCCGCAACCGGGCAAGACGGTTGTTGTGGGAGAGTGTCCGGCTGAACCGAAAGGAAATTCTCCCCTGCCGTCTGATTCTGATTCCGCGGTTTGCAATTGCGGGACGGAAGTGCGGGGAGGTGCAGGAGGAGTTCCTCAAGCTTCTTGCCCGAGCGGGATACCGGAGCGATCGCCCCGAATCCGATGGGCAGTGCTGATTCCAGTTGTACTCATCCGGCTCTATCAGTTGACGATTTCGCCGTGGCTGCCACGGTGTTGCCGGTACGAACCAAGCTGTTCGCAATACGGGCTTGAGGCTTTGAAAATCCACGGGCTGTTTTACGGCAGTTACCTTACATTATGGCGG
>JAQUYX010000237.1 GCA_028691615.1 Victivallaceae bacterium
TTTTCATGGAGTATTTGCCGCTGTAAGCTTTTTCGGAATTGATTTCTCCATTCCCTTTCCAGCCGGAGCGGGTGCCGTTCTCAAACGAACCGTTTGGCTGTAGGTTTTCTACAAATTCATTGTTCCGCAATTTTTTTAACACGCGCAATAATCCACGAATATCCATCGGGATTGAATCCTTTTTCGCCAGTGCAGTAAACGCTTTTTGCACCTTCGGGTTTTGAGCGACAGAGGAAATTTTTGAGATTGCTTCAACAACATATCTACTGCTTGTTTTTATGTTCTTGTATGAACGTCCGAAGTCCGGATCTTTCGCGCGCTCTTTTATCAATTCAATACGACGGGCCTCATATTTCAGGGCTTTTGAAATATTTTTCAGATATTCAAGCGCTTCCTCAACATTTTTCTCGCTTACGTTGTCGGAAGAGAAAATATCAGCCCCCAGAGCATACACACATGCTTCGCAATACTCAAATTCACGCATTAACCATTTCGCTCTTATTTTTTGCCGTTTATTCCCGTATCGGTTGCTCAGAAAAACAACTTTTTCCATGAGAAGGCGCAGCTTTTCCATATCTCCGCGTTCAATTCCATACATATAGCTCTTATTGCCAATATTCAGATAAACCGCCTTTTTCGAGGATTGGAACCACTCGCTCTTTGTGCCCCTTTCGCGCCAAAACGTTTCCCACCATTGGTAATACTCCGCCAGATACGGGGCGGCCTCTTTGCAGGTGAACTTTTCATACCAGTCCTGCTGCAATGATTTGCAATCCGCATGGATATCCCACATCAACTTGCGCAGCAAATATCTTGTCGGACCATCCTCGACGGCTCCTTCCGCCTCAACAAACATCCCGCGCACATTATTGTCATAGGCGATTTTCAACATCTCCTGCTGGAGGGAGAAGGCCACTTTGGGAAGCGTGTAATGCATGTTCATGCTGTATTCCCATCGGCCGAGCCGATTTGCCTTTTTGCTCCAGCTTTCAAGCAGTTTTATACGTGCTTCCTTCACCTCTTTGTCCATGCATGCAAAACTTTCAAAGCATAAAAAAGGCACAATGTTTTTGTGAAGCTTGAAGGGGGGAGGGGTCATTACTTCGCAATAGGCCAAACATCCAAAATATTTGTCCGGATGTTTTTTTGCCACCGCTTCCGCTATTTGGTTTATCCATCTGTAATAGAGTATGTCCTTTTGAAACTTGCGGCAGTTTTCGCACTCGCAAAATCCGGCGCAATCATTAACGCTCAGCGAGACCGACGTCCGCTCCGGATATTTGCCAAAGTATGCGCAAATATTTTTCACGGCTTCGTCTATGGTTGCCTGGTTCGTCATACACGGCTGCCAGCCAATTGCATATTGGTATGGTTTTTTGAAGAGAGGATTATTGCCGGGCAGATAAGGAAGAAATTTTTTGCCGTTTTTTATCGGGAAAATGAATTCCGGCCATTTTTTTTCCTTCATATATTTTTTCACGGGAAACGCGACGACTGACAGTTCATGGTTTATCGGGATGCCCGATTTGCTGTAACTGCGTTTAAACCAGTATTCATGGTCTGGATAAAAAAGATCGCGGCGAAGGTAAAAAGAAGGCGCTTTTTCTATTTTTTCGCGGGGAAGCCGTACGTTTGTAAGCGGAGGGAAATACGCGCCGTTTCTGGAACGGGCCAGATAACGGATCCCGGCAAATTTTTCCAGAATATGGTTAAGCGCCCAGCGTATGCTCAACGGCGTGCCGGTGATCAGCATGGTCCGGGAGTCAGGAAAAGTAATTGAAAAACGGTCTTCGTCGGACAAGGGGCTTGACTTCAACGAAAAACGGATAGCGGGGGTCTTTCCGTCATCTTTGTCTGTCACAGACAGTCCCGCGCCGTTGGTGCACTCCTTTAAATCCGCATTGAAATCCTTTATCGAATCTTTTGAAATGCTGAATCCTTTCGTCAACCCGGAACGCTTTTCCTGATCCTTTGTTACGACAAACATTGCCGCCGGTTTTCTATCCTCGATCAAAACAAAATCATTTCCGGCAAGGGTTGTTTGTAAAAAAACTGAAAAGAACAATAATGGCCCCGCGCTTTGTCGTAATATTGTTTTTCTTCTCATAAAAACCTTTCCTGCTTTATTGCATGGTCCCGGGGGGCTCCATCTCCCGCCAAAAAACAGTCATTGTTATTCTCGGGGTTGTTGATTTTTTTCTTAAGACAATTATATTGGCCGTTAACAGAAAGTAAATGTTGAGAAGCACCGCGAATATGTCTAAAGACACCAAAAGTTCATTTTTGCATTATGACTTGTCCCCGCCGGAGATCCGGATTGTGCAGTATAACTATTATTGCGGACTTGCACGTTGGGATTATGTTCGCCGCGAGTTGCCTTTCTGGCTGCTGTTCTGGAATGAACAGCCCGGCGTCAAGATCCATTTCAAGGGAAAAACGATTGAACTCCATCCGGGGGTTGATGTTTTGATTCCGCCAGGAACGAAATATTCGACGTCATGCGGTTCCTTGCGCTTCAATCAGTTCTATGTCAATTTTTTTGCGCAGGCCCCGCTGGATTTGGTTCGGAAGAAAATATTTTTATTCCCATCGACAATCCGGAATTTCGTACGGAAGGATTTTCCGAGATGGCAAGAAAACCAGTCCCTCTTTACCGTTCAACTTTATGCGTTGGTATTTGCCGTGCTCCGGCAAATTCCCTTCGAGGATTACGTCGGGGGAGAAAAGACACCGCTTGATTCGAGGATCCGGAAAATTACCGATTTCATGGAAGCCGGATTTGGGGAAAATACTCGGAATAATCGTGAATTGGCGAAACGCGTGGATATGTCCGTCAACAATTTCATGCGGGTTTTTAAACGGGAAACGGGGACAACGGCAAGAAAGTATTACCTGAAAAAACGTCTTGAACGTGCGAAAACATTGCTGAAAATTGCCGACAATTCCATTGAGGAAGTTGCCTTTCATACCGGTTTTTCGGATCGATACAGCTTTTCCAAAGCATTCAAATCATACACCGGTTTTTCTCCGGCCGTCTGGAGAAAACAGTCGGACCCGCCATCCGCGAAATGATTCGAGTCGGGGAAGGCGGGGCGGAAAAAGGGATTTCACTCCGTGAGACGCAGGGCGATCCGGTTGGCTTCGCACACATCCTTCATGCGGCAGTTCCGGCGCAGAATCACGGAACCGCACACTTTCCGAATTCCGAGGATTTTCAGTTCTTCGACGAACTCGTCCGGAGAGGCGGGGGAGGCGAACTCCCTTTCCTTCTCCCCTTCCTTCTTCAGAAGCGGATGAATGTGTGCGTCGATCGCTTCGAATCCGCGACCGGCGGAAAAATTCTTTTTCATGACGGATCCCACCATCCCGTCGACATAGAACG
>JAQUYX010000238.1 GCA_028691615.1 Victivallaceae bacterium
GCAGCCCGGTATGGCCGTGAAGATACTGCGCCTCGCCCTGAAATTTGTAGAACCGGTGCGCATACTGCAGATCAATCTTCGTGATACTTCTCATTTTTCCCTACTCGCCTCAATCCTGTAATCGCCTTGATGACTGGGTTCCCGACAAATGGTTTGATCTTCTCAAGATAATATGTTCGCGTCAGCATGTTGCACCTCCTTATGATTATCCATTATAATGGATATTATATTATCACAAAATAATATTTCAAACATAAATGAAACAAACCTGTATATCTCGTTGTGTTTCCATTATAATAGAATCTCCGGCATGTAAGTTCAATCGGCGGGAATCTTGCGGCCTCCGGCGCTCTTGAACAAGCGGTGGGCAATGCTTGCCGTCAGCCATAACCCGATAGTCGGGAATAGAGACTGCTGCATGTAGATGGATTGCTGCAAATAAATGGCCAGAGCCAGCGTAAATCCAAGATAGAGCCAGGTAATGACGATCAACGGGACGCGGTTGATGATTTTGCATTTATGCCGATGCTTTTTTCGGATTGCGTACCATCCGACTTCCAACAGGATGGCGAACGACGCCCAGAGCGTATCAAGGGCAAATCCGGCGAACCAGAGAAAAACCGTCGCCAGCGTGATAATACCGATTTCCGGAATCGGCAAAAGGAGAATGTCTTTTTCGGCAAAAATCAAATAAAGCCCGGCGGAAAACAGCGCGGAACATACGATAAAGCCGGTGAATGTGAGCCAGTCATACCAATAGAGCCGAATCCCGCCGCCTTTCTCCTTGCTTCCCACTTTTGGAACAAACGGGCAGTGTCGCTCCCATCGTGCGCCGCAGACCCCGCGGCATTTCTGCTTGATCGTGCTGCGGACAAATACATCGCCATTTTTCAGGACACGCCCGGATTGCCAGTAGATGTATCCGACCTGACACTGACCTCGCGGACCGCCTGTTTGAAGCGTGGTGAACTGAACAATATCGACCTTATAATCTTTCTGCTCCGACCAACCTTCGGAATAATTGTCGGACTGGTTGTATTCTCCCTTGGTTCCGCCTGATATGCTGTCTCCGACATTCTGACTGTGACGGCGGAAAAGCTCCTGCCCGATGGAATCGGCCGCCCATTTGTTGGTGGTATAATCGCCGCTTAACACAATTTCAGTAATGCGGTCAAAAATCCCTATGGAAAGCCCAAGAAAGCAACAGTGACCATTCGGCTTGATCCGGCGACGATTGATTACTTCAAGTCGCTGGCTACCGAAGTGTCACTGCCCTATCAGACGCTTATCAATTCATTTTTGACCGATTGCGCAAAACGCAAAGCCAAGCCCAACATCAAATGGGATTGAGCTAAATTACCATCTTAATGCATTCAATGGCACGGCGAGCTTGAATGAACTCGCGTTCCTTCTGCTTCTGGGCCAGAGTTGCTTCTTTGACCTTGCGAATCAGGCTGTTCGATTCGGCAAAGAGCATTTTCCTACATTTCATGGAATCCCCTCACAAAAAGCGCACAATCCAGTCATCACCATTCATCACTTTTCATTGCGCAAAAGTGTTCCGACAACGTTCCCCATCCGCCTTGCCGCTTGCTTTTGGGGGATGACGCGGGTATCATAAAGGCACATACCCCGAGGAGGATAAACATGCAGTCAACACCACCTTATCAAAGTAAACTCTTCCCGCATGAAAAAGAGATTTTGCGGATGTGGTATCACGAGCGCGCCACGCTGAAAACAATTCAAACATGTTATTGGAACAAGAGATACCAATGACGCTCTCCGGCATTCCCGGATTCATACGCCGCCGGAAAAACAGAAATGATCCACATGAAGAAGCTCCACAATCTATCCAGTTTCGTGACCGCCACAAAAAGTCAAGCAAGCGACAAGAAGCACTCGACCAACTTGATGAACTTATGACAAGACATACGAAACGACATTGAAATATATGACATTCTCGGTTATATTTATGCGTATGGACGCAGTGTTGATTGTAAAAACGGTAACGTGGAACTCTGTGCGTTTGACGGCGACCGCTGGCTCCGGCTCTCCAGAACTCTTGTCGAAAACGATCGGCGAGCGCCGAAGGCGACCATGCTGGAGGCATATCCAAACTTGAAGAAGATGTACAGCCCAGATGACGGCAACACGCAGGGGTGTATTTCAAAGACGCGCCTGCAGCATTCAACTCGTTTCACGCCGCGCTACTTACAGTGAAATTCTGATTTTGCAAACGGCCGCCCTCTTATACGCTTGCTTGAATGAGATGTCATAAATACAGGATTTATGATTTATCATGATAGAAAGCGTATTATCTCGTCCGTCACAGAAGGCGTTCGGCATTCCGCCACTCAATGTTTTCCCGATCCGATTCGCTGGACACGGCCAGTTCCAGAATCTTCAGCTGCGCACCAAGAAAAGTATCTTTGCTCTGATACGGCCGGTCGCTTCCAAATAGAATCCGGCGGATTCTCAGGATTGATGAAACAGAAAAAATCCGCCACATCACCGAATCTTTGGGCATCTTCCGACGATGACAAATTGATCTCATGCACCTGCTCGGGAGAAGGATGAAATCCATATCTTAGTACGTCCCCAAGCATCACCATCCGGGAAATCCCCGCAGCAAGATGCTCTTCGACCGAAAGGGACGGCACGGCCCCACGCCCGGGAGGGAGGTTGTGAACATGAAAATCAATTCGTTTCATCATCGAATCTACTCCGCCAGAAAGAGGCGGTTCAGACGGAGGATTTCGTCCTTGCGCATCGTCCAGGACGGGTCTTCCGGTCCGCAGCAGGTCCGCAGCGCGCATCCCCACAGCCCCGCTTTGCGATAGCATGTCACGGCATATTCCAGAAAACTCCAGTAACAATCGCTTTTCTCTTCCCAGAGAATATGGTTGCTGCCGCAGAAGGTAATCCCTTCGCCCAGAATCATCGGAATTTCCGGTGCATTTTCATTTCGAAAACGCAATGCGTCACTCAAATTTTCTTCGAGTTTGCGCTTGAAATCATCCACGTCGCGCTCAAACGCAGCACTTAACAACCGATCAAGCTCCGGCATTTTCTCCGGATCAAGTCCGCTGTAAAGCCAAACCCGCCGCACCCAATCCTCCGCCGTGGGACGTTTTCCCGCACGCAGTTGCCTGATCTCATCAAGCGACAGCGCGTCACACTTTCGAAAACGGAGAATTTTCCGCGCCTGAAGGGACGACTCCACATCGGTTCCCGGCATCAGCAGATCGCCCTCCAGAAGAGCGTAGATCTTCCAGACGCAATAGGAGTGAAAATTCCAGACCTGAAGATTGCGCGGCATCTGCTCCGGGTCGGTACGCGGAGTGTAAGTATCGTAGGC
>JAQUYX010000239.1 GCA_028691615.1 Victivallaceae bacterium
ATGACGCCCGAATGGAAGTTCTTAACATCATGGCAAAGAGCGGAAGCAAAGGCTTTATTTTGGCACCCGGTTGCGACTTGCCGTATGCCGTGCCGGTCAAAAATCTGCAGGCCGTGACGGAACTGGTTCATGATGAGTATGCACGGGAAGCGGCGAAATCTCTTCAGGCAAAAGCCGACGACGACTTTGATGATATCAAGCTGCCGAACTACGGCATGGCCAACACCGTCCTGATCGACGTCATCACGCTCGACTCGACGTCCTGCGCCCCGTGCCAGTACATGATTGAGGCCGTTGAGAAAGCCGCCGCCGCCGCCAAACCAATCTGTTATATCAACGAGCACAAAATCAAGGTGCGTCAGGGAATCGGCATGATGGTAAAGCTGGGCGTCAAAAACCTGCCGACCATCTGCATCAACGGCGAAGTTAGATTTGCTTCGATCATCCCCGATCAGAAAACGCTCGTCGCCGCGATTGAAGCTGCGGCTGGAACGTAAAATTCGAAATACGAATGTCGAAGCACGAAACAAACTCTAAATTCCAATGTTTGGAAAATTCAAATTTAAGATTTTTAATTTGTTTCGGATTTCGAATTTAGAAATTCGGATTTCAAAACCGGAAGTTTTGCGATGTTGCCAATTTGTTTAGTGACAGGATTCCTGGGGACGGGAAAGACGACGCTGTTGAAAAACATTGTCGCAAAAAACCGTGACCGAAAGATCGTTTATCTCATCAACGAATTCTCCGCGCACGATGTCGACGGCGCCATCGTGTCGGCTGAAAATCCAAATGTGGTTTCGATTCCCGGCGGCAGTATTTTCTGCAAATGCCTCGTCACCGAATTCATCAGTCAGCTAAAAAAGGTTGCGGAATATGGGCCGGATTCCGACGGCGTGGTGATTGAAGCCAGCGGTATGGCGAATCCGAAGGTGATCGAATCCATGCTGACCGAAACAAAACTCGATCAGCACTTTCGGCTGGCGACGATCATCAGCGTCATCGATCCAAACAGTTTCTTGAAGTTGCGCCACACGTTGCCGAATATCACCGCTCAGATTGAAGCGGCTGACGTGGTGTTGATCAATAAAACCGACCGCAATCCAGCGGAAAAAACGGCGGAAGCAGTAGCACTCGTTCAGGAAATCAATCCGGCTGCCGAACGGATTCAAACCGTACAATGCAATGTGGAGGTCGATCTGTTTGCCGAGAGTGTTCCGCGTGGACTGCAAGGGGAATACGCCAAATGCCGCGACCCGAACTATGAAACGTTTGTCACTGAACAGCCGTTTGATGGCGGTAAACTCGAAACATTTGTTCTGGAGCATGCCGCCGATATCTATCGCGTGAAAGGCATGTTGGCTGATGAGTTTTTCGACTGTTCAACCGCCGGCGTCATTCGTACCCCGCAGCCCGGTGCAGCACCGAAGCTGGCGTGGATCGTTAAGGGCGGAACCCAAGAGCGCATCCGCAGCGTATTGGATGAGGTATAGTATCGTTTTTGCATGATATTCGGTGCGGGCGCGGAAAAATTTAAACCGAATATCATGTGGCGTTTGTATAATAATATACGTCATGCGGGTAGCCCGCTTGGTCACGCAACGTACAGCGTGGTTTTTCCGAACCCTGGAAGTTTCTTTTCCAATGCCTGAACTCCAGATTGTCGCATCAGGTTCTGATCAATGCGACTGGATAAACTGAGTCGGGGTCTGACTGGTTATTTTTTTAAAGATTGTGGCGAAGTGCTGGCTGGACGGGAAGCCCAGTTGAAAAGCGGTCCCGGTTACAGTTTTGCCGGGTTTTTTCAGTAGTTCCTTTGCCCGGTCTATTTTCCGATTAAGGGTAAACTCGTAAGGCGGCATGCCGGTTTCGTCCCTGAAGCGCTGCTTAAAACGGGAAAGAGACAGGTTTGCGGAGGATGCGATCCGTTCGAGCTGAATCGGTTCTTCAATATGGCTGTCGATCCAGTTGATGCAGCGCGAGATTTTGAGTGAAATACGACGAGCGGAAACAACCTTCTCAAGCCGCAGGATGCAATCCAGAATTTCTGTCAGAGCACCTCGGGCAATGATCCGGCGATAGGGACTTTTCGACAGCATGCTGTCAATAAACCGGTCAAAGTTTTTCTGAAGCTCCGGCGATCCGCGAAAGTGGCGGTTTTTAATCTGTTGTAATGCGCGGGAAAAATGAGCCGCTTGCGCATCCGAGTGGCCCAGAAAGTTGTATCCGGCGTTTTCCATATCGATGCCGACCCAGTAGAGAATTCCCCGTTCCTGCGGTGCCGTTCCGGTTCCGTGCTTTTCGTGCGGAAACGTCAGAAAAACATCGCCGCCTTTCAGGTTGTAGGCCTGCTCGTTTACCTCGTAGGTGATCCGTCCGCGCGCAATATACACCAGCTCCATGGCCCCTTTGTGGGTATGCTGCGGTAGCGGCGGCCGAGCCGCCGAAAAATGTTCCCGCCCGAAATGGCTGACGTGCGGCAGATCCTTCCGATCCGGTTCAACATAGAGCCTGTTTGGTGAATCTTCACAAATTTTCATGTTCGTTATCATACGATGAATAAATGCAGACGCAATATCATTTAAAACATGGTCTGATTATCGAAATATGGAGGATAAAAACGATGACATCCAGAGAGCGGGTTTATGCAACACTCAATTTTGAACTGCCGGTCGGCGAGCGGGTTCCGCGTCAGATGTGGGAGCTGCCCTGGGCGGACGAACATTTCCCCGGCGCACGGGAAAGAATACTCAGAGCGTTTCCGAATGATATTACGCACGCTCCCGGCTTTTTGAGCAGTCCGGTTAATGCGCGGACAAAAGGCGGTATGTTTGAAGTCGGCACGTATGTGGACGAGTGGGGCTGTGTTTTTGAAAATCGGCAGAGCGGTATAATCGGGGAAGTAAAAACGCCGATTGTCGACGACTGGAGCGACACATCCCGCGTTCATATTCCTGTGGAAGCGCTGGATATTGATATTCATCAGGTAAACGCGTTCTGTCGCAGCACGGAACAGTTTGTTTTGGCCGGGGCCTGCCAGCGTCCGTTTGAGCGGTTGCAGTTCATTCGCGGAACGGAAAACCTGTTTATAGATCTGGCCATGGGAGACGACGGGCTTTATGCGTTCCTCAAACAAATGCACGAGTTTCATCTAAAAGAACTGGATGTATGGAGCCGGACGGAAGTTGATGCGCTCTTTATCATGGACGACTGGGGAACCCAAAACAACCTGCTGATCAATCCATGCATGTGGCGCGAAATTTTCAAGCCTCTCTACAGGGATTACATTGAACTGGCTCATGCCGCCGGTAAAAAAATCTTCATGCACTCCGACG
>JAQUYX010000240.1 GCA_028691615.1 Victivallaceae bacterium
ACAACCACCCGGAGGTTTTCCAGGAGCTGGCCGAGGAGGTGAAAGTCGGTCAAAAATATTTGAAGGTCGTGCGTAAAACCAACTCGGAAGTGATGATCGTGCCGGATCTGCGCATGTGGAATTATTTTGCCATGAAGCCGGAGCCGCTGGAAAAAGGGAGAGTTCTCCCGCGCTCAAGTTCCATTCATTATATGGAGAATTTCTGTACCTATGTGCCCGAAAGCGTCAAACGCATCGGCGCCTCCAGCGACAGTTATACCATGGAGGATCTCGCTCGCCGCCGCCACGAATACAAAATGTATGTCTTCCCCTGCGCCGGAGTTCTCACCGCGGCGGAACGCCGTCAGATCCGGGCGCTGGCCGAGGCGGGCGCAACCTGCGTTTTCACCGGACCTGCCGGGCTGATCGACCCCGATGGCGAAGCGTCGTATGAAAATATGAGCTCGTTTCTGGGGATGAAGATCCGTTCCGCCGGAATCGGGGCGCAGGATTTCTATGCGGTGGCAAGTTCTCATCCGGCGCTGGCGGGCATCTCCGCCGGGACAAGATTGGGCGACGGCCGCTGGTTCGACCGCACAATGCCTTCGCAATTTCACCGCTTTGCGGTCGCGGAACCCGCCGCGGACACGACCATTCTCGGGCGTTACTCCAACGGTTCGGCGGCGGCGGCGATGCGCCCGGTCGGCAAAGGCCGTTTCGTCTTTGCCGGAAGCGCGATGACCTTGCCGAAAATCTACCGCAATCTGGCAAAACTCTCCGGCGTTCACGTCTATCTGGATACCAACGACATGACATACGCTGACCAAAACTATCTGGTCCTCCATACGTTCGGCGAAGGAGTCAAACAAATTTTCCTGCCGAAAAAAGCGCGCCGGATCGTCGAAGTCTTTTCCGGGGAGGTCGTCGGGCGCGATACCGCGTCGTTTTCCGTCAAAGTTCCCGGCAAGACGACCAAAGTCTACTACTTCGGGGACACGCAAATCGACTGACGGCGAGGAACGGCGTCTTATTTCTGCGGCGCAATTTCGTTCACGCCGCAAACGTGATTGTAGGTGAGGGCCAGCTTCATCATCGGCGGATTGCGAAGCCCCAGAAGCGGCACTTTCCCGTGCGCGTCGCGCAGAAGAGTTCCGCCGCGCTCCAGAAGCACTTTGCCGTCGGTCACGGAAACGCGGGTGATCGAGCGCTTCATGGCCGCCGCCCGGATTTTGGCCACAAGCATCATCACCTGCGCCGGTTCAGGCAGTTTGCCGAAGCGGTCGGCAAGCTCCTCCTCGAAGGCCGCAATCTGATTTTCGTCGACCAGATTGCCCCAGCGCCGGTAGATGGCCAGCCGGAGGGTTTCCGAGGCGATGTATTCGGGCGGGAAAGCCGCGCAGAGTTTGCCCTGCGTCCGGGTGGTTCCGTAGAAGAGAAATTCAATGCGCACTTCCGCCTTGGGGCGAAAATCAACCTGTTCTCCTTTGAGCGCGGCAATCTCCTGCTTGAGAATCCGGCAATAAAGTTCGAAACCGATGGTGTTGAGAAAGCCGGACTGTTCGGCACCAAGCAGATTTCCGCTGCCGCGGATCTCCAGATCGTGCAGCGCCAGTTGGAATCCGGCGCCAAGCGAACTGCATCGGCGGATGGCGTTGATGCGTTTGCGTCCGCCGTCGGAAATGAGTTCCGTGCGCGGGAGGAGCATATATGCGTAGGCTTGTTTTTCGCCGCGTCCGACCCGGCCGCGCAGCTGGTGCAACTGTGCCAGACCGAAGCGGTCGGCGCGTTCGATGATAATGGTGTTCGCATTGGGAATGTCCAGCCCCGATTCGATGATCGTGCTGGTGACCAGACAATCGATTTTGCGGTCGATGAAGTCGCCCATGACGGCACTTAACTCTTCCTCGCGCATCTGGCCGTGGGCGAAGGCAAACCGCGCTTCGGGCACGAGCGCGCGCAGTTTGTCGCAGGCGTCCTCGATGGTTTTGACCCGGTTGTGAACGAAGAAGACCTGACCTTTGCGTTCCAGTTCGGCGCGAATGGCGGAGGCAACGGTTTTCGCGTCGTCCGGTCCGACGATCGTGCGCACCGGCAGCCGCTTCCGGGGCGGCGTCATCAAGGTGGAGAGATCGCGCGCTCCGGCCATCGACAAATAGAGCGTGCGCGGAATCGGCGTGGCCGACATGGACAGCACATCGACCTCCGCCCGGAGGGAACGCAATTTCTCCTTGTGCGCGACGCCGAAGCGCTGCTCTTCGTCGATGACGACCAGTCCGAGATTCTTGAATTTCACCTCCGCCGAACAGAGCGCATGGGTTCCGATGGCGATGTCAATTCCGCCGCTCTTCAATCCGGCGAGGATCCGCCTGCGTTCCTCCGGGGGCGTGAACCTGCTCAAAGTGGCAATGTTGAAAGGGGTGTGTGCAAACCGTTCGGCAAAGGATCGACCGTGTTGCAAAGTCAATACCGTCGTCGGCGCAAGCACCGCCACCTGATATCCCTGCCGGACGGCGCGAAACGCAGCGCGCATGGCCAACTCCGTCTTGCCGTAACCGACGTCGCCGCAGAGCAGCCGGTCCATCGGGCGGGTACGCTGCATATCAAGCCGAATCTCCTCGTCGGCGACCGCCTGATCGGGGGTCGGCAAATAGGGGAAAGCGCGGTTAAACTCCCGTTCGGCCTCGGGATCGGAGTGCAATTTGATGCCTTCGACGTAGTTGCGCACGGCCTGAAGGCGGAGCAGATCGGCGGCGTAACAATGCAAACCGCGGCGCGCGCTGCGTTTGTCGCTCTCCCAACGTGCGCTGTTGAGGCGGTGGAGTTTGACCCTGCCCCCATTCGCGCCGAAATAGCCGGTGACATCGCAAACCTGCGGCATGGGCACGTAGAGCAAAGCCTGATCCTCATACTCAATGACCATCACCTCGCGCGCGCCGTCGGAAGTTGTAAGCGTGCGAAGCCCGCGGTAAATGCCGATGCCGTGGTCGAGATGAACGACATAGGAATTTTCCTCCAACTCGGCGTTTGCCGGTTCGAAAAGTTCCGGTTCGGTTTTCTCTGCCGGTTCCGGCGGGGCACATTCCGCTACGGAGGGGTCGTAACAATCCTTGTCGCAAATCAGCGCAAGTTTGGCCTCTTCGAGCAGGAAGGAGCTGTCGAGCTCTCCCGGGGCCGTGGCACAATCGACCTTGCCGGATAATTCCCGCGCCAGCGCCTCCGCCTCGGGAGCGGTCTCCAGATTGGAATAACAGAAAACCATCTGCATGCGCCGCGCGGCGATGTCTTTGAGTTGTGCGCTTAACGTGTCGCGAAAGAGCGCCGACTCCCTTCCTTCGGCGCGCACGGT
>JAQUYX010000241.1 GCA_028691615.1 Victivallaceae bacterium
GCAGAGGGGCGACCGGCGGCTGCCCAATCGGGAAATTCAAAACCGGCAGCCGAAGAGCGTCGCGACCATAGCGCCGGTGCTGCAAGCGCATCGGCCCCGCTGCATTCGGCGCATGAACCGGTCCCGTTGCTGGTGGTGTCCGGCGTGTCGCCGGAGCTTCGACCGATTCTTCAGGAGATCAAGAAGCGCGCGCACAAGGAGTTGCTGAACCGTCTGAATCTCAAAAAACTGGCGACGGCGGGCGCTTCGCAGAAGGAAATCGCGCGGCAGGCGCAGGGGATCATTACTGGTATTCTGGGCGATCTGGCGGTGCATTTGCCCGCCGGAATCGATCTAGGAGTGATCGAAAAGGAGCTGTTGCAGGAGGCGATCGGGCTGGGGCCGCTGGAATATCTGCTGTCGATGGACGAGATCACCGAAATTATGGTCAACGGTCCGGACCGGATCTATGTGGAGAAAAAAGGGGTGCTTTACCGGACGGACACGGCATTTGCCGACAACCATCAGGTGCTGGCGGCGATTGAACGGATTGTCGCACCGCTGGGGCGCCGCATCGATGAAAGTTCTCCGATGGTCGACGCCCGTCTGGCTGACGGGTCCCGTGTGAACGCGGTCATTCCGCCTCTGGCGTTGGAGGGGCCCACCATCACGATCCGGAAATTTTCCCGGATTCCGCTGGAGGCGGAGGATCTGGTGAGATTCGGGACGATCTCGCCGGAGATGGTTCGTTTTCTCGATCTTTGCGTGAAGGTGCGCAAAAATATTCTGATTTCCGGCGGAACCGGATCGGGCAAGACAACGCTGCTGAATATTTTGAGCGGATTTTTGCCGAATACGGAACGGATCATCACCATCGAGGACGCCGCGGAATTGCAGCTGCGTCAGGAGCATCTGGTCCGTCTGGAATCGCGGCCGCCGAATATTGAAGGGCGCGGGGAAATCTCCATTCGTGATCTGGTGCGCAACTCTTTGCGGATGCGGCCGGATCGGATTGTCGTGGGCGAGTGCCGCGGCGGGGAGGCGTTGGATATGCTTCAGGCGATGAATACCGGACACGACGGATCGTTGACCACCGTGCATGCCAATACGCCGCGTGACGCGCTGGCCCGTCTGGAAACGCTGGTGCTGATGGCCGGATTCGATCTGCCGCTGCGGGCGATTCGCGAACAGATCGCCGCTGCGATCAATGTGGTCGTGCAGGTCAACCGCGAACGGGACGGATCGCGCAAGGTGGTGTGCATCAGCGAGATCACCAAGATGGAAGGCGAGATCATCACCATGCAGGATCTCTTCGTGTACCGGCAGGACGGGTGGGATGCCAACGACCGGATTGTCGGCCGCCATGTCGCCACGGGCGGGGTGCCGACGTTTGCCGACGAGATCAAGCGTGCGAAGCTGCCGCTGGATATGCGGATGTTTCAAGTGCCGCCGGAGGCGGGGCCGAAGATGATGGAAGGAGGAATATGAGATGAACGGAGTATTCGGATCTCCTTTCTTTCCGGCGATCTGCGCGATGATTTCGGTTTCGCTGGGATTTTATATGATTGCCGACTTTCTTTCTTACGTCGGCGTCCGGTATCGCTCGCGCTTTATCGAAGAGACGGCGGTCGAGCTGGACGATGTGCTGATCCAGTTGCCGCCGGGGCGAATTTTGGATTTGAGTACGGCACTGTCGCTGCTGTCGGGATTTTCCGTGGCGGGAATGGTTTTTTACGGCTCCTCCGAACGGGGGGTGGGGTTGTTGCTCGCGGCGGCGGTGGGATTGGTGGTCGCGATGGCGGTATTCCCCGTGCCGCGATTGATTTTGCGTTTTCTGCGTCGTCGTCGGCTTATGAAGTTCAACGAACAGCTTGAGGGCGTGCTCGACCGGATGGCCGGATCGCTCAAGGCGGGGTTCAGCATCAATCAGGCGCTGGATGAAATCGCGGCGATGAAACGCTCGCCCATTTCCTTGGAATTTCGCCTGTTGACGCAGGAAATGCAGCTGGGCGTCCCGTTGGAGGAGGCGTTTGAAAATATGAACCGGCGACTGGGCAGCGAGGATTTCGAGCTGGTGACCACGGCGATTCTGACGGCGCGTCAGACCGGCGGAGAACTGACGGCGATTTTGGAACGGTTGGCGTCGTTGATCCGGGAACGGCTGCGGATTCAACGGAAATTGCGGGCGATGACCTCAATGGGGCGTCTGCAGGCGATGATGATTGGAGCAATGCCGTTTCTGCTGCTGTTGGGAATGTATTATGTGAGTCCGGTGATGGTGGTGAATTTTTTCCGGTCGCCGCTGGGATATTTGTGTTTGCTGGCGGCGTGTGTGCTGGATGTGTTGGGTTTTTTGGTGATCCGGAAGATTACGACGATCAACGTTTGAACGAAAAGAGCGCGGAAAGAAAGGAGGGGGCGGATTTATGAGTTATTTTCTGTTGTTTTTTGCGGCGGCGTCGGCGGGAATCGCGGCGACGTTTCTGGCATACCTTCTCTTGAACGCGGCAGTGCGCGCCTTCGAGCAATCCGCGGCGGACGACGCGGCCGGAGCGAATGGCGAAACGCGGAAACTTCCGATTCTTTTCCTGCTGCTCGGACTTTTTGCATGGGCGTTCCGGTCGTTGGCGGGACATGCGGTCTTCGCCGCCAGCCGGGAGGCGTTGAACAAGAGCATTCGGATGGCGGGATTGACCGATCGCTTTGACGGACGGGAATTTTTGGCGATCCGGTTCTCGGCGATGTTTCTCGGGGCGGTGCTGCTGGTGATCGCGGTGGCGGCGGGGCGGCCGATTTACGGATTGAT
Organism: Victivallaceae bacterium; assembly: GCA_028691615.1. Classification (GTDB taxonomy): domain Bacteria; phylum Verrucomicrobiota; class Lentisphaeria; order Victivallales; family Victivallaceae; genus JAQUYX01. Next base: position 2,786 of record JAQUYX010000241.1, read on the forward strand.
TTTTTTGCTTCTGCTGGCGGCTTATCCGGGCGTCTGGCTCAAGGGGACGATTCAGCGGCGGCACAAAAGCATCTTGCGGGCGCTGCCGAATGTGCTGGATTTGTTGACGCTGTCGGTGGAGGCGGGCAAGGATTTTGTGTCGAGTTTGCGCGATATTCTCTCCCGGCGCAGGCTTGATCCGCTCGGCGAGGAACTGCATACGGTTTTTTCCGAAATACAGTTTGGGCGGACGCGGGCGGAAGCGCTCAATGCGATGGCGTCGGCGGTGAATCTGCCGGAGTTGACCGGGGTGCTGCATGCGATCGTACAATCCGAAGAGCTGGGCGTAAGCATCGGACAATTACTGCGTATTCAAGGGGATATGCTCCGGGATAAGCGGTTTTCCGAGGCGGAGCGGCTGGCGAACGAAGCTCCGGTTAAAATTATTCTGCCGATTGTCCTGTTTGTGCTTCCGGCGGTGCTGGTGGTGCTGGCCGGACCGATTTTTCTGATGGCTTCCCGGATGCTCTGAGCATAGAGGAAAGGAGCGTACAACATG
>JAQUYX010000055.1 GCA_028691615.1 Victivallaceae bacterium
CTGCTCATTTTGCGACTCCGGACGTCGCCGATGCAGCAGGTTTGGCAATGCTCTGCCGCATTTCCGTGTCGGCTATGACGTTTTTCATCTTATAGTAATCCATGATCCCCAGACGGCCGTCAACCAGCGCGCCCGCAATCGACTTGGGCACTTCGGACTCCGCCTCGACCAGATTGGCCTCCATCTCGCGGATCTTCGCCTTCATCTCCTGCTCCAGCGCGACCGCCATCGCGCGCCGCTCCTCCGCTTTCGCCTGCGCGATCTCCTTGTCGGCATTGGCCTGCGCCATCTGCAATTCGGCCCCGATATTCTTGCCGACATTGACATCGGCAATGTCAATGGACAAAATTTCAAACGCCGTGCCCGAATCCAACCCCTTGGCCAGAACCGTCTTCGAAATCAAATCCGGACTCTCCAGCGCATCCTTATGCGTGACCGCCGAACCGATCGTCGTGACGATTCCTTCGCCCACACGCGCCAGAACCGTTTCTTCTCCGGCGCCGCCGACCAGCCGGTCGATATTGGCACGCACGGTCACACGCGCAATCGTCTCAAGCTGAATGCCGTCCTGCGCCACGGCGGTCACCAGCGGCGTCTCGATCACCTTGGGATTGACCGACATCTTGACCGCTTCGAGCACATCGCGCCCCGCCAGATCGATCGCCGTCGCCCGCTGGATGTTCAGGGGAATGCCCGCCTTGTCCGCGGCCACCAGCGCGGAAATCACCCGGAAAACATCGCCTCCGGCCAGAAAATGCGCCTCCAATTCATTCGGCGTGATTTTCCCCAAACCGGCCTTCTCCGCCTGAATGAGCGCCACCAGAATCAACTGCGGCGGAACCCGCCGCAGCCGCATGCCGATCAGACTGGTCAAGCCGATCCGCACCCCCGAAAAGAGCGCCGCAATCCACAGCGGAATCGGCACCACAAACACAATGATGATCAGAAAAAACGCAACCGCGAAAAGAATCAGAATGACCGGAAGAATCATTGGCATATTTTTATCTCACTTTCCCTTATGAACGCAAGTTCAATTCTCTCATCCATTTGCTCCCAAACGGGGAGCTTCATGCGGTAATTTTATCCCGGGTGAACGCCGCCGACACCGCCAGCGGAACCTGCGCTTCCATCGCGACAAGTTTCGCCCGCATCTCGCTGATCTTCGCCTTCATCTCCTGCTCCTGCGCGACGGCCATCGCGCGCCGCTCCTCGGCCTTCGCCTGCGCGATATTCTTGTCGGCATTGGCCTGATCGGTCTGCAGCTGCGCCCCGATATTCCGCCCGATGTTGACGTCGGCAATGTCGATGGACAGAATCTCAAAGGCCGTCCCGGAATCCAGCCCCTTGGCGAGAACCGTCTTGGAGATCGTGTCGGGATTTTCCAGAACCTGCTTGTGGCTGTTGCTCGAACCGATGGTCGTAACAATTCCTTCGCCCACGCGGGCAAGAATCGTCTGTTCCCCCGCGCCGCCGATGAGCCGGTCCAGATTGGTGCGCACCGTGACTCGCGCGATCGCCTTGACCTGAATGCCGTCCTTGGCCACGGCCGCCACCTCCGGCGTCTCAATCACCTTGGGGTTCACCGACATCTTGACCGCTTCGAGGACGTTGCGCCCCGCCAGATCGATTGCCGTCGCCCGCTGCACGGTCAATGCCATACGCGCCTTGTCCGCGGCAATCAGCGCGGCGATCACGCGCAGCACGTTTCCGCCCGCCAGAAAATGCGCCTCCAGCACGTCGGAAGTAACCGGAATTCCCGCCTTCCGCGCCTGAATGAGCGCATCGACAATCAACTGCGGCGGAACTCGCCGCAGCCGCATGCCGATCAGCGAAAAGATGCTGACCCGCACGCCCGCGAAAACCGCCGCGATCCAGTGCCGCACCGGAATGAAAATCAGAAAAAGCCATGCAACAATGCAAAACACCACAATCAGCAAAACAAGCAATCCGACTGCCATAAAGATTTTTCCTTATTAATTATGGTTGATCCGAAGAAATACGATCCGTAGTTGAAACTTCCACGGGTTCCACGATCAGCGAGAAACTGTTGCGGCCGACCACCCGGACACGCGTTCCGCGTTCCAGAAAATCGCCGCTGCTGACCGCTTCGTGACGGCTCCCGTCGATCTCGACAATCCCCGATGGACGCAGCGGTGAAACCAGCACCCCTTCCCGTCCGTCGAAAGCGCTATGCCCGGTCCCGTCGGCGAGATCGTCCCGGTCGTCCACCCCGCTGACCGCATTGAGCTTGATGAAGTCGAAGAAGCTGCTGCGCGGCAAGACGTAGGTTGCCAACACCACGATCACCGCCAAGGTCGCCGCCAGCGCGCTGCCAACCACCGTCGCCGCCCGCTCGATATTGCCCCACCCGAAGGCCGCCAAAAACGAGCCGACAATGCAGATCACCCCCAGAATCCCCACCAGCCCGAAGCCTGGAATCACAAAAATTTCCAGCAGCAACAGCACCAGTCCGATGAAGAAAATCACCATCGGCGACCACTCCGACGCTCCGGTCGCCGCCTGCCCCCAGAAGAACAGCACCAGCGCCAGAATCCCGAGAATCCCCGGCACACCGAAGCCCGGCGTCTTGATCTCGACAAAAATCCCGACCAATCCAAGCGAAATCAGGATTCCGGCCACCGCCGGAAGCGCCAGAAATCCGAACATCTGCTCCCAAACGTTCTTTTTCGCCTCGACAATGGTCGCGGAAGGCAGCCCGATGCCTTTTAGAATTTCCTGCCGGTCGGATGCCAGATAATCCGCTACGCCCAATCGCACCGCGTCCTGCGCGGAAAGCGTCAGCGGCCCGCCCGTTTTGTGCTCGATGCCGTCCTTTTCCTTCGTCAATTCGCAATAGGGATCGGCGGTGGCGCGGATCACCCGGACCGGACGCTGATTTTTCTGCGCCAGACATTCCAGCGCCTTGAAGAAAAACGACAGAAACTTCTGATCAGTCAACCGTTTCGCCTCCCGGTCCTCGTCCTTGTTTTTGTCGGCGCCGGAGCCGATCTTCTGCAGCTGCCGAAGCACCTCATCCAATGCACCGGGAGAATCTTTTTCCGACGGTTTTTCCGGCGAGACGGATGGTTTCTGCCCCTCCTGTTTTTTCGCCGGAGCAGGAGAAACAGCAGGCGCAGGCACATCCTTCCGATCGGGCGGAACCGCGATGGGGCGCACCCCGCGCAGGCCAATCTCCAACGGCATGGCGTCCCCGATCATTCCCTTGGGATTGATCGCAATACGGTCGGCGCCCAGCGCGATCAACATTCCCGCCGAGATTCCCTGCGGGTTCAGATAGGCGATCACCTTGACGGGACTCCGCGCAAAAATCGACAGATAACGCAGCGCCACATCCACGCGTCCCCCCGGCGTGTCCAACTCGAAAATCACCGCCGCATATTTTTCCTTCTCCGCAGTGCCAAGCACTTTCTTGAGGTAGCGCATGTCGCTCTCGCTGACCTCCTGAAATTCGCTGAACTGCGGCACAAACAGCACCTTCGCGTCGGGATCGTCCTGCTTGAAAAGGGTTCGATCCGATGCGGCCGCGGCAAAGCACCCGACCGTCACCAGCAGAAACAACGCCGCCCCCGCGAGAAGCTTCATGATGTTCCCGCACCCGATGCGCCGAAATGTTCCGTCCATCGTCAGCGCGCCAGCTCGTTGGCGCCGGCAAGAAACACCCGGTAGTGTTTGGCCAGCGCAGGTACGGAGAAGTCGTCAGCGATCAACTGTCCCGGGGCATTCATCTCGGTGCCCGCCAGAATCGGCAGGTCGCGACGGATGCACTCGATGACGAAACGGTCGAGCGCATCGGTCAACTGCTTTTGTTTGACCGGGTCCGAAGCGCGCCAGTTGCGGTCGGGAATGAGCGTCACCGCGCCCGCGCCCTTGTCCTGATGAAGCTCCAAAAGTTTTGCCGGATCGCTCTCGCCAGCCGAAAGTCCGTTAAGCCACGCCACGGTCGGAACCGCGCCGCAGGCAATAATAAAGTTATTCATTTCATCAATGCACGGGAAGCTCTCCGGAGTCGGCGCAATATAACCGACGCCGCCCTTCTTCATGGTTTTGGAGCGGATTGCGCCCTCCAGTTTCACCGGATCGCTCATCCATTTGGACGCATCGGCATCGGTGGCGGAGAGTTTCTTCCCCCAGAAAGCGGCGCGTTCGGCGGCGTCGGGATACATAGCTTCTGCGGCGATCCGGTACGCCTCGCACACATGCCGCTCGGTGACATTGCCCCCGGGCGTGAATTTTTTGGCCGTCGCTTCAAAGTCGATGGTCAACGGCTTGAGATAGTCGTTGACCAATCCGACCAGCTTGCGCGTCCGGTCGTTGGCGCGTTTCCGAAGCCCCGCAAGAAACGCCTTTTCGCTCTCCGGCACGCGGGAAAACCCGCACCCGAGATGATACGCAATGCCCGGTTCGCCCGGCGAATTGATTTCGACATCGGCCAGTTCCGGGATGAAAACCCGCGTCTCCATGCCGACCACCGCCTTGACCTTGAGCTTCCCGGCCGCAAAGAGAAATTCATCCATCCCGTCGAGCACATCAAAATCGACCAGTCCGACCGCCTGAAAATTGCGCCGTTTCGCCAGATACGCAAGGTAGCTTGGCGTATATCCGTAGCCGTTGTAGCTGAAGAAGCTGTGGCAATGCATATTCAACGTCGGATGCGAAAGCGTGTCGCAAAGCAGAATCCCTTTGTCGATGGCCGTCACCGCATCCATCAACGCGGCACGCCGCTCTTTGGGGTCGAAGCTGTTCAGTCGAGTCTCAATCCTGTCCGTGTTCATTGGCTTCCCTTTTTGGTTTTACGGCTCTGAATGACAAAAAAACGCGTCGCAAAGGTTCCGACTATCCGCTCTTCTTTCGCAAGGCCCGTCCCCCCGGAGCATCCGCTCCGGCCCCGGAAAATTCCCCCGCTTCTTGGAATATAAGCCATACGCGCGCGCCTTTCAAGTCCTCCGGAATGGAAAAAAAGAAATTATGATCGGTATCGTCGACGCTTGATTGGAACACGGAAAAAATATTTAATAAGAAAAACTTGATAATATGGATAATAATATTATATTACTCTGCGTTATATGTTTCAGAAACCGGAGAGACCAATCTCCCAGCAAAGATCAATTGAAAGGAAAAATCAGGATGAAAAAGACGAATTTAATCGGTATGATTTGCGCATCGGCTCTGATGTTCGGCAGCGTTTCCGCATTTGCCGGCGGCCCCGGTCGCGACCGTCATCACGACGATTCGGGGGACGGGCTGCATCTGGCGGCGGGAATCGTCCATCTGGTCGCGAATGTGCTGCGTCCGCCGATTGTAATGCGCGAAGTCACGACCGTTCCGGTGGTGGCCGCCCCGACGGTAGTCGTAACGCCCACGACAGTGGCAGTTCCGACGCAGCAGATCATCTACTGCGAAGAGACGGTTCGTCCGGTCTATGTCTATCCGAATTGCGTTGATCGTCCGCCTGTCCGCTACGAAAATCGGCGGCCTGCGCCGTACCGGTACGCGCCTCCGGCTCCCCCCCGCCGTATCGACCCGCCGCCGCGCCCGAATCGGGAGATGCGCCGCCGCTGAAGAAGAAGCAATATGCCCCCCCTCCTCCGCCGGATTCCGCCGGAGGGGGATTTTTATTTTTCCGCCCAAAAAACCGCCGCGTCGCCGGGCGCAAGCGTGATCGGGCTATGCCCCTCGTCCTCCGGGCAATCCGGACGGCGACCCCAGCACTCCGGCGCCGTGAAGGTCAACGCCCGATCGGAATAATTAATCCCGATCGACACCACCGCAGTTCCTCCCCCCGGCCATGAATGCCGGGTGACGCCCAGCAAACGCGGTTTGTCCGGCCATCCCGCGCCGAGTTCCGCGCCGAGACCGGCGGCAATCGCCGCGTGACGGTAAATTTTTTCAAACTCCCCTTCCGGAGTGTTCAGCGCCTGCACCTCCACGGGCAACGCGCAATAGAGCAAATTTCCCCGGCCATATCCGGCGGAGGTGAAAATCGGCGCGCCGTCGTCGGCGGCGGCCAGCACCCGACAAGTGTCGGCGACCATCCGCTGGGTAAACGGGGCGTCGCACTGCATTGCAACGCCGTCAATGGCAAACCTTACCGTCTCCGGCCGCCGATAGCGGTATTCATTGTGACAGCCGAAAATCGAATCGAACGGTTCGAGCATTCCGCCGTTTTCCGTCACCAGAAGCGTCGCCCCCTGCCGCACCTTGTTCAAAAGTGCTTCGTACCGGTGTTTGCTCATGGCATAGTAGCTTGCCGTCGCCGGCAGGAGATAGAGCCGCGCCTCCGGCAACGGCGCGTCCGCCCACGCGAAGCGAACCGAAATTCCCGCCTTGACCGCGAGATGATAACTCCCCAGCGCGGTCTGCCACTGATCCTGCTCCCGCGAGAGGACGACCACCGCATTGATCTCTCGCGGCGGCAGCTCATCAAACGGCATCGCGTCGATCCGCCGCTTGACTTCCCGGATGTTTTCCGCCGCCGGAGTCGATGTTCCGTCGGAGGCAAAAAGCCCGAGACGGCGTTCCAGAGCGACCCAGTCGTAAGGGGCCTGCGGCACGTCGTCCAAATCGAAGGCGCACCACCAGAGTACCGCGCGCAAATCGTTCGCCCAGCTTCCGTAAAGCGTGCTGCGCAACTGCGCCGCAATGCGTTCCGGTGAAGCGATGCGCGGCCCGAGCGAATTGATCTCCTCCACGAAGCACGGCTTGCCGCCAAGATCGGCATAGAGCAAACTTTCGGCCTCGGCATGCAGATTCGACGGCATCGTTCCGTACGCGGAGGTGCTGCAATGCGGCGTAAAAAGCGGATAAGGATGCGTGGTCAGCATGTCCGTCAATTCGGCCTGCTCGGCAATGCTCCACGGATTGCGCGGATCGACGCTGAGCGAATGCATTCCTGAAAAAACCGGACGGCTGTCGTCCTCCAGACGGATTGCCGAAACAATCGCATTGGTCCAGTTCCACGAAGCAAAACAATCGACCTTCGATTCCATGCAGTTGCATTCGTTGCCCGGCTCCCATGCGGCAATCGCGGGATATTCCCGGGCAATCCGGACGAAGGCCCGGACAAAACGAATTTCCATCTGGCGGGCGCGGTCGTCGGAAATCAATTTCGCGCCGATGAGAACGTTCGGGAAAAAGAGCCTTCCCGACATCCACCCTGTCACCAGCGAGACGATCAGTTTCATCCGGTGTTTGTGCGCACGCAGGGCAAAATCGGCGAAGTGCTCCATCCTCACCAAATCCAACCCGACCTCGCCCCCGCAAGGTTCCTCAAGCACTTCCTCCCCGCGGCGAAGTTCGCGCGCAATGCAGGTGGACGCGGCGTTGTAAACCCCGTCGAGCCTTTGAAAATCGTTCCAGAGCGGAAAGACCCGCAACGTGTCCAGTCCATACGTTTCCAGCAATGCAAGATCGCGTTCGATCGCTTCCGGGTCTTGCGTTTCCCACTGGAACATTCCGGCGTGCGAAGCCCAATAATTGCAGCCGACGGCCAATTTCCCGGAGGAGAGAAAGGATTGTTTCATGACAACACTATTTTTTCGCTTTGTTTTCGGGGAAAGCATCCACGCGTTTGATTTCAAAACCCTTGTTGTCCTTGAATTGGATGGCCGATGCGGCAACGGTGTCGCCGACGGCGATGATCCCCGGTTTTTTGGGATTTTTCCGATCGAGGAACGTGTTGTCGGCAAAGAGCGCGTTTTCAATGCCGCAGGGGAAAGTCACGGCGTAGGTGTTCCACTGGCGCACCGCAAGCTGCCAGGGTTTCACATGGGTCTTCTGACAGACATCTTCAATGGTGTTGCCGGTGACTTTCAAATTGCGCACGGAGCTGAAGATCATCGCCGCATTGTTGCTGCCGGAAATCAGATTGCCGGAGATTTCCACATCGGAATGCACTGCGCGCGGGAGAAGCGCCCCTTGCGTGGCAAGATCGCTGGAACCGGCGAAACGGCCTTCGGCGGTGACGGAAATCACCGCGGGAATTTTTCGCGTGCCGCTGCGCGCGCACTCCCGGAACTTGTTGTTGCGCACTTTGATATTGACCGCGGGCGAGGCCTCAAACCACGGGGAAATACAGGTGTTCAGCTGGAATCCCGCCGCATGGACTAATTCGTTGTTCTCGACCAGCGCATTCGAACACTGAAGGACAATGCGCCCTTCACTGTGGAACTTGGAATCGCGAATGACTACCTCCGACGGCTGATTTGCCGACATAATCAGATCGTTTTTGGGATCGAGTCCCTCCGGCAAAGGCTCGGTCAACTCGATCTCGCTGCAGAAATTGCGATGATCGGGCCGGATGGTTTTGATGGTTCTTCTCGCATAAGTCGTGAGGTCCCCCCGCAGGAAACAAAGGACTTCCCCCGCGCGGTCGCCGGGCATCTCGTGGGAATTGAACTTCGGACTGTGCATCAGAAAACGGTTCGGTGCGAGAACTTTTTTGACAGCGTAGAAGTTGCTGAAAATATTGATGGAGTCGTCCTTCGAACCTTTGACGCAGCAGTTGGAAATGGTGATCTTGCCGTAACAGCCGAGCAGATTGATCGCGTCGCTGGAGACCGAGAGCGGCCACGGAGCGCCGGGGGCGGGTTCGATCCGCACCTTGTCCAGCACCAATCCGTCCAGATATTGGCCGACCACCCCCATGCCGTTGCCGGAATACAAAGTGATATTTTCCAGCTTGTGCCCCCGGGAATGGTGCATTCGAAAAAGCGATCCGGTATAGGTGTGATGCCGGAGCAGCAGCTTCATGTTCTTCTGAAGCGGGCGCATCGCGTCGGAGGCGTAAATTCGCAGCGTGTCCGGCGCGATCAGCCGGGTCTTCGAAACCCGGTGACAGACGAAAAGCCCCCCGTTGACGTTGAGGAAATCCTTTCCTTCGACCTCCGCCCAGGAGGGAATTGGCTCTCCGCCGAGCGGCCGGTAATTCTTGTCGAAGCGGACGTCGAAGACATATTTATCGTCGGAAAGCCCCGTGACGGTTCCGTAGGTGAAGAAGGGCTGTTTATAATCGAGTTTGAAATTGCGGAAAACAACGTTCTCGCAATTTTTGGTGAAGGCGAAGCACTGCGTTCCGTGAAGCATGAAAACACTATCGCCTCCGTCGATCTGGAGATCTTTGACATTCTCCATCCAGAACACCCAGTGCGGCGGCGTCCAGAGACTCCCGGGAGCCTCGAAGAAATCATACAGCCCCTGCGGGAAACGCAGCGTTTTCGCTTTGTTCGCCACGGCGAAGGCGAACGCTTTGCGCACCGCGGCGGTGTCGTCCTTGCCGTCCCCGGGGAATGCGCCGAAATCGGCGACGGAGACGGAACCGTCCGCGGCAGGAGTGTTTTGCTTCCGTGCCTGACTGCTGAACTTTTCCCGTTCGGCGGCGCTCGGAACGCTGTCGAAAATCTGTACTTTTTCAATGCAGCCTTGCATGGGAGTCGCGTATTTCCCATAAGGATTGGCGTTGCCGAGCAGGAGTTCAGGCCCGTAAGGGAAAGGCGGAGTCCCCAGCCGCGCGTCGCCTTCGAGATGGCCGTTGACATAAAGCTGAAGTTGATTTTCCTTATTTTCGCGGTTGAACACGCTGATGATCGCGTAGGTTTTGCCCGGTTCCATGCGAATCTGGGATTTGACGATGATGTGCTCTTTTTTGTTGTCCCCCCAGAGATCGAGGATCACCTGCCCCTGACGGTCGCAGCCGAGAAAATGATTATAGCCGCGGCGGACGGCGAAAGCGGCCGTGCGTTCCGGGAGTTTGTCCAGCTTCACCAGAAGCGCCACGGCGAAAGAGCCGGGAATCTTCGGCGTGGAGAGGTGACAATAGGACTGTTTGCCGTCGAAGCGCATGCCTTCCTGGGAAACGGCCGCGTTGCTTTTGTAGACCTTGCATTTGCCGAACGACTTCGGCGCGGCGGGCGTCCAGTCGAGCAGCATCGCGGCATTTGCCGGAAGGAGGATGCCGAGAAGCAGGATGGTGACAAGCTCAATTCGGAGATTCATGAGGAGGATTTCCTGTGTGTGAAGATGAATTTTTCTAATCAGAATCCATATCCCATATAATGGGTGACATGGCCGAAATAATCGTTGTCGGGATTGCCCAGCTGGGCATAGGTCAGCGATTCGGCATGGCCGTCAAGGAAAGCGCCGTTGGAGCGGTCGCCATGCCGGGGAAGCATGTTGTAATTGTTGTCGTTCTTCTCCGTCCAGCGGGTGAACCAGCAGGAACAGCCGAAACTGGTGGAAGGCATCTTCTGCCCGTCGGCCTGATAGCGGGTGGAATCCCCCAGCGCAATCAGTGCGGAAGGATTGTAAATGCGGGTGATCTTGGCGGCTCTCCCGTAGGAGACAAGGCGGTGGTCGCTGTTGACCGCGTGCAGACCGATCCCCGATCCGGTGGTGAGCAAATTCAGCGGAACCGTCGGGCAGACCAGCGGGCCCATCTTGGGTTTTCCGTCCCCCTCTTCGATCCAGAATTTATAGGTGGACGGCATGGACAGATATCCATCAGCAAGCAAGTTGGTCCACCATTTTTTGGAGATGCGCCCGGCCCAGGTCGGACCGAGATTGATGGGCGTGAGAAAGTCGTCGTTTGCGCCCGCGTATTGGAGCATGGCGAGAATCACCTGTTTGTGATTGCTCATACATTTGGTCGTGCGTGCCTTCTCTCTGGCCTGATTGAGCGCGGGCAGGAGCATTCCTGCCAGAATGGCGATGATCGCGATCACGACCAGAAGCTCGATCAACGTGAAAGTTTTTCTTCTCATGCGATTCCCTTTCGTGTTATGGTATCGTATTTTTCCGATCCGCTCAACGATTCGCCCCGGCGCAGACGCGGACACACCGCCTTACGATAAATCCGGGGAAGGTTCTTCTGCTCCAACATCTCCAAAGCCGCAGCGAAAATCTCTTCGCACGGCTGCACCACCGTCGCAAGCGACGGATTTAATTTGCTCCCCTCCGGCAGCCCGTCGAAGCCGATCAGACTTACCGATTCTCCCGGCGTAATCTTCGCATCCAACAAGGCCTGATGGACTCCGAACGCGCCAGCATCGGAAATTGCAAAAATCCCCTCCGGGCACGCTTTTTTTTGCAATCGATCCGACATGCGCAAATAGGCAATCCGGAAGCGGTCATCGTTCACACGCATCTGACAGTCAAGCACCTCCACCGGACAATGCACCATCTCGGCAAAATCCCGGAAGCCCTGAATGCGCGCCTCCGCCTGCCGCAGTTTCGGCTCGGTGATGACCACCAGAAGCGATTTGGCCCCCGCGTCGATCAACGAACGCGCCGCGAGCATCCCGCCGTAACGGTTGTCGGTGGCGACATTACCGAGCGTCACATCCCCGAGTTCACTGTCCACGACCACCAGTTTGCCCGTATCCGTACGCACCAGTTCGCCCAATACGGACAGCGGAAACGCAATGGTCGGCGGCAGATAGATCACGCCGTCGCAACCGTCGGCGTTTCTACGGAACTTTTCCAGAAAGGTTTCGTGATCGCCCACTTCCAGCGACGTGATGCGCCAACGGGCATCGGCGACCTTCTCCAACGCTTGCTGCATGCGGGTTCCATAGAGGGATTTTTCACCTTTTTCGTCCCGGCTGCGCGAATGCAGATAGAGCAGATGTTTGCGGCGATTTTCAATTAGAAGACGCGCCGCGTCGGGAAGAATGTAGGTCCCGGAGCCGGGAATCTTGCGGACAAATCCCTCCTGCGCCAGAGCGCGCATGACGTTGCGCACCGTGCCGTAGCTGGCGGTGACTTCCTGGCTCAGCGCCTGCTCCGTCGGCAGCTTCCAATCGTTTCGGGCGAGCTGCTCGGAGATCCGCTTGAGAATGTGTTTTCGGGTCTCTTCCTGCAAAATTCCGGCCATATTACACGGGAACTTTCCGTAAAGTGTTAAAACTGCTAATCATTGTTATATCACTTTTATTATATTCAGAATTGCACCTTTTGTCAAGAGGCGATCAAGAAAAAAAACGATTTTTTACTTGTTTGGCTTGTATCGAACGGCAAGGCCGGATAGATTGTCTGCATTATGATTGGAACATTTGACACATTGACGCCGGACCGGATTATCGACGAGGCGGAGAAGGCGCTGGGAGAACCGTTTTCCGGCGTGCTGATCCGCATGCCGAGCTATATCAACCGCGTTTATGAGCTGATGACCCGCGCGGGACGGCGCGTCGTGGCGAAGTTCTATCGGCCGGGGCGCTGGAGCCGCAGCGCGATTCTGGAAGAACAGCTCTACACGTTCGAAGCCGCACGGGAGGATATTCCGGTGGCGACGCCGCTGGTCTTATGCGGCGGGACGACGCTGGGGAGCACGGAAGAGGGAATTTCTTTTTCACTCTCCCCCAAACACGGCGCGCGCAGATTCGACCCGACCGACGCCTCCTCCTTCGAGCGAATGGGGATGATTCTCGGGCGGCTGCACGCGGTCGGAGCGCGCCGGGAGGCGACGCACCGGCTTCGGTGTTCGCCGCGGGAATGCATGGTGCCGCAGATGAATTTTCTGCTAAGATATGTGCCGGACACCTGCCGCGCGGAGGTGGAACGCGCCTTCGCGCGGGCGGCGCGCAGTGCGTCCGACAAGTTTCGCTGCGCACAGAGCATCCGCCTTCACGGGGACTGCCATTGGAACAATATTCTGCTGGATTCCGGGGAAAACCTCATGCTGATTGATTTTGACGACATGATGCAGGGTCCCGCCGTTCAAGATCTTTGGTTGCTGCTGCCCGGCGAACCGCAGGATTGCCCGGTGGAGCTGGACAATCTGCTGCGCGGGTATGAAATTTTTCAGCCCTTCGACCGGCGCCAGCTGGAATTGATTCCAGTCTTGCGCACGATGCGCAAAATTTATTTTCTGGCATGGTGCGCCACGCAGTACCACGACGGGACGTTTGCCGAGAATCATCCCGGCTGGGGAAGCGTGGGATTCTGGCGCGAGTTTCTCTCGGGACTCGACGGCGAATAAAGTCAGATTGCCTGATATTCCCCGGCGGCGTCCAGATAATAAGCCTTGATCGGATTATCCGCCTCTTTGAGTTCCCCGGCCGTATTTGCGCTGCAATGTCCGTCAAACCACGCGATCGTCGCCTGCCCGTCGTGAATGACGCGGATGGTGGGGGCCTGCCCGGAAGAGGTGTGATTGAGGTAGTACGCGCCCGCGAGTTTCCCCCAGTTCGGATAATTCGAGTCGCCGGCGGCGATCATGTTGGAAGGACGGGTCATGCGCCGGGGCACGAAGAGGACTTGTTTATCGCCCTTGACCCCGATGAAGGAGGGCATGGTGTCGGGACTCCACATGCCGTAAGTTCCGGCGGTGCTGACATCCTTGGGCTGGATTCCGGCACTGAGCCAACTGGCATTGCAAATGCGCGGTACGGCATAGGAAGGACAAGTCAGGCAGCTCCAACTGGTATATTTGAGTTTGCCTTTATACTCTCCTTCGCCGGCAAGAATCAGATTCCACGTCCGGGTGGTGGCAAGGTAGGGAGCCTTGCACACCCAAAAATCGTCGAAGTCCGCGGCATACATCGACTGCGCCATGCCGAACTGTTTTTTGTTGCCGAGACAAATGGCTTTTCTGGCGGTGCTGCGCGCCTTGTTGAGCGCAGGCAGCAGCATCCCGGCGAGGATCGCGATGATCGCGATGACGACCAATAGCTCAATCAGCGTGAAAAGATGCGCCGGATTGCCCCCACGCGGCGATGTTTGGGGGGATTTCTTGCCCTGTTTGCCGAGAGGAGAATCATGGGTTGACGCGCCTCGGCGGGACAGGATAACAGCATTGACAGGATTCATTTTTTTTGCTCTTCCAAATGGGTTGTTTGTTGAAAATTTCAATCCGAATTTTTTGGTTTACCAAGGGTCATTCGGGCATGACCGAAAAGATTGTGCCCCGCGTACAGCAGCGGATAAAAAGAGGAGCGCGTTGTCTTGGGCTCTTTGGGATTTTCCAAATTGATCCGCACCAGGGTCATGCGAAAAAGATCGCCTTCCTGCAGTCCGCGCCTGCGCCAGCGTTGCGTGAGATCTCCGAGAGGAATCCGAAATTCCAACGTATATCCCTTCTCGCACACCCGCCCGGCCACCGCGACATCCGTCTGGAAATGGAAATTCAGCGTCATTCGAAATCCGCTTTCCAGCAACACATGCTCCAACCCCCATGCAAAATTCCCCGGACACAGCAGATATTCCACATAATAGGGCGATTTTTCCTCCGGCTGGATGAAAACTTCAAGGCAATCCCCCTGATAAATCCGCTTGACCGTTTTCGGTTCCCCCTGCCGTCCCCGGTAGAAAATCATGTCGGAATCGGGGAAAAAAACACTCCCGTAAAGATCATTTCCGTGCCATGCCAACTGCCACACACTTCCATCTTCGTAATGACGCTTGCCCGAACACGGGAAACTGCCGCGCCATGTCAAAGCCTCCCCCCATGCGGCATCCTCGATTTTCCCGTCGATCCCCGGAAGGCGGGGCAGCCGGGGAAGGCAAAACTCCGGCGCGGGAAGATCCCAATTCCTTGCTACTTGATTGTCCCGTTCGTTTTCGGCCAAATCCGCCAACGCCACCGCACGGCGGGCGGCGGAGACCTCTTCCGGGTGTTTGCGAACCATGCGGTTGAACCGCATCCGCTCGGATTTCATGCGTAACTCCATCAGACGCGACTGCGAAAGAGGATTTTCCGCCGGAAGCCAGACAGGAAAAACGACACAACAACAAAGAATCCAAAAAATTTTTTTTACCCTTTGCAAAACCATCCCCCTTCCATCCAACATGCCAAATAATCCCGGAACGAATGCCTGGCCCCCCCGTTATGGGTGCGCAATTTCACTTCCCTGAAACAACCGCTCCACCTGCGGCTGTGTCCCGCCGGAGGGAAGTTGGAACCGAAAGACCTCCCCCTCGCGACGCATGGCCACCTCTTCGCCCGACAGGAAAAGCCTGCCGGAAGGAACCAGTTCCGCGGGCAGGAAAAATTCCGCACCGGGGCGTCCGAAGAGCGAAATCTTCCCCGGTTCCGCGAGAAATACGCTGCGCCCCGCCGCTGCGCCAAACCCGGCCAGAGATCCGGCTGTTCTTTGTTTGCCCCGCACGAGAAATCCGAACGGCGCAATCCGATATTTCCCCTCTTGAACCATGTGACTCTGCAAATTTGCGATCACTTCGACCTGGCCGTACCGGGCGCGCAAAAGCCCGGTCTGGCCGTTTCTGCCGGGCAGATGTTCAAACGAGTGCAGCCGCGCTCCGGTATATTCGGAGGCGACGCCCTTTTGAAGCGCATCGACCCAGCCCAGATAGGCCCATTTTGCAAAATCGTCGCGCCGCGGAAGATAGTAGGTGAAATTCATGCCCAATACCAGCGTCAGCGCCACGCGCCGGTCATTGTCAACCGATGCGCCGTTGTGGTTGGTCATGATC
>JAQUYX010000242.1 GCA_028691615.1 Victivallaceae bacterium
GGGGTAGCCATGACATACTCCATCAGGTTGAGCACGACGACCGTGCCGATGGAAACTTTGAACCCGTGCGACACACCTGTGCCTTCGAATTCGAGATTCTCCATCTCCCAGATATGCGCCATCAGGTGTTCCGCCCCGGATGCGGAGCGGGAATCTTTGTCCAGCTGCATGGCGTAACCGGTGGTGGCAAGTCCCATAAAAATATGTTCCATATTGTCCGGGTCGGCAAGCCATTTGCGCAAATCCGTCTGGACCAGATTCCAGATCCGCGGACGGATCGGGTCCAATTTCATCTCGTCGGCAATGATCCAATCGGCGCCGGCGACGACTTTGGTCGCCAGATCCGCATATCCCGCGGCCAGCATTTTGCGCGGAGCCGTCGCGAGGATCGCAGGCTCCACGACGACGGCGAGCGGCGCGAGGTGCGTGATCGTCTGCTTGAAATTGTCCACGCTCAGCGCGGATCCGCTGGAAGTATACCCGTCCACGGAAGGCGCGGTGGGAATGCAGCAGTAGCGAAGATTTTTCTCGCCCGCAGCGCATTTGACCAGATCGTTGACCACGCCCGAACCAACCGAGACGGGAATGCAGCGATCCGGCATGGCGGCGACCAGCTCCTGAACGTGCCGGTAGTCGGGATGCAGGAGAGGAGTGCCGGGGAAAACGAACTCTTTGACCTGCGCGATGCCGGCCTGTTCGAGAATCTGCGCGGTCTTCCGACCGGCGACCTCCCAGGTATTGGTGTCGGCCACAAGCATAACGGGCGCGTCGCCCCAATAACGCCGCAAAGCCGCCGGCAGTTCCGCCAGTGCGCATTCGCCCATCAAGAAGAGTTCTGTTTCCATTCCCTCCGGAATCGCGACCGAGTATCGCATGGCAAAATTCCTTTCCATAAAAAACCATCCCGATAAAACTAAACTTTTTAATAAACAAAAGGACGACACTGACAAAAGTCCCGTCGATGGATTCCGAGTGGATCAAGAAAGGAATGAAATGGCGGATTTGAGCGTCGCTACTCGGAGAGTAACGACCGAAAAACCACCGCTTCAGGCCTTTTTCGAGCCACCGGAAGACACGGCGAGCATTTTGGCAGTGCCGTCCCATAACGACACTGACAAAAGTCCCGTCGATGGATTCCGAGTGGATCAAGAAAGGAATGAAATGGCGGATTTGAGCGTCGCTACTCGGAGAGTAACGACCGAAAAACCACCGCTTCAGGCCTTTTTCGAGCCACCGGAAGACACGGCGAGCATTTTGGCAGTGCCGTCCTAAGGAACTAATATAACCGAATATTTCTTTTTTGCAAGCAGATTGTCGTTTTCCGATTTGTAAAAAAAAAGAATGGACGTTATATTAAAATTCACCGCTGAAAAATCCTGCCGACCAATCGACAGGAGAGCAAGATCGATACAAGCCGCACTGGATGCAGTCTGGTTCATCGCATTGTCATCGCGAATGAACTTCTTCCGGCGGGCGGATGTCAAAATCATGGGGATCTATTGGGAAAATGCCGATTACTGAAATTCTGGAAAGGAACGCCAAACTTTACGGACCGGATGTGGCGCTGGTGGAAATCAACCCGCAAGAATTGGAAAACCGCCACACGACATGGAAGGAATTCGCCCTGATCGAACCCAGCCGCAGCGACTCCTTCCGCTCCGAACTGACGTGGGAGGAATTCGACCGCAAAGCCAACCGGATGGCAAATTTTCTCTTGACCCGGCACATCCACAAGGGCAGCAAAGTGGCAATTCTGCTGATGAACGGCTTGGAATGGCTGCCGATTTACTTCGGAATCCTGCGCACGGGAGCGCTGGCGGTTCCTTTGAATTTCCGTTATACCGCCGAAGAGATCAAATATTGCGCGGAACTGGCCGACGTCGATGTGCTGATCTTCGGACCGACGTTCGTCGGGCGAATCGAAGCAATCTGTGAGCGTCTGCCCAGAATCCAATCGTTCCTCTACGTCGGCGAGGACTGTCCGTCCTTCGCGGAACCGTATTACAATCTAGTCTCCTACTGTTCCAGCAAAATGCCCGCGGTTCCCCTCAGCGATGAAGACGACGCGGCTATCTATTTCTCCAGCGGCACGACCGGATTTCCCAAAGCGATTGTGTTGCGGCACCGGGCGCTGATGCACGCCTGCAAGACCGAACAAATGCACCATCATCAGACGCGGCAGGATACCTTTTTATGCATTCCGCCGCTTTATCACACCGGCGCAAAGATGCACTGGTTCGGCAGTTTCCTCGTCGGCGGCAAAGCCGTCCTGCTCAAGGGCACGAAACCCGAATGGATCATCGGAGCCGTGGCGCAGGAACAATGCACCGTGGTATGGCTTCTGGTTCCGTGGGCGCAGGACATTCTCGACGCGATCGATCGCGGCGAAATCAAGCTCGAAGAATACAAACTCGATCAATGGCGCCTCATGCATATCGGCGCGCAGCCGGTGCCCCAAAGTTTGATCCGCCGTTGGAAAAAAATCTTTCCCCATCACGATTACGACACCAACTACGGCTTGAGTGAATCCACCGGGCCGGGCGCCGTGCATCTGGGAATCGAAAATATCGATCACGTCGGCGCAATCGGCAAAGCCGGATACGGCTGGGAGACGAAAATCGTCAACACCCGCCATCAGACCGTTGCGCGCGGAGACGTCGGCGAACTGGCAGTGCGTGGCGACGGCGTGATGCGCTGCTATTACAAGGACGAAAAGGCCACCGCCGAAGTGCTTTCCTCCGATGGCTGGCTTTATACCGGCGACATGGCCAAGGAATCGCCGGATGGATTTATTTATCTGGTTGATCGCAAAAAGGATGTGATCATCACCGGAGGAGAGAATCTGTACCCCGTCCAGATCGAAGACTTCCTGCGCAAAAACAGCGCGATTAAGGATGTGGCGGTCATCGGACTACCTGATGAGCGTTTGGGGGAAATTGCCGCGGCGATCATTGAAACCAAACAGGATTGTGTGCTCACGGAAGGACAGGTCAATGATTTTTGTCTGGAACTGCCCCGCTATCAACGCCCGCGCAAAATCATTTTTGCCCCGGTTCCCCGCAATCCCACCGGCAAGATTGAAAAACCGAAACTGCGCAAGATGTACGGTGCGGACTGCCTTGTCGCCCAACAGGTCGGCATGAACTGACACGCCCCCCTCGGATTCGCAGGAATCGAGTAGGAGTACCGTCATTCATTGACGGTACGTCCTCTCACACCACCGTACGTGCCGTTCGGCATACGGCGGTTCAGTAGCTTATGTGCAACGTATTGTATCGAATGAAGATATCGTCATATC
>JAQUYX010000056.1 GCA_028691615.1 Victivallaceae bacterium
CCCCGCTCAGCCGCGGGAACGGAAGCCCCCCGCGCGCACCAAATAATAAACCACCGTCAGCAACGCACTCACCGCCGCCGCCACATAGGTCATAAGCGCGGCATTGAGCACATCCCCCGCAGACCGCCCCTCCCGCGCCGTAACAATTCCACTTTCCACCATCAGCAGCTTCGCCCGACGGCTCGCATCATACTCCACCGGAAGCGTCACCAACGCGAACAGCACCGCAGCCGAAAAGACTACCGCACCCAGCAGAATCATCTGCTGACTATGCATCAGGAACCCCAGCAGAATGAAAATATAACTCATCGGCGACGCAAAATTCGTCAGCGGCACCAACGCCGTCCGCAATCCCAGCGGACCGTATGCATGGGCATGCTGGATCGCATGTCCCGCCTCGTGACAGGCCACGCCGATCGCCGAAAGACTGTCCGAACCATAGACCTCGTCGGACAGTCGCAACACACGCGCAGTCGGATCGTAATGATCGCTCAGAAATCCGCCGACATGCTCCACGCGACCCCCGCTGACTCCCGCCGCGGAGAGAATCCGCTCGGCAGCCTCCGCGCCGGTCATCCCGCTCGAAGCGCGAACCCGACTGTAACGGGCAAAGGTGCTCTTCGTGTAAAAGGACGCCCACAACGCCAGCAGCAACCCGGGCAGCGCAAAAATCAGATAGACCGGATCGAAAAACATTTTCTCACTCGCCCCTTCCAATCATTTCCAACGCTCACTCAACGAAAATCCACGTCCCGTTTCAGGAAATCAGCCGAAAGCAGCAGCCACTGACGGACATCCTCGCATGCCGGAGCCAACCCCAATCCATGCGACCCGTGCGGGAAAATGTGCATCTCGCAAGGATGCCCGAACTGCCGCATCCGATCCAGAAACCGCAACGAATTCTGCACCGGTACGCATCCGTCGTCCGCCGTGTGCCACAGAAAAGCCGGAGGCGTCATCGCGGAAATTTGATCCACACAGTCAACGCTCCGCCGTTTGTTCATATCCCAATAGTCCGGATCGCCCAAGAGATTCATGGCGGACCCCTCGTGCGCAAACTGGCTGTGCGTTAGAAGCACCGCATAGCAAAGCACCAATGCGTCCGGACGCTTGTCCATCGCATCCGCGCCGTCCTCTGCGGCCACCTCGATTTTGTCGAAGAGCACCCCGACCGAACCGGCCAGATGCCCGCCCGCAGAAAATCCCAAAATTGCAATCCGATCCGGACGAATATGCCAGGATTCCGCATGATACCGCAACAGCTGAATCGCACGGATCGCATCCTGCTGCGGTTTCGGATAACGGGCAGGCGCCACACGGTATTCCACCACCGCGGCATGAAATCCCTGCGCGTTGTAGGCTTCGGCCACCGGATCCCCTTCATGCGCGGCACGCATGGAATACCCGCCGCCGGGACAGACCAGCACACAGGGACGAACCCGGTCGTCCACCGGAAAAAACTTCAGATATGGTTGAAAATCCCCCTCGACCGGGGTGTTCCACAAATTTATCTTCAACATAGCAAAACTCATCCCTTAACGCATTAAATATCCAAATCCTTGACCCCCGCGGCATACTTCTCAATGTATTCCCGACGCGGTTCCACTTCATCGCCCATCAACAAACTGAGCATCTTCTCCGCTTCGATGGCGTCTTCCATCGTCACCTTGATCATCCGGCGGCTGGCGGGATCCATGGTCGTCTCGTAGAGCTGTTCCGGATTCATTTCGCCCAAACCTTTGTAACGCTGAATCTTGAGACCGGATTCTCCGTTCTGGCGCACCAGCTGGAAGAAGTTCTCCAGCGAATCGGCAGTCTCGCCTTTGGCATTTTCTCCGGCGGCCACAGTGAAAATCACCTCGCCCTCCTGAAACACCTGCTTGGCGCCGATGCCAAGCGATTTAAGCTCGGCTAAAACCGCAGCACTTCGCTCCGCATCGTAAATATGCACAATATCCACGCGTCCCAGCGCAATTGTCGGCACATCCGAATCCAATTCTTCCTTCTCGGACGGGTCGGCCTCCCCTGCGGGAGACTCCGCAACAGTGGAGACATCCGCCGCCGGAGACGATTCATAAGCGCTCAGCAGCTCTTTAACTTCCTCTTCGCTGAAAAGGAAACGCATGGACACCGAACCGTCGGATTCCCGGATGGTCGCATGGGCCAACGGACAAACTCCATCGTCGGTCACGGCATCAAAATATTCCTCCGGCAACACGCCGATGCGCCGCAGATCATTGCCGATCCGGTGACAGGTGATATACAATTCCAGATAATGCTTGACCTCGTCGTTGCTCAACACGCTTCCGTCGGGCCGGGTCACATGAATCCCGTCGCAGCCCAGCTCCAGCAGGAGGGTGTCGAGCTGATCTTCGGTGTCGATGTACCGCTCCTTCTTGCCCTTGCTCACCTTGAAGAGCGGCGGCCGCGCAATGTAAATGTACCCCGCTTCAATCAAAGGCTTCATCTGACGATAGAAAAAGGTCAGCAGCAGCGTACAGATATGGGAACCATCCACATCGGCATCGGTCATCAGCACAATCCGATGATAACGGGCCTTCTCCACGCGAAATTCACTGTTCTCTCCGGCCACGCCGCAACCGATGGCCGTAATCAGCGAACGGACCTCCTGGTTGGCAAAAATACGGTCGATGCGCGCCTTTTCCACGTTGAGAATCTTGCCGCGGATCGGCAGAATTGCCTGAAAACTCGAATCCCGCCCGTCTTTGGCCGAACCGCCTGCGGAATCGCCCTCTACGATGTAAAGTTCGCACTTCTCCGGATCCCGTCCGGAACAGTCGGCGAGCTTGCCGGGAAGCGCAAATCCGTCCAGCGCCCCTTTGCGCTGCACCAGCTGCCGGGCGCGCGCCGCAGCTTCGCGAGCCTTGGCCGCGGTCTGCGACTTCTGGACAATCGATTTGGCGACGGCGGGGTTCTCCTCCAAAAACGTCGCCAGCTGGTCATTCACCACGGAGGTGACGATTCCGGCAACTTCGTTGTTGCCGAGCTTGGTCTTGGTCTGCCCCTCGAACTGCGGCTCTGGCACCTTGACGCTGACGACTGCGGAAAGACCTTCGCGAGTATCGCCGCCGCCCACGGGCTTGTCGACGTTCATCTCCTTGGCGGCGTAAGCATTGACCGTGCGGGTAAGCGCGGTCTGGAAGCCGGTCAGGTGCGTCCCGCCCTCAATCGTGTGAATATCGTTGGCGTAGCTGAAAATACGCTCCTCGAAGCCGTCATTGTACTGCATGGCGACTTCCACATCGATGCCGTCCTTCTCGTGGTGGAAATAAATCACGTTCGGATGCAGCACGCCCTTGCCGGTGTTGAGCATGGTGACAAATTCCCGGATGCCGCCGGGATAATGGAAGATCTCGTGCCGCGGCACTTCGCCGTCTTCCACACGCTCGTCGGTCAGACCAATGGTGATTCCGGGATTGAGGAACGCCAGCTCGCGCAGCCGCTCCGCAAGAATTTTCCACTCGTACACCAGCACGGAAAAAATCTCGCCGTCCGGCAGAAACGTAACCTTCGTCCCATTGCGCTCAGCCGTGCCGATCTCGTGCAGCGGTTCGACGGTAATGCCGCGCGCAAAACCGATCCGGTAACGTTTTCCGTTACGGCAGACTTCGACATCCAAACGTGTGGACAGCGCGTTGACGCAGGACACGCCGACGCCGTGCAGACCGCCGGAAACTTTGTAGTTGCTGTGGTCGAATTTACCGCCTGCGTGCAGAATGGTCAGCACGACTTCGACGGCGGGCTTGTGCTCGGTCGGATGCATATCCACGGGGATTCCCCGCCCGTCATCCGTAACGGAGATGGAATTGTCCTTGCGGATGACCACTTCGATCTTGCTGGCGTAACCGGCGAGGGCTTCGTCGATGGAGTTGTCGACCACCTCGTAGACCAGATGATGCAACCCGCGCACCCCGGTGTCTCCGATGTACATGCTGGGGCGCTTGCGAACCGCCTCCAAGCCTTCCAACACGGTGATTTTACTGGCGCTGTAACTGCTGTCGTCGCTCCCGACGGGAGGAACGCTTTCCTGATTTTCGTCGGCCATGAGGTGGTATGCTCCATATGTTTTGAGTTGTTCAAAAGATTCCAAAGTAATACTGGTAAGATACACCCCGACAAAGTTTTTTACAAGCGCCAGGTGAAGTTTTTTTGCATCCCGGCGCAGGAAATTCGCCAGGCGGCAGTACCAAACTCCCGCCGGAGGATTCCATTTCAGAATTTGAGCGGCAGAAATCTTGCACCGGTTGTCTCTTTTTCATAAAAAAGGGTTGACAAAAGGTCTTTTTCGTGTTACAATAGTACATTTCCTTTTCGATTAACAGAGACGGCGCAACTTTTGGCAGTGTCGTCAACAGATCTCTCATTCACAAAAAACAAGGAGAAGCCTTATGATGCGCAATTGGATCCTGTGCGGTGCAGCAGCTTTAACGCTCTGTTCGTACCGCGCGACGGCGGAAGTCCCGGAGTTGACCGAATTGGTTCCCGATGCCAAAGGCTACGAACTGATTTACCGGCTGTCCCCGGCGGACTTTGCGAACAAAGGCTACAAGGTCGACCGCGGCGAAGAACTCTCCGGCAAACTCAATCGGATCGGCTATCTGGTCAAGCTGACCGGACAGGATGGCAAAAGCCGCTTTGTCTTTGCCAGCATGGCGCCCTTCACGCAAAATTCTGCGCTAACCGGCGTGCCCTCCGGCGGTTCTCCTGTTTTCCAACAAATGGTCGACGATCTTGAAGTCGTCAGCAACGACCCCGCCATCAAAACCGGCAAATTTGCAAAAGGCAATCTGGAGTTTTGGCCCACCAATTACGGAGCGTTCAATTCGGCAAAAGTCCCCGACGCGTCCAACTCCACCTTCGATTTCGGCGACTCGCCTGCCCCCAACGGCAACTACACCTCCATGCAAGTGCATAATTTCCGGGAGAAGCAGACCATTTTCGCCTTCAATGCCGTCCACTCCGGTCCCAACAGCGACTTCGGAATCGGCAACAATCCCAAAGGCAATCCGGATTGGACCTTCGCAAGAAACGCAAAGGACTACAAAGGTGCGGAAATTTTCGTCGTCGGCAAATTCGACGACCTCAAGATCGTCAAAGTCCTTCCGATCGAAGCGGACAAAGCGGATCTGCGCGGCACCACCGACAAAAACCCGCTCTCTTACAAAACCGGCGATGATGTGACCTTCACCGTCAAGCTCGATTATACCGGCGTGCAGCCGGGAAAGTCTTATTTCATTGATTGGAAGCGCACCGGCGACGACGGCAAAACTCTGCAGGGCCGCGTTCCTTACGTCATGGGACAGCCGCTTGTGCTCAAGGACAAATTCACCCAGCCGGGCTTCATTCGCATTTACGCGCGGCTGCTGGACAAGAACGGCAGACAGGTCATGCACCTGTATCAGAAGCAGCAGCGTCCGATTTTCTTTGACGGCGGCGCGGGCGCGGACGTGGATCAGCTGCGCACCTCCCCCGAACCGGCGGACTTCTCGCTCTTCTGGGATCGGCAGAAAGCAAAACTTGCCGCTGTCCCGGTCAAATACACCATGACAAAACTGCCGGATCGCTGCGCCAACGGGGTGGATGTTTATGCCGTCCGCATCGACTGTGCCGGTTCCCGTCCGGTGACCGGGTATCTTCAGATCCCCGCGAATGCGCAACCGAAATCCCTGCCGGTCGAGGTCGGGTTCCACGGTTACAGCGCCAATCCGAACAGCTATCAGAAGCCGCCCAAGGGCGGTCCGACGCACCAGATCCGATTCACGATCAATGCGCACGGATATGAGCTGGGCAAAGATGCGGCATACGCAAAAGCATTTTTTGACGCGACCCGTTCGAACGGACAGGGTTACGCCTTCGATCCCAAGCAGAATTCCGACCCCGAAACCGCCTACTTCAACGGAATGGCTCTGCGGGTAATGCGCGCATTGGAATTTGTCAAGACGCTTCCGCAGTGGCACGGCAAGACGCTGGCGGTCTCCGGCGGCAGTCAGGGCGGGCTCCAGTCGCTCTGGGCGGCCGGGTTGGATCAGGATGTGACCCAGTGTAATGTCAGCATTCCGTGGTGCTGTGATCTGGCGGGAGCGACCAAGCAGAAGCGGCTGCGGGCCGACTGGCGGATCCCCTACGTGCCGGCGCTGGATTATTACGACGCGGCAAACCATGCCAAGCGGATCAAGTGTCCGGTGATCATTTCCCGTGCGGGGCTCGGCGACTATGTCTGCCCGCCCTCCGGCATTACGGCGATGTACAATAATTTGAAGTGCCCCAAGCAGATCATCTATGTGCAGGGTTCCCAGCACGGCTACAATCCGAACAACCCGGAGCGCTTCGAGTTCTCCGCCAAATAATACCGGTTGGATCGCATTGTAATTTCCTAAAATCCGTTCCGTTTTCCGGGACGGATTTTTTATTTCCACGAAAATAACAAATGCGAAAGAACCCGGCGAAAAAGGAGTCTAAGATCATCGAAAAAACATCGAACCCGTCGTTTTTTCCTGGTTTAAGAGGAAAAAAAGTTGACTTTCCGCGAAAAAACGGTATGGTAAGAAAAAGTTCCGGTTATCATATTTTTATTATGTAAGGACGTGAAAAATCATGAGTGGCAAGCTTGGCGGCGCCGTGATCGGATACGGCGGCATGGGGCATTTTCATGTGGAGAAGATGTGTGAAGTCCGGGGAATCGGTCTTCGCGGAATCTACGACATCGATCCGAAACGCAGCAGCGAGGCGCAATCCAAGGGGATTCATGCCTACGAATCGCGCGAGGCGCTTCTGGCCGATCCAAAGATTGATCTGGTCACCGTGGCCACGCCCAACGATTTCCATAAGGAGATCGTCATTGCCGCGCTCAAGGCGGGCAAAAACGTCATCTGCGAGAAGCCCGTCTCTCTCGATTCCGAAGAACTCGAGGAGATGATCGCCGCAGCCAAGCAATACGACAGACTCTTCACCGTCCATCAGAACCGCCGCTGGGACGAAGATTTCCTGACCATTCGCAAAATCTGCGAAAGCGGCACGCTCGGACGGGTCTTCCGGATCGAATCGCGGGTGCACGGCTCCAGAGGCATTCCTGCCGGATGGCGCGAGTGCAAACGTCAGGGCGGAGGCATGCTTCTCGATTGGGGTGTGCATCTCATAGATCAGATGTTGACCATGATGCGCGCGATAGGCGCAAAGCCGGTCTCCGTCTACGGAACCTGCACCAATGTGACCAATACGGAGTGCGACGACGGCTTCACCGCGCTGGTTCGGTTCGACAAGGGGCCGGAATGGGTGGTCGAAGTCGGAACCAATACGTTTGTCCAAATTCCGCGCTGGTACGCGATGGGCGAAAACGGTTCCGCCGTGATTGAGGATTGGGCCTGCAACGGAAAAATCGTGCGGGTTCATCAGCGCACGGAAAACAACGTCGCCCCGATCTCCGCAGGCGCCGGCCTCACCCGGACGATGGCGCCCCGCAATGAAAAAACCATTCACACCTACCAGCTGCACAAAGTCAAGGCGGACTGGTCGGAATATTACAAGAACGTCGTCGCAACGCTCAACGGGCGGGCCGAGATCGTGGTGAAACACGATGAGCTGCGGCAGTCGATGAAATTCATCGAAGCGGTTTTTGAATCCTTCCGCACCGGCAATACAATCCGGTTCTAAACCGGACGCAATTAAGGATTGGGCCGTGCCAACTGCGGCGGAACCGATCAAGAAACAGGCTTGCGTTTGCAAGCCTGTTTTTTTTGTCCCGTACTCTAACGGTAATTCAGTTCAATCATGCTGTGGCAGCAAAAGCCCGGCGCGGTAAAGACCATGCGGCCGTCCTTCTCTTCGAACGGCAGCGCCCTGCCCTCCGGAACCACCCGGACGGAAGAAACCTTGCGATCCAACCGCAGCGACACCGGAACCGGGCCGGTCGGCAAAAGCTCGTCAATCACTTCGCGGAACGTGGGATTGCCCCAGACATGGGCGTTCTCACACTCCTGAGGTCCCCCGCGCAAAATGGTATTGGCGTAAAGCAAATGAAGAATCGCACGGTTCTGATCGGGCTGATCCATCAGCGTCACACGCCCCTGCGACGGCAGACCGACCTCGACCGGGAGCGTCTTGCCGAGGAACGCATGCAGCACTTTCGTCAGAAATTCCTTGAACGGAACCGCCCCGAAGAAACGGTAGATGGAAAAGACTTTGTGCGAAAAATACAGCACATTCTCTGACATCGCCCCCGCGTCATACCCGGACGGCTCCGGGCGGAACGGCGTGTGCTGGTGACTGTAGAAATGCTCCCACGTCCGGTTAAACCACGGATCGTAAATCCGCCCCAGCGAAATTGCCCCGTCCTTGACATGAATCCGGTTCGACGCGGTGTACATGACAAACGGCGTGCTCAAATACTCCGGCGCAAACTGCGGCGCGCTCTCGATATAGTCGGGATTGTACGGCGACATTCCTTCAAAGTCAAACGGAAGATCCAACAGAAATTGCGTGCCGGACGCGTCTTTTCCACTGTCCCCGGAAAGCACCACTTTGCCCCCTTTCGCCAGATATTCCTGCAAACGCTTCGCGCCCGCTTCCGAAAGAGGCACGTCGTCCGGCAGCACCAGCACCTCATATCGGGAAAAATCCATATTCGTATCGATCACATCAAACGGCAGATGCGCTTCCAGCAGCAGCCGGGAAGCCCCCACGTCTCCGGGCGTTTCCCGCGGCGCGGCCAAAGCCTCCGGGTCGATTCCGCTGACCAGCGCAATCCGGGCGAGCGAACGGACACGGTCGCACCACGGTTCCTTGGCAGCCACCTCGCGGTAGGCGGCGCCGATGATTTCATAAGTGCTTTTGTCGATCTTGCCGGAGGGGGGAAGCTGATCTCCGATCGAGCATTTCGAACCGTTGGCGAGCATTGCCGCGCATTCATAGCGCAGCGCATTCGGGTGCTTGAACCCGCCAAATTCCCCCCAGGTGGTATGAAATTTCCCGGTCATGCCGAGAAACTCCATGCCGAAATTGCGCACGTATGCCGCAGACATCGGGTAATGGTCGTACCCCCAGCCGCCGGTCGGCAAACTTTCCAGTTCCAGATGGCTGAAGTAGGGCAAAATCCGCTCCGATCCGACCGAGACATGGCCGGAGTTATGGAAAATATTGAGCTTGGGATTTTTGTCACGAACGGCGGAAGTGGTTTTTTTGTAATATTGCTCGAGCACGATCTGCGCATGCTTTTTGCGGTCTTCGGAAAGCATGGGATTCATCCCCATACGCAGCATCTGCGTCCGGCAGTTTTCGCAACAGCACTCCCCCTGATAGATGATGTCCAGAAAGATCCCGTTCGTCTCCGGGAAAAGGTCGATCACCTCCCCGATCTGTTCGCAGAGCTTATCCAGATAGGGAGTGTTGAAACACATCTTGCGGAAACCGGGCTGGAACGGATTGAGCAACTTGCCTTCAGAATTCATCTCGCACCACTGCGGATGAAGCTGACTGTAATGATAATGCAGTCCTGCCGAAAGATAGATCGGAGTGGCTACATTAATTTCGGCACAGGCCTCCACCTGCGCGCGGAGCAGATCGAAAGAAAGCCCCGGATGGCGGAACCCGACCTTGGTGTCGTAATAGCTGTACCCGTGATGGCACAGCGCAAAAAGTGTGATCGAATCCACCGCCGCGCTCTGCAGCGTATCCTGCCACTGGTGTTTGTCGAATTTCTCCCCGATCCCGGGAATCGCCGGAGAGGTGTGAAAATCAAGATGAACCTGACGGAATCGCATAGCATGCTCCTTGTTTCTATTTGACGGGGTACTGGCAAAAATCCCGTCCGGGTTGCGTTTTTCTCTAATTTATCCGAAAAACGTCGCCGATGCAAGGCGCACCGCATGAAGAAAATTTTCTTTTCTATGAATAAAATCACGCTTTCCCCTAGGAGATAAGCGATCCAAACAACGCGGAAAAACTTCTCAGCTCGTCGGCGATCTGGCCATGCGCCAACACCTCGTCAAGATACTCTTTCTCCAACGCCGCCGGAGGCAGCGTCAGCCCCGGCGCAGTCACACGCCCCTGCGCCAACTCAAGCGCCCCGGCATTCGAAATGGCCATCGTCGGGTCGATATAACACAAATGCGTCGGCTCGGAAAGGAGAAAATTCAACGGTTTCTTGTCAAAAAGCACCCGCTTGGCAGGCACGTCGGGGCCGTATTCATCCTCCACTCCCATATTGGCCAGCAGCGCGTCGGAATCCGTCAGCGCCGCAGCATACGGCGACAGCGCCGAAGCATGTCCGGTGACACTGACCACGCACCATGCCTTCCGAATCGCCGCGACCACTTCTTCCCGCTCCCCGACATCAACCGTTTCAAAGGACTCCGGAATCGTGACTCCGGGAAAGTCCGCCATCGCCACCTGTCCCCCGCGACGGGCAATGGCAAACGCGACCCCGCGACCAACCTTGCCCGCGCCGAAAACCAAAAAATTCCGCCCCTTGAAATCCCCCAGCGCAAGTTCTTCCATCGCGCGCGCAAATCCGTCCCCCGTGCCCAGCGCCGTTTCCACCAGCTTGAGCGTTCCGCCGTCGGCAAGAAAGACGCTGCGCGGATCGTTCCGGTAATAATACGCCCCCGAACGGGTCAGCTCCACCACTCCGATCCGGCTTTCCACCTCCCGAAGCGCACCCGCGCAATCCAGCACCAGATCAAACGCCCCCGCCTCCGCCCCGCGCGGCTCGACAAAATACGGAATTTTCCATGCGTCCAGCAGGGAAAACACCCCGTCGTCCCGCGGAATCCCGCGGCCTGCTGCGACCGAAAGCTCAGCGCCCGCGGCCAGCAGCGCAAGATATTTGACGCAAGTGTTGCGAAAGACCGGCGTCCCGTCCAGCACGGACACGCCCGCCAGCGGACGGCTTTGGCTCCACCGGGCAATCTGGGAAGCCAACGCCGGAAACTGTTCCCGGCCATAGCCAAGTTTTTCCGCTTCCTCAAGAAACAATGTCATCGCGCGGTCACCACAGATTCGAGCACTGTTTTCATTGCCGTTTCGTCCTGCGGAAGCGCGACTTTTCCGGGAAGATCCCACTCCTCGTCGAGGTTTGCACATTCTCCCGGTGCGATCTGCTCATGTGTGCCCAGCGCCTCGATTTCCAGAAATCCGGGCATGGTGAAAAACTCGGCGTTGCATCCGCCATCGGGATACGAAGCATTCTCCCGGTAGTCGAAAGATTTGACGAAGAGCTCGCCGTTTAATTCATACGCGGCCCAGCCGGGTTTGTCGGCCACGCCGAACTTGAGTTTGGACTCCTGCGTATCGTCCTGCCGCATCTGGATAAAAAATTCGCCCCACTGAAACCGCGGATCGTTCATCTTCGTGAATTTCCAGAGCACCAAAGGCCGCGCATAGTCAAACGACTCCCCCTCTTCGTGTCCGTGCGGCACATACGGCTCCTGCGGCACAATCAGCCGTCCGCCGGCAGCCATCACGGTCAATCCCCAAGGCGCAAAACGCACCGGCCAGAGATTGCGATTGAAGATACGCTGCCGCAACAAAACGTGTGTCCCCTCTTCCGAAAGCAAGAGATCAATCTCTTTTTGGAGCCCCGTGGTTGTCTCCGGCTGGCACACCATGTGAAGCACTTTGCCGTCCCATTGATAATCGACCGGGGTATTGTCGGGATAATAAGTGCGTTCCCATGTCTCCGGCGCATGCCACAGCCGGTGCCCGCCATAACTCTGCCACTGATCGGGGACCACCGCGGCGATCTGGTCGTCGAAGTTCTTCATGAAGTTGACCGCATCGGCCTCCATTCTCCGACAGACGAGAATGCGCGGTCCGAGATTGACCGAGACAATCACTTCGAGCCGCCCGTTGGTAAGACGCAGACAATCGGTGAAATTTTTGTAGGAAACTTTTTCCAGTTCGACCATCAGTCCCATTCCCCCTGTCTTCGAAAATCGGTTTCAAATCACGTTTTGATGCGCGACTGCGGCGTGTTCAGCGCTTCCGCCGCCTGGAGAGCGTCAAGGTTTCGCCGGGCTCGATCCGGTGCTGATCTTCGTTGTCCACCAGCCAGACCGTTTCCGCCGAACCATTGTAAAACATCCGGCCGTCCGCCGAGGTCGACAACTGACGCACCGCCATCACATAGCGGTAAATCTGCATATTCGTCGCATACCAGGTTCCCTCCAGATGCGCCGTCCGCTGGCAGAAGGAGTTGATCATATCCCAGGTTTTCTGGTTGTCAAATTCGTAGGAGTGCCCCCAGATGTAGCAAAGCGAAAGCGACCGCCATGAATTCAAATTGAGGAAGTTGTCCAGAATTTCCATAGCCCGTCCGTGATGGCATGTGGCCGCCCAATGCATGAAATCGAACGGAAGTCCGAACCCCATAGTCGCTTCCACCGACCGTGAATAGACGATTCCCGCCGCGCGGCAGATCGCAATAATCTGCGGATCGAACACGCCGAACGGGTAACTCATTCCACGCACCGGATATTTAGCCAACGCTTCCAGCGCCCGCCGGTCGTCAAAGACCTCCCGCAAGAGTTCCGTTTCCGGAATGCGTTCCGGGTAGGGATGCGTCGTCGTATGGCAGGCGATTTCGTGCCCTTTGTACAACTTGGCCACCTCTGATTTGGACACATGGTTGGGCGTATCCAAAAGCGCGGAGTTCAGATGAAACGTGCTTTTCATCCCGTAAGAATTGAACAGCTCCACAAGTTTGCGGTCGGCGGCCACTCCATCGTCATAACTGAAGGTCAACGCCCGGAAATTCCACTGCGGCCAAGTATAGCGAACGGTCATATCCAGTTTCTCCTTTTCTCTTGAATCTTTGGATTAATTTCGTTCTTCCACCACAAACAAGGAAAACACATTCTTAAACAGTAGCATAATTTCTTCAAAAAACAATCCCACATCTCTTCAGATCAGTCCCCAATATCCCAGCGCCGCGCCAACAGAACCGGTGACGAGAAAAATCCACAGAATATTCCATTTCAAATACTTCGACACCATAAATGTAAAACAGAACGCCGCCGCCCCAAAGAGCGAAATCCCGAATTTCCCCTCCCCCGTCCACAACGACTGAAGCGGCGCGCGCAAAATCGACGACTCCGCGAAGAAAATCACCGCCGCCGCCACCAATCCGATCGTCCCCGGACGAATCCCGTCCAGCACCGCGCGCACATACGTATTGGTTTGAAAACGGTTCATGAAAATTCCGACCAGCAGCACCAGCGTCAACGACGGCGCCATCACCCCGAGCGTTCCGGCGACCGCGCCCCACACGCCCAACTGCCGAAACCCCGCGTACGTCGCCGCGTTCATTCCCACCGGCCCCGGCGTCATTTGCGCCAGCGAAAGCAAATTGGCGAATTCCGGTTGCGTCAGAAGCCCGCGCCCGGTCACCAGTTCGTCGAAAAAGAGCGGAATCATCGCATATCCGCCGCCGAAGGTGAAAACCCCGATCTTGAAGAAAAGCAGAAAAAGCCCGAAGAACGTCATTGCCCGCCTCCGCTTTCTTTTTGTTTCCTCCGGCACAGCAGCATCCATACCACGCCGACCACCCCCGCCCCCAGAATCACCGATACCGCGTCCACCCGGAAAATTCCAAGCAGCACAAACGCCGTCACCGCCACGAGAAATGAAAATTTCGTCTTAATCGTCTGCCGGTAGAGTTTGATCGCCGCCAGAAAAATCAGCGCCGTGACCGCCGAACGCACCCCGAGAAACATCCCGTCCACCGCGCGATTGCCGCCCAATCCTGCAAAGAACGCCGCCACCAGCACAATCGCCGCAAATGGCGGCACCGCCGCGCCCGCCGCCGCGGCGAACGCCCCGGCGATTCCCGCCGCCCGGTAGCCGGTCAGAACCGCCATATTCACCGCGATAATCCCCGGAACCGACTGGGTGACCGCCACGACATCGAGCATCTCTTCCTCGCTGAGAAATTTGCGTTTGTCCACAAACGCCTCTTCAATCAGCGGAATCATCGCCACTCCGCCACCGACGGTCACTGCGGAGATCTTCCCGAATTCCCAGCACAAAGGCCACAAGCGTTGAAACTGTTTCATTTGTTTTCCAAATGCCGGATCACTGCGGTCAGCCGCTCCGAAGCCGCATCCATCCGGTCGAGCAATTGTTTGCGGACCGCCGATGCGTTCTGCACAAACGTTGACTTTTCCGCCGCGAGACGGACGATCTGAGAACGCAACACGGCAAAATCGCAGCAGTCGACCGAGCCTGCCACCGGCAGATCGTACTGTTCCAGATAATTGGCGATTTTGCTTCCGCGCGCGATCCCGACACATGGCACAAGAACATTGAGCCCCAGAATCATCAAATGCAAACGGCTGCTGACAATCACATCGCAATACGAAGTCAGCGTCTGAATTTCGCCCGGTTCCGTCGCGGTGGCCAGAACCGTCCGGGAACGCTCCCGCATTTTTGCCTGCAATCCGGCCATCAGCTCCGCGTCCGTCTTGGAGTTCATCGGGAGAAAAAGAACCTGAAAATCCTCTTTTTGAATCAAGTCGTCCAGCATTGCGGCAAACTCATCGAGTCCGGCCATGCGCCGTTGCGCGGAGATGCAAACGCCCAACACCTTGCGTCCCGGGGCAAGCGCCTCCGGCCGGGGATAGGGCGAAGATGTTTGCAAAAGCGCAGTGTCCGCAGCATAGATTGCATCCGGAAACGCTGCGCACCGCCGCAATTCCACGCGCGAGGGTTCGTCCCGCATCACCACCAACGGCAAATTCTGCAATTCCGCGGCAATCCGGGAACGCACATGCCATACCATCCATTTTTCCAAGATTCCGCGCAAATGCAGCAGATCCGCCAGACGCCCCCGCCTTCCGTGAAGCACATAGAACGCCGGATTGAACTGATCGTTCATCCCCACACACCAGATCGCCGCCGGCGTCTTGGCACGGCGCGCCGCGCGCAACAGGCGGCAACCGGTTTCGGGATAATCCGACAGTCCCGTCGCGCCGCACCAGAGGAAGAGATCGAACTCCGCAAAGGGAATCGATTCCGCAGGAAGATCAAAGCCGTACAACGCAATCGTCCGCACCTTCAACACTGCGGCAGTATGCTCCTGATCGCGCGTGGCCACGGTGATTTCACAACCGTTTTCCCCCAATTTCGATCGCAAAAGTCCCACCACGGAAGCGAGAATCGCCTCGTCGCCGATGTTGTCGCAACCCAACGGGATTCCCCCGAGAAGAATTTTCATGCTCGTCGTACTTTCCTTTTCGGAAAATCAGTCATTTTTTGACACGCGCAAGCGCGCGATGCGCGATGTCGCGCCGACAGAAAGCACCTTCGAACGCGATTTTATCCACGGCGGAATATGCCGTATCAATCGCTTCGCGAATGGTTTTGCCGATCGCGGAC
>JAQUYX010000057.1 GCA_028691615.1 Victivallaceae bacterium
CTGCCTTTGCGGGGACGCTCCCGCTCACCGGAAAATTATCCCGCCTCCCGGGAGAGGGACAGGGACTCTCCCTTTTTGACGGAACGGAGCGTATTTTTTTCGGATGCCGTTACCGTCTGCTGGATCGGCAAGGCAAAGAAATCGTGGATCGAAAGGCGTCCGATTATCGGGAAAAAAGCGCCGTTTCCAGAAAGAATGACAGTTTGACAATTCTCAATGCATATGAGGAAATGACCGTCCGCTGCGATCCTCCGGCGGGCGACCGGTTGCGTATCGCTTGCTATCTGGTTGCAACGCCTCATCCACAGGCGGATTCCGCCGAGTTTGTCATAACTTTGGATCCCAAATTCACCGAACAACTTCTTCCTGAAAAAAGTTACCCCGTGGAAAGCATTCGGAACGGATCGAAAATCTATCTTGACACGCCATCTACCTCTTATCTGCTTGACTTTTCGAAGTCCAATGTCGGAGGGGTTCTCGAACGCATTCCGTCATCCGATTCGAAAAAGTTCCGCTATCAATTACGTTTCCAGCTCCCCTGTACTCCGGGCAAGAAAGCCGCAAATTTCTTCATCAGCAAAGAAGCTCCGCGACACAGTGCTTTTCGGACCTACGACCTCGCCCCTTTCGGCAATCGCGGTCTCTCCGATGAGTTGGCCAATGATCAAAAGGGCGGATGGACCGATCAGGGCGCCAACGACTTACGCCGGTTCCCCGCAGGAAAACCCTTTGAAAGCGCAAAGATTCCCTTTCTGATCAAGGACAAGGTGATTGTCCTTCAGTCCAAGAAACGTCCTTACTTTCCCGCGGCTTCTCCGGTGATTCCGCTGGGCGATATTCGCGCAGACCGTCTCGCATTTTGCCACACCGTGGCATGGGACGCGCCTTTCAACACCGAAGTTTTCCGTTACACAATCACTTATGCTGACGGGAGTAGCGCCTCGTTTCCGGTCCGGTACGGCGTTGACGTCGCAGACTGGTGGGGCGGCATGGACGGCCCCAATGCAAAAATTGCATGGAGCGGGGCCAATAATGAAAGCGGGATGGGCTTTCATCACGCGCAATGGGTCAATCCTCACCCGGATAAGGCAATTCGCTCGATCAAGGCGGAAAGCGCCGGCACCAATGCGGTTCCCGTCGTATTGGCCGTGACCGCGATTCTGCCGCTGCAGGATGCGGCGGTGACGAAACACTTCAGTCGGCAGCTGGAACAGAGCTTCCGGGAGCGCTCCGGAAGCAATGTCGATACGGCAAACTGGTATCCATGTCCTTTGGACTGGAACGGAAAAATCATTCCGGGCAGTGCGCTTGACGTTTCCTTCCTGAACCATAAACCCGCCGGAAAATATGGCTTTCTGCGGACTGTCGGAGATCATTTTGAATTTACCGGAACCCCCGGGAAACCGGTACGGTTCTGGGGCACAAACATTGCAATCGAAGGACCGTTCCCGGCAAAAGACCTGGCACCCGGCATTGCAAAAACGCTGGCGGCTCAAGGATGCAACATGGTGCGGCTGCACCTGTGGGGGATTCAGAACGGACCTGCGCCGCGCAACGTCAATGAGATCATCAACCGCGACGGAACCCTGAAACTGGATGCGCTCGACCGGATGGAGTTTTTCATCTCCGAATTAAAGAAAAACGGCATCTATATTTATATGGACTGGAATGACGGGCTGATGTATGACCGGCTGGACCCGGAACTGGCGCAAATTGCCGATTATTTTACGCCTGCTCAGATGAAGATGCCCTATAAATTCTTCTCGCTCTACAACCAAAAATTGGCGAAGGCTGCTGAAAAACTCGCGCGAATGGTCTTTTTGCATAAAAATCCCTATACCGGATTGACGATGACCGAAGACCCAGCTTTCGCAATGTTCGAAATCGCCAATGAACTGACTTTGACCCGGATTCCCGATGTTCTTGCAGAGGCGGATTCTCCGGCGGCCCAAAGCCCGTATTGGCAGGAACTGCGAAATCTTTATGCAAAATGGCGGCGCGATCATAAACTTGCCCCGAAAGAACTGACGCAAAAGTTTCCCCCGGATCAGGATGCGCAAGCAACCCGCTTCCTTGCGGAAACACAACGCAAAATCTACCGGAGAAATTATACGTTTCTTCGCAATCTCGGGGTGAAAGTTCCAATCGGGGGAATCAATTGGACTTGGATCTCCGCGGACAGCTGGTCCCAGCAGGATATGGATTTTGCCAACACGCATTACTACAATGAGGCGAAGCGCGTCGGCCCCGGAACCTATCCCGGACCGCAGGTGTCCAGCGAAGTGAAAACTTCTTTTCTGCACGGTGCTTTCTTCAAGAATATCGCCAGAGCCCAGCTGGTGAACAAACCGTTTGTTGTCAGCGAATGGAATTACACCTATCCGGGAAATGTCCGCTGCGAAGGAATGCCGATCATGACGGCGCTTGCCTCTTTGAACGGGTGGGACGCGCCGCTGATGTATTGTGCGACAGGATCTTTTGACGGCGGAAAATGGGAACTCTGGGACAAACAGCCGATCATTCGCTCCCATACACAGCAACTGGACCCCGCGACATGGGGGCAGTCGCAGACGATGGCCGTGGCATTCCGCCGGGAATATATTCAGGAGGCAAAGAACCCCTTGACTTTGAAATTCTCCGAGAAAGATGTCTTTGCCCATTTTGCCCCGACGATCAGTTATCCGTTTCTTTGCCGCGTGACAAAGGTGCAATCGGAGTTTCTCCCCGCCGGACAGCCGAGCCAATGGCCGGTGGCGGGCAAGTGGCCTATTCAAGGGAATCCGGCGGTACAACAGGCGGTTTTGAAGAAACTGCTCGCCGCCGAGAATCTATCCGCCTCCGAAGAGATGCTTCCCAGCGTTACCGGAGAGATTCGACACTCGCTGAATCCGGGACTCTTTGTTGTCGATACGCCCAAATGCCAGATGGCTGTCGGCGACCTCAAGAGCTTTGGAACGACTCAGGCTCGTTCGTTCAAAGATTTCTCAATACAATCCAACGAGCTTTTTGCGACGATCTCTTTTCTCAGTCTGGACGGTGCGCCGTTGAAGGAATCGCGCCGCATTCTTGCGACGATGGTCGGCAATGCAAGAAATACGAAAGCGAAGATTCATGGCGCCCGGCATTCCTTCTTCGGGATGGCTCCGGTGCTTGCCGAACCGTTGGAGGCGCAAATTTCCTGCGCGACCGGACCGGCCGGATCGATTCAGGTTTTCGCGCTCAATGCCCAAACCGGCGCGCGCAAAGAAGCGTTGGAAGTAAAAACACACAACGGGCGTTCGACTTTCACGCTTTCCGGCCAAAAACAGCAGACGATCTATTATGAAATCATTCGCTCCAAAGCCGCTCAAACCGCGGCTCGGTAATCACACAAAACAACCATCAATATTCGATCAGAAAATCGAAACAACAACCTTTGGCTTGGAACAATAAAATGTCGAAAAAATTGAAAGCACAGATCGCCGCTCGCGAATTGGTCTTCGGAACTCATATCTCTCTGGCGGAGCCGGCCGTTTCGGAAATTTACGCATGCGCCGGATTGGACTTCATCTGGATTGATACGGAACACGCGGCGATCGATTATGCTCCGTTGCAGAACCACATCGGAATGTTGCGTCTTGCGGGAGTTCCGGTGATTGTCCGCGTCGGGATCGATACCCCGTGGCATGTGAAACGGATTCTGGAAATGGGCGCGGACGGGATCGTTTTCCCCATGATTAATACGCAGGAAGAGGCCGAGAAGGCGATGCGTTGCTGTCTTTATCCGCCGGAGGGGGAGCGCGGATTCGGGCCCCGACGGGCCGTTCGCTATGGATTTGACAATGTTTCCGGGTATATCGCGCAAAGCAATCAGGAGCTGTGCAAGTTTGTTCAGATCGAAACGGTGACGGCTTTATCCTCTCTTCCAGTACTGCTTGACAATGCGTATATCGACGGGTTTATCTTCGGTCCTTGCGATCTATCCTTTTCCTTGGGACATCCGAATCAGACGCATCATGAGACGGTGGTTGCGGCGATCAAAAAAGCAATCGGTCAGATCCAATCTTCCGGCAAGAGCATCGGAATTTCAACCGGAGAAGACTCTCTGGAGGAGATCCGGTACTGGAGAGAGCTTGGAATCAATTTCATTTCGGCGGGCGCGGATACGTCGTATTTATGCAGAGGAGTGCAAAATTATCGGGAGAACATCAATCAGTTGCGCAACCAACTTTCACAAAAGAAATAGAATCCTTCATCATGATTGCCGCGGTTCCGACAAATGGCCGGTGACCGCACCGCCAATCCAGAGACGCATCTACCACCTCAATTAATCAGGAATTTATCTTATGAAAATTATGATTGACTTTCACCCGGAACAGAACAAAGAATACGCGCTGGCCGACCGGCTTTGGCAGGGAGCGCCGTCGCTTGCAATCACCCCCAAAGGAACTCTTTACGCCACATGGTACAGCGGCGGAACGCACGAACCTTGCCCCAACAACTATCAGATGCTTTCGCGAAGCACCGATCACGGACTGCATTTCAGTGATCCGATGATCGTTTTTAAAAGTGCTCCGGAAAATAAAACTCATATTGTCGAATGCCGTCCCTGGGGCGATCCCGACGGCCGGTTGTGGATCTTCTGGAGCGAACGGTACTACACCGATCAGGAGTTTTACGGCATTCACACGCAGTCGTCGGAAAGCTGGGCAATTATTTGCGATGACCCGGATGCGGAGATTCTCCGGTGGGGATCGCTCCGGAAAGTCGTGCCGGGATTCATTTTGAATTCTCCCATGCGTCTTTCCAGCGGGGAATGGCTGCTCTGCACCGATCGGCGCGAGAGCTGATATTACAACTATGCCACAAGCCGAGATCATGGTGCCACCTGGACCATGCATGACGGCTCGGGAAAGATCATTACCCCCTGTCAGGAGGCCATGATCGTGGAGCGCAAAGATCACTCATTGTGGATGCTGGCCAGAACAATGCATGGACAGAAACGTCTTGCGAGCGCCGTCCTTCCAGCGGGAGCGCAAAAATGGGACCGCGCCACCGGGTCGCCGTTTGAAATCTCCGGCTCCCGCTCCTGGTTCGGCCGCCTTCGTTCCGGCCGTTTGATGCTGGTTAACACCGAGCATCCGATTGCAAGAACCAATCTGGTCGCGATGCTCTCCGACGACGATGGTAAAACCTGGCCCCACCGCATCCTTCTGGATTGTGCCATGACGGTCAGCTATCCCGATGTTGTGGAAGGGGCGAACGGCCGGATTTATATTATCTACGATTACAACCGGCTCACGGAAAAAGCTATTTTGTTCGCCGATATCACCGAAGCGGACATCATTGCCGGAAAACTCGTCTCCGAAGGCTCCTATTCCCGCCGTGTGGTGAGCGCCGCTCCGTTGCGCGATGACGACGACGCGCGGGTTCAGAAAATTCTCTCCTCCTATGACGATCTCAATCATGCCATGCTTCAGTATTTGAGCGAGGATATGATGTTGCAGAGTTTGGAGGAGGTGGACAAAGCGCATTCTCTTGCCATGGGACACAACAACTGACAGAAGAAGAAGATGATGATGAGCAACTCGCGTGTAAAATTTGAAGACGGAGCCGTTTGGATTGACGATAAGAAGCGTCAGATCCTTGCGGGGGTCATGCATTATTTTCGCGTCCCGCGCGCCGCCTGGCGCGACCGGATGCAAAAGGCCGTCGATCTCGGACTGAACTGCATCGAAACTTATATGTGCGCCAATTTGCACGAGCCGAAAGAGGGGCAATTTTGCTTTGAAGGTCAGCTTGATATTCACGCATATATCAAATTGGCAGAGGAACTCGGTCTTTATGTCATCGTCCGTCCGGGGCCGTATATTTGTTCCGAATGGGACAACGGCGGATTGCCATTTTGGCTGATGACCAAACCGCAGATCGAATTCCGACGGGACAATGCGGTCTATTTCGATTATCTTCAGCGTTATTTTCAACGGGTTTTTGCAATTCTTTCTCCGCTTCAGATCGATCGGAACGGCCCCGTGATCGCCATCGGGCTGGAGAATGAGTACGGCTCCTATTCCCACGATCTGACATATTTGCGCAAACAACTCGACCTCTTCCGCAAGAACGGCGTCACGGTGCCTGTTTTCACCTCCGACGGCGGCATGAATCCGCTGCTTGCCACCGCCGGAATCAGCGAGTGTCCGATGACTTTGAACTTCGGCAGCAACGCCAGAAAGTACTTCGACAACGGCAAAAAATTATTCCCGAACGATCCCGAATTCTGCATGGAATTCTGGTGCGAATGGTTCGATCACTGGGGGGAGCCCGGGGTGATTCCCCGTCCGCCGGAGGAGACCGCCGCCGAAGCGGAAGCGATTTTAAAAGACGGCGGAAGCATCAATATCTACGCCTTCTGCGGGGGGACCAATTTCGGCTTCATGGCCGGTGCCAACGGCCTTCCGGGAACCGCGTATGCTCCGACGGTCACCAGCTATCACTTCTACGGATTGCTCGACGAGGATGGAACGCCCACGAAAAAATATGCTCTTTTCCAGCCGATTCTCCAGCGGTACAATCCTCATGCAAAAATCAAGGCGCCGGCAATTTCGACAACCACCCGGTTCCACGGTTCCTTCCCGTTGACTCAAAGCGCTTCGCTCTTTGACAATCTCAATGCGCTCTCCACCGTGCAGAAATCGGTGTCGCCGCACACGATGGAGCAATGCGGACAGGATTACGGTTTTCTGCTTTACCGGACGACGCTTCCGGGAAATGTCACAGCCTCGCTTTCCTTGGAGGAGGTGCACGATCGCGCCCAAATTTTCATTGACGGAACGCTTCTGGCGACCTTTTCCCGCAATGACGCTTCGCTGAAAACCGAGCCGATCCAGTTGCCGCCCGACGGCGCCAGACTGGATATCCTCGTGGAAAACTTCGGGCGGATCAATTATGGAGCGAAGGTCGGAAAGGATTTCAAAGGAATTATCGGGGAGGTGATGCTTCACACGCAGTGCCGTCTCGGATGGGAGCATTGGCCGCTGCCTTTGACCGACTTGAGCGGTCTCGGATTTGAAAAATTTCGCTGGGGACGCAATCAGCCGATGTTTCATCGTGCGGAATTTGATGTGGAAGAGCCCGGGGACTGTTTTCTGGATTTTCCCGGGAGCTGCGGGTGCGCGTTTGTCAATCGTTTCAATCTGGGACGGTATTGGAATATCGGGCCGCAGAAGAAATTGTACGTTCCCGGAAGCCTGCTCAAGCGCGGCAAAAATGAGTTGATTCTTTTTGAGACCGAAGCGCTTCTGGATTCCCGCGTACATTTTTCCGAGACCCGCGTCTGATACGCTTTTCGGCATGAGATTTTAACAAAATCTGCGTGTTTTTGCCATCCGATCAGATTTTTTGCATGCGGAGGCGAAATTCGCCGGGACTGCTGGAAAATTGCTTCTGAAAGGCATAGCAGAAGTATCCGATTCTGGAAAAGCCGCAATCCATGGCGATCTTTCCGATGGAGTCATTGGTTCCGGTAAGGAGTCGTGCGGCGGAAAGGAGGCGCATGCGACGCACATAGGTCGCCGGCGTCATTCCGGTCGCGTCCTTGAAGAGCGCGCGGAACCGCACTTCGCCAAGGTTTGCCGCTGTCGCTAAATCGGCAACTCCGATGTTACTTTTTACATTGCGGCGCAGATATTGCAATGCCGTGCGAATTCTTCCGTCGACCGGGGGCGATTTTGCCATGGAAAACCTTCCGGCGATTGCTTCTTGCTGAAGTAGTGAAAAAAGAACTTCGCAGAACATTTTAGCGGCAGTCTCTTCCTGCAATCCGCGCACTGTCACCGCCGTCGCCAGCTTGTCGAAAATTGCTTCCGGGTGCGTAACTGCGACGAAGGGCGAGGCCAGATTGATAAACGGATTTTCCCCGTTTTCGTTTTCCAGCAGGAGATGTGCAATGAAGTGTTCGCAACGGTCACAACCGGGGGCCAGCCCGAAGGAATGCGGCACATATTCCGGCACCAGCATCGCTTCTCCCCGCTTCAAAATCCGCTTTTCGCTGTTGACCGAAACCGATTCTTTTCCCGATTGCACCAGCAACAAGAAGTTGTTGTTGATTCGTCGCGTCGGGACATGCCAAGGGCGGAAGCACTGCCAGCGGGTGATCCCCAGCACCACCGGGTTGAGATCCGTGTAGATTCTGACAATGAGTTGTTGGATCTCCGGAGCAAGCAACCCGGAACAATCTATGTTTCTTTCATCTCCGAAGCGGTTCATTGTGGCATTTCCTTTTTTGCTAAAATTACAATGCGGCGAAGTCTTTTTCAACTGTGATTGTCGAAAATCGTAAAAGAAATCTTCTTTTTTGAAATTGTTTCAAACTTGCTTGAATGATATATTTTGCAGGAGAGAAAAGCCGCTTTGTTTTTCTGATTCCAGAAAGGATTTTATCGGAATGAAGAAAATCGAAAATGTATCTTTCGCCTATGATGCTTCCATTATGTTTGAATGCGATGAGAAATTCCTTTTTGGCCGCGAACCGACTTTGCGGCGAATGTCGGATGGCACGCTGACCTCCCTGATTTACACCGGCGGGAAACGGGAGCCGGATCCGCAAAATGTCGTCGCACAAATCAAGAGCCGCGACGATGGCGCGACATGGAGCAAACCGGAAGTGATCTTCTCGCATCCCTGCCGCTGCTGCTGGGGAACGGAACTTTTTACCGGCGGCGATTTGCCGATGGCAATTTTCCAGACCTTTGATTTTTGCAGTTACTATTGTGAACTGCGCTGCTTTTATTCGTGTAGCGAGGACAACGGAAAAAGTTGGAGTTCGCCGAAATCCATACCGGGCGTTCCGCCCAATTTCAGCTGCCGGCAGGGGAAAGTTTTATCCGATGGAAGCTGGATTTTTCCGGTTTATTGGGTCGAAGTGCGCGATCACTGGCAGTTTCGCGATCCTCCCGACAAATTTCCCGCTCTGGATCGCGGATGGAACTTTGTTGCCGGCGTGATTCGTTCGGAGGATCGCGGCCAAAGTTTTTCGCTTCACGGATTCATCCGCTGCGGGGAAAAAACAATGCCTGGGAACCGGAAGTGGTCGAACTGGAAAACGGACACTTGCGGATGTTCATTCGCTGTGAAACGCCGGAACGTCTGCTCTGGGAATCCGACAGCTTCGATTTCGGGCGCTCCTGGACTCCGGCGCGGCGCGGCAGTCTCTCCAATCCCGGCACAAAGGTGGTAATCTACAAAATCCGCGATTGTTATGCCATGATCAATAATGTTTGTTTTCCGGAATCCCCGAACCGCAAAAACCTTGCGATTCTGGTCAGCAAAGATTGCCGGATCTGGCATAAGAAGATTGATTTGGCGGAAGTTGTCGACGAGGAGTTGCCGAGTGCAATTTTTTGCGGCCATGAAAAAATCTCTCAAATCGCTTATCCGCATGGATTTGCCGACGATCAAAAGCAGATGCTCTATCTCGCGTTGGATTCGGTTTCCAAGTTTTTCATGGTCAAAGTGCCGTACCGGGACATCCTGTCCTGACGGTACTGTCAAAATTCGCGCAACTCCTTGGTTCCGCGGAACAAGCTTGCCGGATCGACTCAGTAGATTCCCCTGAGATGTCTGACTTGCAGCGAATCGCGGAACTCCTGAAAACTCTTGCCTTCTTTCCGCACAAAGGTGAGCTGCTTGGGGGTGCCCGGAAGCAGCGTGAAGTCATTGTCCGAAAAGGTTCCGACAACTGCGTTTGCGTCGACCGCAACACAGAATGCCGGTTTTTGCGTACGCAACTCCACCACGAAAACATCCTTTTCGTCGCGGAACGTCAATTGGATTTCAGGCTCCTCGAGTTCACAGCGTTTGTAGGGCGCAAAGAAAAATGTATTCTCCGCATGGAGCGACGGCCCGGAGAGTTGCAGTTCCAGAAACGCCTCTTC
This sequence comes from Victivallaceae bacterium, assembly GCA_028691615.1. Lineage (GTDB taxonomy): Bacteria > Verrucomicrobiota > Lentisphaeria > Victivallales > Victivallaceae > JAQUYX01. Next base: position 9,912 of record JAQUYX010000057.1, read on the forward strand.
CGGACGGAAGCCGGTCAGGTCTTTGCCCGTCAAGGTCTTGATCTTCCTGCTTTCCCCCGCCGCCAATCTCGCATGCAACGGGATGCTTCGGAGAATATTCCCGCTGAGATCGCGAATTTCCGCTTTCACTTCCACTGTGACGCGCTCCGGCAGGTCGCTGCAGACGTAAATTTCAACTTCCTGCAATTCGTTGCGCACCGCCGTGACGATGACCGGGGCAAAGAATTTTTTCGCCTGATATTGCAGCAGCTTCCATTTGCCGCTGTACTCGAGCGAGGACCAGGAGACCACCGGCCAGTTGTCATTCAATTGCCAGTAGATCGCGCCCATGCAGCGCGGTTTGGTCGTTCTCCAGAACTCCACTCCGGTTTTGATCGCCAATGCCTGCTGCACTTGCGAGAGGTACAGAAAATCTTCAAATTTTGACGGCATGCGGAAGTATTTTCCCATCATGCCCAGAATCGGCGCATTGCCTTTTACGCATTTTTCATGGTGATCCATCGACGGCGAAAAAACATTGAAGTGTTTTTCCGGGCAGAAACTGCGGACGGTTTCCATCGACGGATAACTCTGATAGCCGAATTCACTGCAGAAACGCGGTTTGACCGAATAGTACGCGTCGAAATCCTTCCCCCCGTGCCAGACCTCCCAATAATGCATGTCGCCCTGCGAATCGTTGTGCCAGCCGTCGTTGAAGTCGCCGGGGCCGCCGCAGGGGGAACTTGGCCAGAACACCCGATCCGGGTCGAGGGCTGCGACTTTCCGGCGCAGTTCGCGATTGAGCCGGTCGTACATGACGACGTTTTTGGTTCTCTGCGCCGGGGAATTATTGCAGTACCATGCGGTCGCGCCGATGACTTCGTTGTCTCCGCACCAAAGCGCCAGCGAAGCGTGATGCCGCAGCCGTGGAAGCTGATAATCCAGCTCGGATTTGACATTTTCGATGAATTTGTCCGTGGCCGGATAGAGACTGCAGGCAAACATCATGTCCTGCCAGATCAAAAGCCCCTTTTCGTCGCACAACTCGTAAAACATCTCTTTTTCATACTGTCCGCCCCCCCAAACCCGGAGCATGTTCATATTTGCGTCTTTCGCCGATTGTAGAAGGTCGGCGTACCGTTCCTTGTTCTGGCGGCCGGGGAGGGCGTCGCAGGGGATCCAATCGGCCCCTTTCGCAAAAATGTCCACACCGTTGACGCGAAAAGACAAGCTGGTGCCGAACGAATCTTTTTCGTTGACGACTTCGAGTTTGCGCAATCCGATTTTTACCATTTTTGTGGAGATCCCGCAGGAGATTTCCAGCAGATACAGCGGCTGCGCCCCGTAGGTGTTGGGCCACCAGAGTTTCGGCTTTTCGACCGTGAAACTTGTTTGAACGGTGTTTTCTCCCGGCGTAAACGACACCCGAACCTTTTTCTCCTCGCCATTGAAGCGGAAGAGTACCTCTCTGCGGCAGGCTCTGCAACACTGCATTTGCGCAACTGCGGTCACGACGACGGCCTTGCCGAACTCCTGACGGGTATAGACCGCATTGATCACCAGATCATCCGCGGCAATCAGACGAACCGTGTCGTAAATTCCTGAGGCCAGAATTTTGATCCCCCAGTCCCAGCCGCCGTGACAATGCGGCTTGCGTACCAGATTCAGATGGGGCGCCGTGCAACAGCTGTTCATCACCACCGGAAACGGCTGTTCGCGGTTTTCCTTCTCCGCCTCCGCCAGCACCGGATGGAATGTGACAACAATGCTGTTGTCGCCCGCCTTCAAGAGCTTCTTCACGTCCGTCCGGTAACGGCGAAACATATTTTCGGTGTTCAAGCATTTTCTGCCGTTGACCGTCACAGTCGCAAACGTATCGACCATCGTCATTTCCAGAAACACCTGCGCGTGCGAGAGCATGGCTTGCGAAACCTCGAAAATTCGATGAAACTCCCAGACACAATCGGCAAAGTGCTGCACCGCATTTTCATTGTCGCTCCAATACGGATCGGGCATCTCGCCTGCGGCCAGCAGCGCGCTGTAATTGTCGCCGGGAAGCGTCGCCGTCCAGCTTTTGTCCGGCATTTGCGGCGATGTGAGTGTCCATTGTCCGGCCAGATCAATTGAGGCGTCTGTCATAGTTCCGGCTTCCTTTTTTGCTAAAAAAAAATTGTTTTACGAAAAAGAATAAAGAGTATGGATAATATAAATCTCTTTTTTCAGAATACAAGATCGAAAAGGCTCAACGGACGGGGACTTTTGCGGGGGCGGCGCGGTGCGAGAAATCCACCACAATCACAGTGGCAAGCCATCGGATCACTTCCGGCTCTCTGGCCTCGATATTTCGCCCCGCAAATGCGCCGGGCGCGGTAATTTTTCCTTTCGGCACGAGTGTGCGCACGGCATTGCCCACCAAGTCGTGCCCGCCGCCGCCGTGGGTGATAAACGGAATCACAACTTTGCCTGCCAGTCGCCCCTGCGCCAAATAGGTTGTCACCGGCGGCGCGATGGTGCGCCACCAGCTCGGCGTGCCGACAAACACGACTTTGTATCGTGCGCTCATCTCCGGCATAGCGCGCAATTTGACCATGCGTTTTTCCTCGATCTCCTCTCGGGAGCGGATGACGGTCTGGTCATATCCGGCTGGATATGCGTCCACCGGCTCCAACTCGAAGAGCGTCCCGCCGGTGTGCTTCTGAATGAAATGCGCAATGGTGCGGGTATTGCCGCTGCGCGAGAAGTAGACGATCAGAATTTCGTCCGGTTTGGCCGGCACGGGGGCGGCATTCAACGCCGTCGACGCCAGACCGAAAACAACACAGATTGCCAACAACCAGCACTGGGATTGTCTCATCGATCAGGACTCCTTGGGTAAAAATGTAAGATAATCGGCATAATTTTTTTCCAGCAGCTTGGGCGTGTCCAAATGGTAAGGACAACGTGATTTGCACTTTCCGCAATGCAGGCAACCGGGCACTTTGGCCATCTTTTCCTGCCACGTCGCCGACAAATGCATTGCCAGCGGCGCGCGCCGCAGCAACAGACTGACCCGTGCGCAGTTGTTGATCTCGATTCCCGCCGGACAGGGCAGACAATATCCGCAGCCCCGGCAAAAATCTCCGGCGAGTTCCTTGCAATCCTTCGCGATCACGCGCCGCATGTCCGCATCCAGCCGCGGCGGATTTTTGGCGCATTCCAGAAAAACATTCAGCTCTTCTTCCGACTGAACGCCCCAGAGCGGAAGCACATTGCGGTGTTCCTGCATCCATGCGAAGGCGACGTGGCCATCGCGAATCAACCCGCCCGCCAGTGCCTTCATGGCCAGAAATCCCACCTGATGCTGTTCCGCCAGTTCCGGCAGCGCAGCGTCGCCGGCATCCGAGAGGTAACTGAGCGGAAATTGAATGGTGTCATATCGTCCCGACCGGATCGCCTCTTCGGCCAAAGCCCGGCGATGGTTGGTCAGTCCGATGAAGCGGATTTTTCCGGCGCGGCGCGCCTCCAGCATCGCTTCATAAAGTCCCGTGCCGTCCTCCGGTTTCGGGACAAAGGGCGGATTGTGAAATTGATAGAGATCGATCCGATCGGTGTTCAGTTTCCGCAAGCTGAGGTCGAGGTCGCGTTGAAAATCCGCCGCATTCTTCGCTCCTGTCTTGGTGGCGAGAATCACCTTATCCCGGAGTGCGGGCGGGAAGGCCGTACCGACTTTCTCCTCGCTGTCGGAATAATTGCGCGCCGTATCAAAAAAGGTGATTCCGCCGTCATAAGCCATGCGAAGGAGTTTTTCTGCCTCCGCTGTTGAAATTCGTTGAATCGGCAGGGCGCCGAATCCGTTTTTTGCCGTGACCAGACCGGTTCGACCGAGCGTGATTTGGAATGGAAATAAGTCCTGGTTCATGATCTTTGCAAAAACTCCTTTCTTATTAAGATAGCGCGGGAGCTTTTTTTTGCAAGAAAAAGTTGTTCGACGGCATTGCAAAAATTCACGTGTCCCCCGCAAAATCTTGAAAAAGGATTGGGGATGAAAAATGGTTTTGCATTTGATTTTTTCGCACAATGGCATTATGTTCTTTCCTCGCATGACACAAGCGAAGGAGACCGCACGATGCTGACCAAGGTGAAAAAAAGATTGCTGCAGGAGCCGCTCAAGGGGTGCCAGTGGGCTGACAAGATGGTGTTAAATCCCGCACTTGTCGGCGATTTTGTGCATCAAAATACCATTCATATGCTTTTTCGATCGAGCGGTCCGTGGGCGGGAAAGCAGCTTCCCGGAAAACCGTTTCCCTACCCGATTTTTCTTGGTTACGCGGTTTCCGAAGACGGCGGGAAAACTTGGGATTTCGATTTTTCCCGCCCCGCGCTTGCGCCGGTTCTTTGCTATGAAAAGGACAAGTTGCCATTCAACGCGCCCGGATTCTGTTATGCGAATGGATGCATTGAAGACCCGCGTCTTTTTTTCTTTGAAAACCGTCTGTGCCTGAGCGTCGCCTGCCGCGTTTTTCCGCCCGGACCGTACTGGGAAAAGGACGATCCCGAACAATGTATGCCCGCATGGGCGCTGGATGACTCTCTGCCTCCGGCGGTGCGGAAAAACACCTCCGTGTCGCTGCTTTACCATGTGAATCTTCAATCTCTGGCGCGGCGCGATTATGAACACGCCTTTGAATATGTGGGACCTCTGCACGAACCGGATCGCTGTGACAACCGCGATGTCTTCTTGTTTCCCCGGCGGTTGAAAATCGACGGCGCGTGGAAAATCGTCTGCGTGCACCGGCCGATGACGCCGCAGGCGTATCCGGGGTTCGATAAGGTTGCAAAACCATCCATTTTTTTGGCGGCGGCGGATACCCTTCAGGGGCTGTCCGACGGCAGCGCCCGGCAGTTCTGTTTGCATACTCCCACCGAGACGTGGGAGGCGGATCGGGTCGGAGGCAGCTGGGCGCCGCTGGAGATTAAGCCGGGCGAATGGCTGTTGCCGTTCCACGGCAAGCAGGACGCCAAGGTCGGATACACGCAGTCTTTTATGATCTTGCAGGAGAAGGAATCGGGCTTTCCCGAGATTACGCACCGCTGCCGGGAGCGGCTGTTTTATGCCGATGAACCGTGGGAATTGGAAGGGGAATTTCAAACTCCGTGTCTCTTCACTTGTTCCGGCGTGCGCAGACCGGACGGCAGCTTGCTTATGGGCTACGGCGCGGCCGACTCCAAAATCGGGCTGCTCGAGGTCGATTTCGCGGAGTTGCTCGACAAAGTGAGTCGCTGCGCGCCTTAGACGGCAGAGAAGCATTTTTATCAGAAAATGCTATTCTTTTCTCAAAAAAGTGAAGGTTCTTTGTTTTTGCTGTGACATATTATGCTTTGTATGCATAGAATGTTCTTCGGCGGACGCAGATTGACTTCCCCGCCGGTAGGATGTCTTTGCTAACGTAAGACTGAAACACATAGCCGCCTCCGGGATGTAAAGTCGGGGGAC
>JAQUYX010000243.1 GCA_028691615.1 Victivallaceae bacterium
CCCGTTCCTCCGGCATCCACCGGAAGGGCATGGGTCGTGCCGTCTTCCACGAGCAGAGCGCTCCAGTTCGGATTAAGTCCGGCAATGCGAATCGGCAAAGGATCACGTCCACGCCATCCGGAGTGTCGCCAGGCAGCGGTACCGTTTTCAGCAGCGAAATCAATCACGAATTTCGAATCTTTCAGCATTCCGGCGTTCACCTCAGACACAGCTCTCCCGCGTTCCAGCCGCTCTGACTTCAACGCGGCAAGCATTTTGGCGGAGTCGACTGAAGATTGCACAAGCTGCATTACAAAGGTGAATTTACGAGTCTCCCCCTTACTCCACGACGTTTCGGGCAGCATCACCGAAAGCCGTTCCCGGCAGTTCCAGAACTGGACATTGTCGAGCCGCACTTCCAGAGGTTCCTTGTTGAGCGACAGCAGAACCGGTTCCGCAAGATTGTTAGGTGTCAGCGCAACTGCGCCGAACGTGGCCAATGGCAATGTGATCGGCTTGGCCGTACCCGAAAGCATGCCGTCATCAAATCGTCCCGGTGCGGTTTCCACACGATAATGCCAGTTGGCCGGGAAAGATGGCATCAGGCCGAAACTGAACAGTCGGAGCGAACGCACCGAATTCGCCGCGATGTCACGCTCGGCACGGACAGTCAGTTCGACCAGCACAGATGTGTCGCCGTCGGGGGACGGACGGAACGCGGTCAGGTCGGCAGAAGACTGGAATGCGGCATCCGGCATGGTGAACTCATATCTGATTCGGTTGCCTTCGCCGGAGCCGAATGCGATGGACATGCGGCTGTTGATATGATTTTCCTCGCGATTGTCGGCAAATTCAATCAACGGCATCGGCTGGACGTATTTGCAAAGCTGAACGATTCCGGTTTCAATGACGCGCGGAGTCAGATTCCTTGCATCGCGCATGACGCCGAGCTGTCCCTGTGCCTCGCCAGTGTGCCAGTAGGAGTGCTGAAGATAAAGCTCCCGTTCATCCCTTACGAATGCTTCCGGGGCACGGCTTACGGAACAGATTGAGTTCTGATTATCAGCACACATGTTTCCGCGCATCCGTTCGTCGATGAATGAGTATGATCCGGTAACAGCGAATGATCCGTCTTCGGCACGCACCACCCAGTAGAGAGAGGCCTGCCGATCAATTCGAACAGATTCATCCAGTGTCACCGAAGTTTGATTTGGACGGAAGCGCCGCAGCAACCGTGTGCCGTCCCATAGTGAAATCTCCTTAATCGGCGAACGGGATTCAACCGCGAGTGCGGCATTGACCCACAGGCTTTTGCGGAACACATCGCCATTACCAGGCTCACCGTCACGCATCAGGTCGCTGGAAAATGAAACCTGCCGAAATTCAGGCCCGGTCGATACGCAGGAAGCGTAGAGGAAAAGCCATGGTTTTTCACCGGGAGGCGTAGGCAGTTCAACACGCAGGGAAGCGGCGGCGCGCCGGATATCCTCGGCAGTATGCAGCTCGCCGGAGAAACGCGGCTGCGGCCCGTATCCGTCGGCAGTCAGCTGTCCATACAACTTCAGAGCACCAGTCTCATTCAAATCCATTCCGCGCCAGAAGCGTTGAAAATAGGGCGAAAGTTTACCGGAAACAGGCTTCTTTAAATTGGCGACGGTGCGAGTGCCTCCGGCATATTCGCCGCCAAAAAATTTCCAGAAAAGCTCATGCGGATTTTCCAGTTCCGCCGGCACAGGCAGTTTCCGTATAGGTCCTGCAAAATATGCAGTGATCGAGGAATGGCGCTGCGGACGATCTTTACGTAAAGAACCGCCTTCTTCAGCCGTCAGCACGATACCCGGCAGGAGCTGAAGTGAGGCGTCTTCCGCTTTGCGGCACTCGTCGGCAAGACGGGTAAACGCTTCGGGAGAAAGTTTCTGAAAATCTTCGGTAAAGGCAAGAAAATCCAATTTGGACTCGCGCGCGGCTTTTGCCAGTTCGGCCGTCGTGGCGGAACCGGTGCGCGCACCTATCAGACCGCGCCGCCAGACACGATTTTCGGGCTGAAGAGCAATTCCGAATGCAGGATTGTCATAGCGGGCGGCAAGTTCGGCTGCAGTTGTTGCCGGAGCACCTTCTTCCAGAAGCCAAAGCTCGGAAAGAAGCGTAAAATCTCCTGTTCCCCCTGCGCCGCGGCGGAAATCCAATGTCAGTTGACCATCACGAACGGCTGCCGCCGGGATCTCGATCCACTCAAGGCGCGGTCCTTGCCGGAGATCATAGCGTGGAAGCGGAAGTGTTTTCAATACATGTTCCTTGCCGTCGGCATTGATCCAGCTTACCTCGAGATCTCGCGCACCTTCTTTTTGTGTACTCCACACCAGCAAGCCAAGGCGATGCATTTTCGTGTCATCAAGCCGGTTAAAACTGTAACGGAAACTCTTCCGGTCGCAGGCGCGTCCCGAGGCGGCCGTAGGATGAAAGATGTCCATCCAAGTCCGCCGGACCACCCAACTGCCATCAGGTTCCGGCAACAGGCCAAAGCCGTTTTTGGCTGAATATTCAGCGTCGGTAAGTCCTCCTGCGTTGCGGTAGTAACGGACACCATATCCGGCGGGGATATGAGTGTCAAGAATATATTTGCGCCATCCGTCCCGATCCTGTAAAACCGGGATATTGCCGATGACATTCGGTGTCTGCGCGACTTTCCGGACGATGGGAGCAGACGGAGGAAGTTCCATGCGATGCTGCGAAACATATTCGAACAGCTGGGTCATCAAACGCAGACCATTGCCTTCCTTGAGCACAAATCCTTCGCCGAACGCCCAGTGGCAGGCATCATAGAGAAAGTAACGCGAAGCTGTCGTGAACAGTGCAAGGAACCCTTTGCCGACCGGACGGACAGCAAGAAACGGCGGTTCGCCTGCCCATACTCCCGGTACAGGTGTTCCTGAAGCTACGCTTTTGCACTGAAACGAACCGCAAGTCGGCTCGCCGGCCGCCAGAATCGTCCACTCCGCCGAGGGCTTGGTCATTGTGTAGGTACGCAGATAGTTGTAGCTGAAATCCAGCGGAAGATAAAGGAATGGGATACCCTGCGTTACAGGATGATCCTTCTTGAGATTGGCGGTCTTGAGATAGCGGTATTCGAGGGCGCGCACCTGTTTCAGCAAGTTGGCCGGATTGGAGTCCATTGGGATGTCGTTTTTGACATTGACCCCGTAAGGTGTCAGAAAAGGGTTGACCTGACGTTCAAAGTCGTCTGGAGCATAGTAGCTCGGCCCTGGAATCAGCACCAGTCCGCCTCCATGGCGCATGTATTCGTCAAAAT
>JAQUYX010000058.1 GCA_028691615.1 Victivallaceae bacterium
CCACCGCTTGGAGGGTTTCGAGGTCTTCCCATTTCAGGATCGGCGTCACCACTTCGGCGCTGGTTGCGCGGCTGCCGAGGCTGCCGTCGCTGATCGCTTTCCAGTGGCGGCCGTCCGGCGCGACCACGATACTCGTAAAGCGCAGAAAAGAAATAAAGCTCTTGGGGAAAGTTCTCCGGCATTTTTGAACCTTCGCATAAAAAAGCCGTCCATCGGACGACTGAATGTGTAATTGGTAGCGGGGGGTCGAATCGAACGACCGGCCTTCAGGTTATGAGCCTGACGAGCTACCACTGCTCCACCCCGCAACATCATTGTCTTATCAATATAATCCGAATCCGGAAAAATACAAGCGGGAATATTCCCTTTTTTGTGGTTTTTTTTAACGCCGCTTCCCCGCATTCCGCTCTAGACGATACCGCGCGTAAAATTCACTCCCCCAGCCTATGACTTTCCCGTCGCTCCCAAACAACACCGGCGTACACTCATCTTCCGTAACCTGAAAGTCAAACCAACGCGGCGTTGTATAATAATACCAACGGTTTTCTTCGCAATAATTCTCCCCCTGTACCGGCTCGCCCATCACCGACAATACTTCCGTCTTCGTCATTCCAACTCGCAACTTTGACGTTTTTTCTAAATTTACATTCCCTTCGTGAATCCCACACCCGCCACAAAGGAACAGACTTCCCAATATTATCCCGGTCAACAAGACATTTTTCATCGTGCGTTTTCTTCCTTTTTTTGCACAAGCCATTGCTTGCAATCAACAATATTTCGCAATCGCGGAAACTTTATGCTTCGGAACATGCAACTCTTTCGCATCGTCCAGATAATATCGGATACTCTCCTGCTCATCAATGCGTTCCACTTGCGGATGCTCCGCAGGATACCCCAATGCCAACAAAAACAATACTTCATCCCCTTCCGGCAGATTCAGAATCCGTTTCGCCGCCGTTTTGTCAAAGGCTCCCACCCAACAACACCCCAATCCGTTCTCCCATGCGCTGAACTCCATGCTCATCACGGCCGCTCCCGCATCCGCATACAAAGTACTCTGCAGCTCTTCTGCTTTCGCATATAACGCAATAAATGCCATCGGTCCGGTCTTCCCCGCCTCTGGAATCCGTTCCGGCGCCACGTATCCGCCATACTTGCTGACCCGCAACAACCGCAATACGGTTTCCGCGGTTTCAACAACCATGTATCTCAACGGCTGCCGGTTCGCCGCTGACGGTGCCAACGCCGCTGCTTCCAGCATCCTGTCCAGCAACTCCCGGGACACCGGACGCTGCTCAAAAAAACGAATCGTACGCCGTTTTAATAATTCCGTAAAATCCATTTTCGTTCCTCCGCGTTTTTCCTCGTAATATATCTTTGAGAGCTGCCTTTTGCAAGGCTTGTCGGGAAAAGAGTAAAGAATCTTTCTTTTTTTCCCTTTGCGACACAATATTGTCCCGGATTTCGCGTTTTTCTAATATCTATCAAACATAGTGAAGGTGTTCATTTGTCATGATAAAAAAATCCATTCTTTTCTTGGCGGTTGCCTTGATCGTCGTCACCGCAATGGCCTATTGGGGATACTGTAAATACTCCTCAAAAGCAGCGGGAACTTACTCTTTCAGCGGCGCTCCGGTCGTTCGCGGCAACCTCCAAAGTACCATTGTCGCCACCGGCACGGTCGAACCGGAAGAATTGGTCAATGTCGGAACTCAGGTCGGAGGGATGATCGCCTCTTTCGGCAAAGACTCTCATGGAAAATCTGTCGATTACGGCTCCCCGGTCAAAGCCGGCATGGTTCTTGCCCGGATCGATGACGCACTTTATGTCGCCGCCGCAAAACAGGCCAATGCTCAAAAGCTTCAGGCCGAAGCCGCCATTCTCAGCGCCAAAGCCTCCATTGATCAGGCCAAAGCAAAATATGCCTGTGCCAAAAGCAATCTCGACCGTGCCAAGAAGCTTTACCCCAAAGGCGCCCTTTCCGGCAGCGATTACGACAGTGCGCTCGCTGAATTTGAGAGCACTCGCGCGGCAATTGCCGTCAGCGAAGCCGCGCTTGAGGAGGCCAAGGCGTCCTTGGAACTGGCCAAAGCAAATTGCGACAGTGCCAATCGCAATGTCGGATATTGCACCATTTCTTCTCCCGTGGACGGTGTGATCATCGACCGGCGCGTCAGTGTCGGTCAGACTGTGGTCTCCAGCATGAGCGCCCCCAGTCTTTTCCTGATCGCGCGGGATCTCAAGAAAATGCAGGTCTGGGTCTCTGTCAATGAGGCGGATATCGGCGGCATCCGAGTCGGGATGCAGGCCATTTTCACCGTCGACGCTTTCCCTGATCGCAAATTTAAGGCAATTGTGCATAAAATCCGCCTTAATGCGACGCTTTCCCAGAATGTCGTTACCTATGTGGTCGAAGTTTCCACCGACAACTCGGATGGGAAATTGTTGCCTTATTTGACTGCGCTGGTTCGTTTCGTCACCGCGGCGCGTGAAGATGTGCTTTTAGTTCCCAATGGAGCATTGCGTTTTTCTCCATCGCCGGCGATGTTTTCCGCGCAATTCCGTGATTGGAAAGCCCAGGGGGACAAGCGTTATGTTTTTGTGCGCGGCGACTCCGGATTGATTCCGGTCGAAGTGGAAACCGGCTTGAACGACGGAACTTCCACCGAGATCAAAAAAGGTCTTACCGAAAATATGTATGTTGTGACTTCCGCCCGGGTCGGTGCAAATTCTTCCGGCAGTGCGTCGGCTTCGGGCGGAAGTCCCTTTGTTCCCAAACCGCCGGCCCGCCATTAACCGGAGCAGATGAGTCCGCGCCATGCTTATTCAACTCAATCAGATTGTTAAAACCTATTTTCTCGGTGAAGTGACCGTGCCGGTGCTCAAAGGCATTTCGCTGGAAATTGACGAAGGCGAATATGTCGCTCTGATGGGAGCGTCCGGCTCCGGCAAAAGCACACTTATGAATATTCTCGGCTGTCTGGACCGGCCCACTTCCGGCGATTATCTTTTCAATGGGATTGAAGTGGGGCGAGCCTCTTCCGATGCGCGTTCGATTGTCCGCAATGAATCCATCGGATTTGTTTTTCAGAACTTCAATCTGCTGCCGAGAACCAGCGCGTTGGACAATGTGATGATGCCGATGAGTTATTCCAAACAAACTCTTTCGGACCACGAGATGCTTGCCCGAGCCAAGGCAATGCTGATCAAAGTGGGATTGGCCGAACGCATGAATCACACTCCCGCGCAACTCTCCGGCGGACAGCAGCAGCGTGTGGCCATTGCCCGTTCCCTGATCAATTCCCCCCGGGTTCTTTTTGCCGACGAGCCGACCGGAAACCTCGACACCAAGACCAGCGAGGAGGTTATGGCAATGTTCGATCATCTCCATGAAGAGGGGATTACCGTCATTCTTGTGACTCACTCTGATGAGATTGCGCGCTCCGCCAAGCGGATCATCCGCATGCAAGACGGATGTCTGGTTTGAGGCGGGGAGGGGGCGTCTGCAAAAAATCTTCCGAAGAAGAGGATTGCTTTACACTTCCCGGTGAATATCTACAACGGTTCCATGAAAGAGGTCAAGCACGTCCTGCACGAAAGGAACCGCAATGACTTCTTCGCGTTCCTGCGGCTTGTCCATCACGCTTTCCCGACGCTTTCCGCTCCGACTCGGCGCATCCTCCAAAGGCGAGGACTGCTCCGAATTTCCGTTTGTTGACTGCAACTGGGAAAATGCCGCAAGCCTAGGCTCCTCCGCCGGTGCTTCGTCGCATGCGGCATCCTCTTCCGGCATCAGACTGGCTTCCTCTTCGGTGAGCGGTGGGGGCGCGGTGGGGGCGGAAACGGGTTCTTGCGCGGTAAAATCTTCCGGCTTAATTGGTTCCAGTGATATATGACGCTCAAGTTTCAGTCGGGCCGACCAATCGTTGAGGAGTCTCCCAAATAGCGCGTTCAACTCGGAAACATGTTCATTCAGCAATCGGAAATTTTCCTCGGAAATCGTCACTCCAAATCCGATGCATAGAACGTGATCTTCGGTCAACTCCTCCACTTTGCCGCGCGACAGGGCATCCGCCACCGCAGTATTTCCAGCAGGCGTATTCCGGTACGCGTCCAGAAGCCGGACGAAAAGAGCTTCCGGCGTGTCTTCCGGCGTTTTTTCCTCTGGAATCGCTTCCGGCGACGGTTCGATGGCAACGTCCGGCGTGGCCGCAATCGGCGTTTCCGGCTTTTCCAGCTCCTCCGGTTTTTCCGATGGGGCGATTTCCTCCTTGGGAGGATTGCTGCCGGAAACAACCGGAGCGGGAAGGGGGGGCGTTTCCGGCGGCTTGGCTTCCTCGGAAACTGCGGGAACAGCTTGTGGCGGCATTGCGCCATGCCTTGCCGCGGGTTCGACGGGTAGCTGATCCAAAAATTTCAACTCGCCTGCGGTGCGCAACTGTTGGAGGCGGTTGAGGATGTCTCCCAAGCGGGTTTGATGAGCCATTCGCATGGCGCGAAGCAAAACCGTTTCCAGATAGATTTGCTTGTTGACCGCATCGTGCAATCCCCGTGCCGCGCCGGTCAGATTTTCCAACAGAATCGCAAGCGCCGTGGCGTCGATTCCCTGCGCAAATTTCTGCATCGACGCGATTTCTTCCGGCGTGGCTTCAATCACATCCTCCGGATTGGCCATCAGCAGACACAGCCGCAGATTGCGCAACAGATTCACCTCTTCGCCGAAAAGCGTCTCCAAATTGCGTCCGCGTTTGGCCACCGAGTTGACCGCCTGCACCGCGAAAGGGGCATCGTTGCGCAAAAGCGCGCTCGCGATCCCATAGAGGTCTTCGGACGCGGTCAGCGCGAAAATATCCTGCACGCTGCGAACCGAAATTTCCGTCTCCCGATCCCCTGCGAAATATCCGAACACCTGATCCAGCAAAGACTGCGCATCGCGCATTCCTCCCTGCGCCGCGCGCGCGATGGCGCCAAGCGCTTCCCCCGCGATTTTCACCTTTTCCCGCACTGCGATTTCCCGCAGCCGCTCTACAATCAGTCTGGTTGGAATCGGCTGCAATTCAAATCGCTGGCAGCGCGAGATGATCGTCGGCAGAACTTGCTGAACTTCCGTGGTCGCGAAGATGAATTTGACATGTTTGGGCGGCTCTTCCACGGTTTTGAGCAACGCATTCCACGCCTGTTTTGAGAGCATGTGCACTTCGTCGATGATATAAATTTTATATCGGCTGTGCAACGGCATGTGCATCGCCTCAAGGCTGAGATCGCGCATATCCGCCACACTGTTGCGGCTGGCGGCATCGATCTCAATGACATCAATGCTGGATTCTTCGGCGATCGCCCGGCAGCTGGCGCATTCGCAGCATGGCTCGCCATCCCGTGGCGATTCACAATTCATCGCCTTGGCGAAGATTCTTGCCAGCGTGGTCTTGCCGATTCCGCGCGGCCCGACCAATAAATACGCATGCGCCAAACGGTATTGCCGCACGGCATTTCGCAGCGTTCCGATTACATGGGATTGCCCGACCACATCGGAAAACGTCGAAGGGCGGTATTTTCTGGCAATGACCTGATAATCGCTCATGCCTGCGTTTCCTCTCCGCCGGAAAGCACCCGATCCACCACCGCTTGCTGGGCTGCGAAAATCTGACGGATTCCGTGTTCGGCCAGCGCCAGAAGTTCATCGAGTCTTTTGCGTTCGAAGGGCGCGCCTTCGGACGTGCCCTGAATCTCGACAAATTTGCCCGACTGCGTCATCACGACATTCATGTCCACATCCGCCTGCGAATCTTCCTGATAATCAAGATCCAGCAAAACCTCCCCGTGAACAATCCCGACACTGACCGCCGCAATGCGTTCCCGGAATGCCTCGGCGCGTCCGAGTTTTCCACGGATTGCCAGTTCCAGCGCGAGCGAAGCTCCGGTGATCGAATCGCAGCGGGTTCCGCCGTCCGCGTCAATGACATCGCAGTCGGCGTAAAGAGTGATTTCTCCAAGCTTTTCCAGGTCGACACAGTTGCGCAGACTGCGCCCGATCAGACGCTGAATTTCCATCGTGCGTCCACTCGGACGGCCCGTGTTGATCTCACGCTTGCTGCGTTCTCCGGTGGAACTGGGCAGCAGCGAATATTCGCAGGTAAGCCACCCGCCGGGAACCTTTTGCGCCTTCATCCAAGGGGGGACGCTTTCGGTGGCGCTCACCGCGCAGATCACCCGTGTGGCTCCGGCTTCCGCCAGCACGCTTCCGGCCGGATGGGACAAATATTGTTCGGTGAAACGGATCGGCCGGAGCTGATCGAACGAACGGTTGAAACTGCGATTCAAAATAAGTACTCCTTCATAGAACGACATCATGACGATTATTATGCCGGTAATATATCCGGCCCGGCCTCTTTTTGCAAGCGCAGAATTCTCCTCCTCCAGCCCTCCGTCACAGAAAGCAGCGGATGATCCAGATGGTCAATGCCCCCACCGGACGCTCCCGCCGCCACAGGTATCCCACCGTCGCCGCCACGCGGTTCCGAACCGTAAATGAGGGCAAAATATCCTCTCCGAGCCTGCGCCATTTCGGCCATCGAACCAATACCGATTCCCGGCTCATTCGATGGAACTTGTTGGTGTATCTGACATAGAGAAACAGCAAATAACTTTCGGCGGCGTTGCGCATTTCCGGAGAGGGGGCGTATTTTTCCAGTTCATCGAGCAGTTTCGGGATGATGAGCAGCTGGTTGTCGATGGACGCCGTCCCGTCCTGTTCTTTTGCGGTCGCGGAGATCGGATTCATCCGGTAAAGCGATCCCGCCAGCGGAAGCGCGGACACCTGCTTGCTTGCCAGAAAACATTGAAAAAGATACAGAATGTCTTCGCCGATGCGTAAATGCGTGTCAAACCGCAGCCCGCCAAGCGATTCCCTTCGAATGATTTTGCTTCCGCATTGGTAGTTCAATTCGCCAAAAAGTTCCGCTTTGCCCGGATCGGTCATCGCTGTCCTGCGCGACTTCGGGACGCGAATCTTCACGGTTTCTCCGGAATCGCAGAATCTCCGGAATCCCCCGAAAACAAAGGACGCTCCCGTTTTTTTCGCGCATTGAATCATCTTTTCATAAAAATCCGGCTCGACCATATCGTCGCCGTCAATGAACCCGATGAATTCTCCGGTCGCAGCCTCCAAGCCCGCGTTGCGCGCGGCGGAGACGCCGGAATTTTCCGCAAACTCAATGAGCTTGATTCTCGGATCCTCTTCTGCAAGTTTTTTGAGATCGTTCCACCCTGCGCGATCGGGGGAGGCGTCGTCGATGGCGATCAGCTCCAAGTCCTGAATGCTTGCGTGAAGAACCGATTCCACGCATTCCCTTAGATAATGCAGCGGAACATTGTAAACCGGAAGAATGACCGAGAGCAGCGGCATTTCCGGTTTTTGCCGGGAGGATGCGCCGTTCACTCTTTGCGCCCTCTCAACAATGCGGACGGGTCACGATTGAGAACTTCCAGCAGGGCATTTGCCGCCGCCAGCGTCTCATTGAGCTCCCGAAGGGTTCCGGCCAAGTCGTTTTTCCCTTCAATGAGCGCATGGCCGACATCCTGAAAGGTGCGCGAACGCTCGGAAATCCGGGCGTCTTTGACCGCCTGATCGATGGTGGCGATCAGACTGGCGCTCTTGCCCAGCGCATTTTCGATTTCATGAACCATCTTTTCCAGACGGTCTTCGGTGAGAACCGTGGTGATCGTGCCGGTGGTTCCTTCGATATTGCGCGAAATGCTCTGAATGTGATTCAACGTTGCTTTGAGCGCCGGGTCGCTGAGCAGATCCTGCAGTTCGCTGAGGTTCTCAATGAGATTTTTCGAGATTCCTTCAAAATCGATTTTAGCAATACTTTCCATCGAACGGGACAAGGTGCGCATCATATCCGAGAGCGGTGATGGAATCGAGGCGATATAATATTCATCCGAGCGCAAATGCGGTGGCGGCGCCAGCGGCTTGCGTGCGGGACCGTCGTTGAAATGGTTGAATTCGATATATTTGAGCCCCGTGATGCCCGCAAATTCCGTCCGACAGCGCAAATTGTTCTTCAATTCTCTCATGAAAAAGGTATGAAAAGAGTCCATCGCCGCTCCGCGCTTGCGACCGGGGGTCGGAGAGAGCGAAACAAACGCCCCCGGAAGAATGTCCATTTCGACCAGAATCAGATTGTTGTCCATCTGAATGGTGATTTTCGACACGGTTCCGACCGGAACGCCGCGATACTTGACGGCCGCGCCCACGTTCAGCCCCTGAACCGATTCGTTAAACAGCGTCACAAACTTGACCTTTTTTTCGAAGAACGCCGACGCTCCCAGAAAATAAACCATAATCAACAGCAGCAGCACGCCACCCAGCGTAAATGCGCCGGTTCGGGTTCTTTCATTCCAGAATTTCATTTGGCCATTTCCGCTCGTTTTAATCCCTCGCGGGAGAGAAAGTTCCGTACCCACGGGTCCGGGGACTCGCTCAAAAGTTTGTGGACGTTGCCGGTAGCGGCAATTCCCTGTGTGTTTTTATCCAGCATGATGACCCGGTCGGTGATCGTAAAGATACTGTCCAACTCGTGCGTCACCACCACGATCGTCGTGCCCTCTTGGTCGCGCAGCCGCAGAATCAGCTTATCCAGCTCCGCCGAAGTAATCGGGTCCAACCCCGCCGACGGTTCATCGAAGAAGAGCAGCTTCGGGTCCAATGCCAGCGCACGAGCCAGTCCGGCGCGTTTTTTCATTCCGCCGGAGAGTTCGCCCGGCATGAAATTTTCGAATCCGGCCAAATCCACCAGTGCGAGTTTTTCCGATACGCGCCGGCGAATCTGTTCTGCGTTGAGATCGGTATATTCTTCCAGCACCAGACCGACGTTTTCCGCCAGAGTCATGGAGCCGAAGAGCGCGCCCCCCTGGTAGGCCACGCCGAATCGCTGCATGATTTTGCGTTTCTGCGCTTCGTTGGCCTGCGAAATGTTTTCGCCGAAAATCCCGATGCTCCCCTTGAACGGTTCGTACAATCCGATCAGGTGCTTCATCAGGGTGCTTTTGCCGCAGCCGGAACCGCCGAGAATGCCGAAGATTTCCCCCGGAGCAACCTCAAAATTCAAATCTTTCAGAATAATCCGCGCGTCATATCCGATCGTCAGATTCCGCACTTCAATGATTGGTTTGTCGGCATTCATCTTTTTATTCAGTATCCTATGTAGGAGAAAATTTGCGTCATCAGCGCATCGGAAAGCACGATCAGCAGAATGGAGATTACCACTGCCGAAGTTGCCGCCCGTCCGACGCCCTGCGCGTCGGAATCGGCTTCAATGCCCATGTAACAACCGGCGAGGGTAATCAGGATTCCGAAAACAAGCGCCTTGACGATGCCCAGAAGGAAGGTGATCGGATTGAGTACTTCAAAGAGCCGCGCGTTGTAAACGGAAATCGGCAGATCGACAAAGGTCATCGCGATCATTCCGCCTCCGGCCACTGCCGCCAGATCTCCGAAAACGGTCAACAGCGGCATTGCCAGCATCATTGCCAACAGCTTGGGCGCCACCAGAAAACGACCGTAGGAGATTCCCATGGTCGTCAAAGCGCTCAGTTCCTCATTGACCTTCATCGTCCCGAGTTCCGCCGCGAATGCGGACCCCGCCCGTCCTGTCGCCACGATGCCGACCATCAAGGGGCCCATCTCCTTGAATACCGACCATCCCAGGGTATCGGCCACGTAAAGCTCCGTTCCGAATTTCCGCAGTTGAATCGCCGCCTGAAGCCCCAGAATCATGCCGGTCAAGAGCTCGATCAGCAGCACAATCGGTAATGATTTCGGACCGCAGAGGTCGAAATAATAAAAGAAATCCCTGCTCCGCAATTTTCCCGGATGCCGCAACGTCGAACAAAAACCGCGCATGGATTCCCCGGTGAAATCCAGCACCTGAAAAAAGATTTTCTTCGGATCGAATATCGCAAATTTTTCCTGCTGAGACGGCATGAAATTGGACCCCTTTCGACTCGATGAATCAGTGCGAATGCATTCAGAATCCCCGCGGCGTCATCCGTTGTTGTTTGATCTTCGGCTCTTCCAGATAAAGCGAGTACCATTGATCGCCCAACGCGGCGAGATTGAACTGCTTGGCTTTCCCGTTGGCCAAACGTTCCCAGTTCTCGGTGACGACTTCGTTGTTGAGCCGGGATTTTGCTTCGGCAAGCAGGCGCATCGCTTTGTCGTTTTCGTTGCGTTTGACGAGAATCCAGGCATAAAGCAGATTGATCAGCGCGGCTTCGTCGCCCTTGAAGCGTTTGCACTTTTTCGCAAGGAACGCGTCCAGTTTCGGATCTTCCTTCTTGTACATGCGCACCGCCCGGATCGCCACGGTACGGGCATCGAAAATCAAGGCGTGCCGCAACCAGAGGTCCGTCGCGGCAAAATCCCGCTTCTGAAACGCGAGATTCGCCTTGATGGTCGCCAGCTGCTTGCCCAAAAGCGGGTTCCACAGCTTGTATTTCGCGACCGTATCGACCAGAATCATCGCCTTGTCCAGCGCCTGATTCTGCTCTTTTTCCAACATCTGCCGGGCGCCGTTGATATTGTTGCTGCGCTGGAACGCGACCAGCTTTTTGCTCAATTTATTCTGCGTATCGGCCATCAATGATTGAATTTTGTTGTTCATCGCGGTGATTTTGCGGCGGACGTAGAACCCGATCAGGCTCTGCACCGCCAGAACAACCACCAGTGCGGTCGCCGCGGCCCACAGGTGACCCCACGCGCGATCCGCGGGAATCCAAACCAGCGCTCCCGCAGCCAATGCAATCAGAATGGTAAACATAATTCATCTCCTCGTACAATATGATCGTGACGCCCCGCATTTGCCGGGGCAGGGGCGTTATTTCTTTTTTCGTTGCTTGCGGATGGCCTGCTTTTTGAGCTTGGCCAACCGTTTCTTCTTCTCCTGTTCCTTGCGGGAAAACGTGGCCGTCGCGCCGCCGAGAAAGGCGTTGTTGTTCATCATCGCATGATCCGCGGGCATTCCGCCGGAGAGCATTTGACGGATGGCGCCGTTGCCGCGCATCATTTTGCGCATGGTCATGAACTGCTTGATCATGCCGGAAACTTCCTCAACCGGCAGTCCGCATCCTTTTGCGATCCGCCGTTTGCGCGCAAAGTCGAGTGAATCGGGATTGTCGCGTTCCGCAGGCGTCATGGAAAGAATCATCGCCTCCATGCGCGAAAACTGCTTGGTGCCTGCTCCGTCCAGCGCGTCGACCGCCTGTCGGCCGCCGGGGAGAAATTTCAGAATCGATTCCATGCCGCCGAGCCGACGGATCTGTTTGAGCTGGGAAAGAAAGTCGTTGAAGTCGAAGCGGTTCTTGCGGAGATTTTCCTCAAGTTTGCGCGCCTCTTCCTCATCAATTTTGCCTGCGGCCTGCTCCACCAGCGAAACCACATCGCCCATGCCCAGAATCCGGCCGGCCATGCGGTCGGGATGAAACGTGTCCAGATTTTCCAGTTTTTCGCCCGTTCCGACGAACTTGACCGGGCAATGGGTCACGCTGCGAATGGAGATCGCCGCGCCGCCCTTGGCGTCGCCGTCGAGCTTGGTAAGGATAAAACCGGTCAGTTCCAGCGCTTTATGAAACTCCTGCGCCACCGAAACCGCTTCCTGACCGAGTGCGGAATCCGCCACCAGAAGCACCTCGTCCGCGACGATGGTTTGTCGGATGCGGATGAGTTCCTGAATCATATTTTCGTCGATCTGGAGCCGTCCGGCGGTATCGAGAATGACCGCGTCAATGTTGCGTCCCTGCGCATATTCGACGGCGTTGGCCGCGATGGCGGAGACGTTGACGCTGCTGCGTTCGGTGTAAACCTCCACGCCGATCTGATTGCCGAGCGCTTCGAGCTGATCGATTGCCGCGGGGCGATAAACGTCGCCGGCGACCAGAAGAACCTGCTTATGCAGTTGTTTTTTGAGGTAATTGGCGAGTTTTCCTGCGGTGGTTGTTTTGCCGGAACCATGCAGTCCGACCAGCATGATGACCGACGGCTGGCGATCCAGCTTGAGTTCTGCGGCGTCGCCGCCGAGCAGTTCCACCAGGTGATCGTGGATGATTTTGACAAACTGCTGTCCCGGTGTGACGCTGCGAATGACCTCCTGCCCGAGACACTTCTCCCGGACGGAGTCAATGAAGGATTGAACCACTTCCACGTTGACGTCGGCATCCAGCAGCGCAAGACGCACCTCACGGAGACTATCGGCAATATTGCTCTCCGTGATGGCGCTCTGCCCGCGAATCCGGCGAAACGTTTCCTGCAAACGATCGCTCAATGATTCGAACATGATTGTGTTTGTTTCCCTTATTTCTTTGATGATTGAAACGTCATATATTATGAATCTTATCAAAGTAATATACCTCCGGGCGCGTGAACTTCAAATGCAAAATCCTTATTTTTTTCCGTTCTGCTTGACTTAGCGTGTGCAAGATGCTACATTATCGAACTTTGAACCGGAATGATTCCGACCGGCTCCTTCGGGGAGACGGCTCGGGTGTTTTTTGTATGAAGCGGTAGCGATGGAACGTTGGCGGAAAATCTTGGAGCAGGGGATCTGCACTAGCGCAGAGGCGGCGAAAGTGTTCAACCTGGATGAGGAGGCGGTGCATCGTGTCGCTTCGGTATTCCCGCTGCGGATTTCTCCGGAATATCGGAAACTCATTGGCGGGAAGGGTGATCCAATTTATTTGCAATGCGTGCCCGATGGTCGCGAACTCCAAGGCAACGAAGCGTTGCTGGACGATCCGCTGGGGGAGGAGGAGCATTCGCCCGCGCCCAACGTGGTACAGCGTTATCCGGACCGCTGTCTCCTTCTGGTCTCCAATGAGTGTGCGACTTATTGCCGGTTCTGTACGCGAAAGCGGAAATTTCGGTCGGGACTGTGTGTGGATCGCGAGCATGTCTTCGCGGGAATCGATTTTATCCGCAGAACTCCGGCAATTCGCGATGTGCTGATCTCCGGCGGGGATCCTTTTCTGCTGGACGACGGACGGCTCGAAGAAATTCTGCGGGAACTGCGGGGAATTGAGCATGTGGAGATTCTCCGAATCGGGACAAGAACGCCTTGCATGCTGCCCGAACGAATTACGGTGAAGCTCGTGAAGATGCTTCGGAAATACCACCCTCTTTACTTGAGCTGCCACTTCAATCATCCCGACGAGTTGACCCCCAAAGTCGTTGGCGCGCTCGGGCGTCTCGCCGATGCCGGTATTCCGCTCGGCTGTCAGACGGTGCTGCTCAAAGGGGTCAACGACGATGTGTCAATTATGCGGAAATTGATGCGGAAACTGTTGCTGGCTCGGGTGCGTCCCTACTATATCTTCCAGTGTGATCTGGTTTACGGGACGGAACATTTTCGGGTTCCGTTGCGCAAAGGGTTGGAGATTATGAAGGGGATTCAGGGATATTTGAGCGGTCTGGCAGTGCCGCATTATGCTATTGACATGCCCGGCGGAAGCGGCAAAGTGCTGCTGCTGCCGCGCGCGCTGCGCAACGTGGACGGCGCGCGTCTGACTTTTGAGAATTTTCGTTCGGAACTGCACGACTACGTGGACATTGAGGAATTTAAAGGCGATCTTTGACGTGGACATTCCTTTCCGGATCCATCCGGAATCCATCGACGGGACTTTTGGGAGGTCATCAAAATACGAAAAACAATATTTTTTCAGGGTGACGCAGTTAGTCCGGTTGATTTTTGTTTTTTTCGCGCTATCTTATGATTTCCGATATGTATGGTCATTGCTGGAGGAATTCCGGAGAAAATGGAAGAAAAAAAGAACGTCGCAGTGTTGAGTGTGGGCGATCTTCGGGTCGAACTGCCGATTGTGTGCGGGAGCGAAGGGGAATCCGCCATTGATATTGGTCAGCTGCGCAAACAGACCGGCTTGGTTACGCTTGATCCGGGGTTTTTTAACACCGCAGCGTGTTACAGCAAGATCACCTATGTGGATGGCGAACATGGAATCCTGCGATATCGCGGCATCCCGATCGAAGAGTTGGTTAAAACGGAATCTTTCGTGCAGGTGGCGTATCTTCTGGTGCACGGGGAGCTGCCGAATCTCGAACAGCGGGCGACCTTTTCGCAGATGCTCAATACGAACTCTCTCTTGCATGAGGATATGCGTCATTTCTTCGACCATTTCCCACGCGGAGCACACCCGATGCACATTCTGTCGACGATGATTAACGCGCTTGCGGCTTTTTATCCGAATGTGGACCTGCTTTCTTTGGACGAAGACATTGATATTTCGACCGCGCGGTTGATTTCGATTGTGCGCACGATGGCGGCGTTTGCCTACAAGAAGACGATCGGCGAGCCGGTGGTCTATCCGCGTCACGATCTGACGTATTGCGCAAACTTCCTGAATATGATGTTCGATTCGCCGGTGGCGCCTTACCGGGTGCGTCCGGAGGCGGTGCGGATTCTGAATATTCTGTTCATTCTGCATGCGGATCACGAGCAGAACTGTTCGACGACTGCGGTGCGCACGATCGGCAGTGCTCAGGTTAACTTGTATGCGACGATTTCCGCCGGAATTTCGGCTCTGTCCGGGCCGCTGCACGGCGGAGCGAATCAGGCCGTGGTGGAGATGCTGCGCCGGATTCAACAGATCGGAAGCATCGATAAATTCCTGAGCCGGGTCAAGGATCGGAACAATCCCGAGCGGCTGATGGGCTTTGGGCACCGGGTTTATAAAACCTACGATCCCCGGGCGGTCATCATCAAGAAAGAGTGTCATGATTTTCTGCGCGACATGCAGATTGACGATCCGCTGCTGCAGATTGCCATGGAGGTGGAGAAGGCGGCGTTGTCCGACGACTATTTCATCTCCCGGAATTTGTATCCGAATGTGGACTTTTACAGCGGAATTGTTTACCGGGCGCTGGGAATTCCGGAAAATATGTTTACGGTAATGTTCGCGTTGGCGCGGTTGCCCGGATGGATCGCGCATTGGAAAGAGATGATCGGCGGCGCCTCTCGCATTGTGCGGCCGCGTCAGATTTACATCGGCAAGACGCCCCACGACACGGAAAACGAGGAGTAACGGCGCTTTGCCCTGTAGGGGCGGTCGAATGCTTCGCGCGGTGGAGATTGTAATTGTTTTTTTCCCATGAGCGGGGAACAACGCGGGGGATGCGCAGTGCCGTCAAAAAGGTCAACCGGGAGTTTATCCGAACTTATGGTGTGGAAGATTTTGTTGCGGGACGGGAAAGAATCGTTGCGTGATATTGCCGCCGGATTCGCAATCGGCACGGCCAATGTG
>JAQUYX010000244.1 GCA_028691615.1 Victivallaceae bacterium
ATCGGCAACCACTTTGAGTTCCGCGCGGCTGCCGTCGGCAAGATTTTTCATCGCGTGCACGAAGCTGGGGCCGCCGGGGCCGTACAGCCAGGAAATCCGCGCGATCACATGCCTCGGACAGTGCCGGCGAATCATCTCTTCGCCGGCAAACTTGCTCTGCCCGTAAACCGTGTGTCCGCCGTCGGCAAAATCAAATTCGTTGTACGCCTGAGCGCTTGCGCCGTCAAAGACATAATCGGTGGAAATTCCGATCAGCCGGATGCCGAGCCGGTGGCATGCCGCCGCCACGTGGCAGCTGCCGACCGCGTTGAGCAAATATGCTTTTTCCCGCGCCGTTTCGCAGGCGTCCACCGCGGTCATTGCCGCGCAATGAATCACCGCGTCGGGATGAATTTGAGTCAACAGGCGCTCAAACGCCGCCGCATCGGTGATGTCGGCCTCCGGCAGATCCGTCGGGATCACCTCAAATTCCGCGCCAAGCACGGCACAAAGCGTGCGGCCAAGCATTCCCTTGCCGCCGGTGAGCATGACCTTCATCTCTGCGCCTCCCGGAAAAGCGGATGTTTCGTATCCTTCTCCGACAGCTGACGCTTGTCAACAGGAATGCGCCAGTCGATTCCAAGCTCAGGATCGTCATAACGAATCCCGCGTTCCGCGGACGGCATATAGAAATTGTCGCACTTGTACGCGAAGATTGCCTCCTCGCTCAACACGGCGAACCCGTGCGCAAACCCGCGCGGAATGAAAAACTGCCGCTTGTTTTCTCCAGAAAGTTCCACCGCATAATGCCGTCCGAACGTGGCCGAATCCTTCCGGATGTCCACGGCGACGTCCAGCACGGTTCCCCTGATGACGCGCACAAGTTTCGCCTGCGCAAATTCCCCCTGCTGATAATGCAGTCCGCGCACCACCCCGTAATGCGAGAAGGATTCATTGTCCTGAATAAAATTTGCGTCGATTCCCGCCTCGCGATAACGCTCCTGGCTCCACGCTTCAAAAAAATACCCGCGCGCGTCGCCGAACACCTTCGGTTCGACCACCCGCAGCCCTGCGATGTCACACGTCAATACCTTCATTTTCCTGTAATCTCTCCAATCCTGCGCAGCAGATAATGGGCATATTCCGTCTTCATCATATCCTGAATCGAGTTGAGCACCTCGTCGGGCGTCAGCCACTTGGCCTCCAAAGCGATCTCATGCAGGCAGGCGACCTGAAGCCCCTGCCGTGATTCGATTGTGCGAATGAAATTGGCCGCATCGAGCATACTGTCGTGCGTTCCGGTGTCGAGCCACGCATATCCCCTGCCGAGTTTCTCCACGCACAGCGTGCCCCTCTGAAGATATGCGTTGTTCAGCGAGGTGATCTCCAATTCCCCGCGCGCCGACGGCCGGACTTCCTTGGCCAGCTGCACGACATCGGAATCATAAAAATACAACCCGGTCACCGCGTAATTCGATTTC
This sequence comes from Victivallaceae bacterium, assembly GCA_028691615.1. Taxonomy (GTDB): domain Bacteria; phylum Verrucomicrobiota; class Lentisphaeria; order Victivallales; family Victivallaceae; genus JAQUYX01. Next base: position 1,461 of record JAQUYX010000244.1, read on the forward strand.
GGCTGTTTCGGCTTCTCCTCGATCGACACCGCCTTGCCTGCCGCGTCGAACTCCACCACGCCAAAGCGTTCCGGGTCGCAGACGTAGTAGCCAAAGACCGTCGCCCCCGTCTCCCGCGCCGAAGCCCGGGCCAAAAGTTTCGACAGATTGGCGCCGTAAAAAATATTGTCGCCAAGCACCAGTGCCGCGGGCGATCCGTTCAAAAACTTCTCCCCGATCAGAAACGCCTGCGCCAACCCCTCCGGCCGCGGCTGCACCGCGTAAGAGATGTTTACGCCGAATCCTGATCCGTCGCCCAACAGACGGACGAACGAGGCCTGATCCTCCGGCGTGGTAATCACCAGAATGTCCCGGATTCCGGCAAGCATCAGCACCGAAATCGGATAATAGATCATCGGCTTGTCATAAACCGCAAGCAGCTGCTTGGAGACGCCAAGCGTGATCGGATGCAGCCGCGATCCGGCGCCGCCGGCAAGAACAATTCCTTTTCTCATGCTTTCTTTCCTCCCGTACCGAGGCGTTCCCGGTTGTATTTGCCTGCCAGCACCGCTTTGCACCAAGTGTTGCGGTGCTCAAGATACCACAGAACCGTCTTGCCCAGTCCGCTCTCAAAGGTCTCCTGCGGCTTCCATCCCAATTCGCGATGGATCTTCGAAGCGTCGATCGCATAGCGCAGATCATGTCCGGGCCGGTCGGTCACATGGACAATCTGGGACGCATATTTTCCGCCGTCCGCGCGCGGGGCAAGTTCATCGAGCAGACGGCAGAGGCTTTCGACCACATCGATGTTCCGTTTTTCGTTGTGTCCGCCGATATTGTAAGTTTCGCCTGGCTTCCCTTCGCAGGAAACCAGATACAATGCGCGCGCATGATCTTCGACATAGAGCCAGTCGCGCACCTGAAGACCGCCGCCGTAAACGGGCAAATCCTTGCCGTCGAGCGCATTGAGAATGACCAGCGGGATCAGTTTTTCGGGAAAATGATAAGGGCCGTAATTATTCGAGCAGTTCGTCACGACTGTGGGCACGCCGAAGGTGCGCATCCATGCGCGCACCAGATGGTCGCTCGACGCCTTGCTTGCCGAATAAGGGGAACTGGGCGCATAGGAAGTGGTTTCCCGGAAGAAATCCTTGTCCGACACCAGATCCCCGTAAACTTCATCGGTCGAAATATGGTGAAACTTGAATGTTTTCTTCTCCGCATCGGAGAGCGTTCCAAAATACTTCCGCGCCGCTTCGAGCAGCGTATATGTCCCGATCACGTTGGTTTGAATAAATTCTCCCGGCCCGTCGATCGAACGGTCCACATGCGATTCCGCCGCCAGATGCATGACATTCGTCGGGCGGAATTCCGCAAAGATCCGGTCCATCGCCTCGCGGTCGCAGATGTCGGCCCTCTCAAACCGGTAACGCGCGTCGCCGGCAACCGGCTCCAGCGATTCCAGATGTCCGGCATAAGTCAGCTTGTCCACCACGCAGACGCAATCGTCCGTGTGTTCGATGATGAGCCGGGTCACGGCCGAACCAATGAAACCGGCGCCGCCGGTCACGATAATTCTTCGCATGAGATGTTCAGCTCCTTGTATAAAACTTTTTTAAGATACGGTATCGGGTCAGTCACCGGATATTTCGAAGTGGCCATCCAGATCGGACGCCCCCATTTTTCCCGGAAAATCTGCGCATTCACGCGCAGCGCCTGGTGACGCGCCGTGTTCCCGAAGGAACGGTTTTCGTAATGCCTGACGTACAGATTGTCAATCAGTGCGCAGCTCCACTTTTTTTCCAGCGCGGCCACGGCATAGTCCAATTCCTCATGATAGCC
>JAQUYX010000245.1:0-1303 GCA_028691615.1 Victivallaceae bacterium
AATTTCTCCGAACAGTGCAATGTCCCAGGAGAGCGGAAGGAACAGAATCAACGCGCCGATCAGCATCAACGCTCCGGCGAAATACCATCCGGCGAGACTTCCTGAACGTTTTGACAGAGCGCGAACGGTCTGAATTTCCCGCCAGAACGGATAAATGACAATACTGTAAAGTTCCAGCACGATCATCCCCAGCGCAAGCGCTTTGGCAAAATGAAAGTAAATCATAAGAATGATCGAGGTGTAAAGAAAAATTCGATAAACGAATGACACGATACCAAAGCAAAGCAGAAAAGAACCACGCACATTTCGTGGCATTTCACCGAGACGCAAGAAATGCCAACGCCAGAATGCGCGGACGAACTCGCCTGAACGTGTCATTAGATTGTCGATGTTCACAAGGTCGCACAGAATGTAATATCCGTCATAACGGATGCACGGATTTCCGTTAATGAACAAGGTGGATATCGTACCGACCGCGAAAATATAGAACATCGTGGATTTCCATGCGCCCGGTGGCAGATACGCCCATAAAAGCGCCGCAATTCCACCCAGTAATAACTCTACAATGATGCCGGCCGCATCGATCAGCAACCGTTGACGGCGCGGCAGTCGCCAACTGTCGGTGGTATCGGTGTAGAGCCGCGGATAAAACACCATGAACCCCAGTCCGATTCCGCGTACCCTGCAACCAAAATGAATCGCGGCAAGCGAATGTGCCGACTCGTGAATAAATTTAAGAAAAAGAATTGCGGCGAAATATTTTGCCAATCCCGCCCATGACAGCGAATCGAGAAAGGTTGCCCGGACGGTTCCGAAATCGCGAAGCACCAGCAGGTATCCGATCAAGGCCGGAATCAGCAGAAAGAGCACCACCGGTTTGGAGACAATCCAACTGACGTAAGGCGTAAGCCTGTCAAAGAACTTTTCCGGGCGCCACGGCGGAAGTTTGAAAAAAAGATAGGCCGCCGAGAAACGCAGAAACCATGTTTTTTCCTGCATGACACACTGCCGTTCCCGCTTAACGCCGATGTGCCCATATTCCGGCGCGAGCAGGTTGTTTTGCTGAAGAAAAGCGAGAAGATGAAGAAGTTCATCCTTGGTCGCCGCAATCCCATTGCGGTTCAGGAGTTCCAGAAAACGGGACAGCGGCATGGATTCGGTCAGAAAAGAAATGATTTCCAGTGCTTCCGGGGCAATCCGGAAATAGGCGTCGGATTGACGGTCGAAGAGCATGGGAGGATTTCCGCGCAACAGTTCCACATCGTCCCGTAATGTTCCGGTCATAGGTTCTGCGGCATTCATC
>JAQUYX010000245.1:1313-3259 GCA_028691615.1 Victivallaceae bacterium
CGCTTTTGAACAGATGATAGCCGAGGAAAACAGTTCCGCCTGAGATTTTTGCCACCCCGCGCATCCCGTAACGAAGATTGCTTTGATGATCCGGCAGTCGAACACGGACTTTGTAACAGTAGGTGCGTTGCTCGGTGAGTTCCGGGTAATGCGAAACGTCCAAAATGGTCACCGGGATTGCGGTTTCCGGGGCGGTGTGAAGAAAGAGCGTTGCAGAAAGCTGTTTTTGCAAAATGGAAGCGTCGCGTTCGTTGACCGGGATTTCCGCCGTCATGCCGTTTCCTCCCATGATATCGAAGAGCTTATCTCCGGTGCGTACCGCTTTGCCGGCAAGTTGCTCGGCGCGACCGTCGGCAAGCGCCAAAATGCCATCCGACGGCGCAAAAATTTTTGCGTGGGCCAAATACCATTCGGCTTCTTTGACGGAGACTTTCATTGTGGTAAGACGTGCTTCAAGCAATTTTACCTGTCCGAGACGACTTTGATCACTGAATGCGTTCTGCTGTTCCAGCGAAAATTCGGCCTCGGTTTCCTGAAGTTGACTTTTGGCTGCGCCGAGACGGTATTCCAGCTGGCTGGCATCGTATTCGGCGACGACATCGCCTTTTTTGACAAAAGAACCATCCTGCCTGATGCATTTCGCAATCGGACCGTCGAACCATGCGTAACCACTGGTGATTTCCGGTGCTTTCAAGGTAAATTCCGCCGTGGCGTTTTCCGGCACGCGCAGAAACATCGCACCGATCAGCAACAACAGCAACATTGCCCAGCCCCAACGTTTTTTCGCATGACGTTTTACATTCCAAAGGCGGTTTTTGCATAGTTTCTGGTAGTGAAGCGCCTCGGAGAGGGAAATCGCCAGCAGTTTGGCGGTGTTGACCGCATAGGTTGGAATATCGTTTTCATATTCGATCAACCAAACAAAAGAAAAACCGGCTCCGTCGGTGTTGGCGGGAGGCGCGAGATGCAGACACAGATAGACGCGGCAGTCTCCGGCCAGTTCCGGCAAAAGGCCGTTTGCTTTGGTCATGGTTAGCGGTTCTCCATCGAATTTCAGCGATTCTGCGAGTTTGCATTGGAGCACGGCAAGGCGTGAATGCGGATTTACCGCAACCTGTCCGTATTGAGCGAGGATGATGGCTTTGCCGTTTACAAGTTCAAGTAGTGTCGAGGTGGTAAAATTCAGCAATCCCCGACTGTTGCTGACGCCGAGCGCGGCGGCGTCCTCAACGGTTTTCGCATCAAGAAGATCGTGTCCATATTTGAGCATCAGCGCAAACGCCTTGGCTCTGGAAGCAAAATCCTCCGTCGCCATAAAGCATTTCTCCCGTCATTCCGGCAGTAAACTTCCCGTCCTTGTTGTCGATCAGAACCCGGATGCGTACGGTTCCGGTCCGGTTATCCGCTTGCGGAGTAACCTCGTAAACCGCGCCTTTCGCCGTCAGTTTATCTGAAATTTTGATTGCAATCGGCTGGCCGACCGTTGTCAGCGTCTTGTCTGCAAGCGGAACATTCAATACGGCAAGAAGTTGATTATCGTCGATGATTCGGAAAAGCGGCTGACCGGGGCGGGTTGTTTCATATTCCCGGGTGGTGATTTCGACAATTTTCCCATCAAACGGCGCACTGATTGTGCAGAATGAGAGGTTCAACTTCGCATCGGCAAGAGCGTTTCCCGTCATGCAAAAATCGAATTCGGCTTTTTTGAGTTCGTAATCGGACGTGAAATTTTTTGCCCGGAGCACTTTTTTGTCAGCAAACGTCGCTTTGGCGAACTCATGCTGTTCAGTTGCCCGTTTGACTTCGATTGCGTAACGTGAATCGTCCAGCGTGACCAGCACGGTTCTTGCCTTGAACGGCTCGCCGATTTTAACTTTGTACGGCAGAAGCATCGAATCCGCCCGCGAAGCGATAACAGCTTCGCGGAACGGAAACAGCACCGCTTT
>JAQUYX010000246.1 GCA_028691615.1 Victivallaceae bacterium
CGCAAATGCACGCACCTACCGCCCCGACCGGAGAAGTTTCTCCGAAGAGCGTCCGGGAGGCATGGACCCCCGCAAGGAGGCTTCGCAGCTTCGCGCGCTGGAAGAACTGCTGGCAAAGATGCTTTATTCCATTTTTTACGAAGACAAGGTTCTGGATCGCACCTTGCACAGCTTCTTTCTGGATAACAAGAAATTTGGTTCGCGCGACCGCAAATTTCTCTCCGAATGTGTTTTCTGCTGCTTCCGCGACTGGGGCTATTTGCGGCACCTGCTTTCCGAACGGGAGCTGGAGAGCATGAAGTTCTCCGCCGAAAGCCGGGAGAGCGGGAATTTCCATCAGCTTCTGACCGCGGTGCGTTCGCTGGCCGGATTCCGGGATTTTGAATTTCCGCGTTCGGCGCACGACGAAGCGGAAAAAGTCGAAGCGCTCTTCCGCTATTTTCATCGTCCGATTTCGTTCAGCACCGAAGACGCGGTGCCGCCGGGAATTGTCGAAAATCTCGCTAAGGAGATTGATCCCAAAACCCTCGAACGGCATTGGATGAAGCGGCCGCCGACTTGGCTGCGCATTCAGACCGGCGACGTCGATTCGGTGATCGCCGCACTCGTCGCGGCGGGGGTTCCGCTGGTGCGGCATCCACGCGTTTTCAACGCCGTGAGCGTGGCGCCCAGCAGCGTCAATTTGCGTACGCTGCCCGAATACCGGGACGGCCTCTTCGAAGTGCAGGACATCGCCTCGCAGGGCATTGGTCTGGCCGCGCGCCCCAAAGCCGGGGAACGCTGGCTCGACTGCTGCGCCGGAGCGGGGGGCAAAAGTCTGCAGCTGGCTTCGATCATGCACGGCCGCGGCACGGTGATCGCCTCGGATATTCGCGACTACAAACTCGAAGAACTGCGCAAACGGGCAAAACGGGCGCATCTGCAAAATATTGAGCTGCGGGAATGGGACGGCAAGGCGCTGCGCAAGCGTTTCGCCGACAAATACGACGGGATTCTGGTTGACGCGCCATGCAGCTGCTCCGGCGTCTGGCGGCGCAATCCGGAGGGACGCTGGCAATTCCGCGAGGAGGAGCTGGACGAATTTGCCGCCATCGGCAATGGAATCCTTGACAACGTCTGTTCCGGGGTCAGGCCCGGCGGCGTCCTCGTCTACTCGACCTGTTCGCTTTTCCACAAGGAAAATGCCGATGTGGTCGAGCGATTCCTTGCCTCGCATGCGCAATTCACCCTGGAGTCCTTCGAAGATCCCGTTTCGGGGCAGCAGAGCGACGGCATGCTTCAGCTCGGGATGGAACAAGGCGGCGACGCCATGTTCGTCGCGCGGATGAGAAGACGAATGGAAGAATCCACCCTTGTTGACGATAATTTATAACGCAGGAGCCGTATTCCCATGAAGATCACCCTCGTTCCCGGTCGGGATAGATTGCTGGCGGTCACGGTCAAAGGGAGAACCAAAACAATGGAAATCGCCCCGCCGTCCCCGGTCAGAATTTCGGCCGAACCGCTCGGGGAGCTTCCGGTCTTCGACAATACCCGCCCGCCGTGGCTCAAAGGAGTGCGTCTGCCCTCGCTGGTCACCTGCGAGTGCTCGCTTGCCGGTGCGCTCGATCCGGCAAGTCTGCGCCTTACGGTCGCCGGGTCCAACCGCAAACTTCTCCCGGAGAAGGATTACCAGCTCGACCCCGTCTGGGCGACCGTCGGCAAGGCCGAAGGATCTTCCCTCGCGCCCGGAGAACAGGTGGTGGCCTCCTATTCCTACCGCCCGCGCAGACTCGATTCCATCGTCCAGACACCCGACGGAGACCTTCTCTGGCGCAAAGGACGCCGCGCCACGGCGTGCCCGCATCTCCCCAAACTGCGCCCCGGCGAAAAACGTCTGGCGAACCTCTATTTTTCCGAACACTACACCGCCCTTGCCGAAGAGATGATCTACCCGGTACTGACCAATGCGATCGCCCCGCGCCCGAAAGAAAAAGGCGCAGCAACTCTACCGGTCGCGCTGACGGCAAAACTCAAAGCCGGAGCGCCGGTACACATTCTCGCATGGGGCGACAGCGTGACGGAAGCAACTTACCTTGCCGACAAGCGTTCCCGCTGGCAGGAGCAATTTCTCGTCCGTCTGCGCAAACGCTTCCCAAAAGCGAAGATCACGCTCGAAACCGTCGCATGGGGCGGCAAAAACACCAACACGTTTTTTGAAACCCATCCCGGTTACGAAGAGCTGGTTCTCGCGGCAAAACCGGATTTGGTCATCTCGGAATTTGTCAATGACGCGGGGTTGTCCAGCGAAAATTTCCGCAGCAATTATCAGCGCATCCGCGACGATTTCCGCGGCAGCGGCATCGACTGGATCGTTCTTGTCCCGCATTACATCCGCGGCGACTGGATGAAGCTTCCCGCCTTCCCGTCCTGCCGCAATTCCGACGAAGACCCGCGACCGTATGGAAAGGAACTGCGCGCCTTCGCCGACGCCTCGGGAATCGCCTATGCCGACGTCTCCCGCCGGTACGGGCAACTCTATCGCACGGGAATCGCCTATGAAACGCTGCTGGTCAACAGTATCAATCATCCGTCGAAAGAAGGTTTGAAGATCTTTGCAGACGCTTTGATGGAACTCTTCTGACCGCCGTTGCCGCAGCGCTATTTGCCGAACACCCACGCTTCGTTCTGCTTGCGCCGCATCTGAAACTCCCGGGTGGTGGAATCCACCTCGTCGCGCTCGCGTTCGTTGAGCTCCAGGCGTTTGCCCGGAGTCATATCCAAACGCCCCAGAAACACCCCGTCCGGACCGGCCATGTTGATTTTTATGGCTTCGGGTTTCCCGCTGTCAAGAGGCGAAGACGCCGGTTCTTTCCCCGGCACCGCCGGATTCTTCGCAGCGGACGCCGGACGCGCGGACTGCACCGATTCCGGTTCGGCCACCGCCGCCACCGGGACCGCGCTCCGGTCACGCTTGGTATTCGGCAGCGGTTGGAACGCCTCGCGAAACGCCGCGCAGGAGCAGAGCATCGCCGAAACCAGCACTCCCGCAATCAACAGGATCACCGACTTTCGCGCCGCCCGCAGTTGCCCGCATGCGGCGGAACTTTGAGTCCCACGTTCTTTTCTCACACTCACGGCGACCTCCTTCTTTTCCAGAATCTTCGCAAATCTGGCAATCACCTCCGGCGAAGGCCGGGAAAATTGCCCGTCCGACGTCGCGTTGTAGGGAATCAAATTGACATTGGTATGATGTTTCCGGGCCAACGC
>JAQUYX010000247.1 GCA_028691615.1 Victivallaceae bacterium
GTGCCGGGATCCTATGAAATCGCGTTTGCTGTCAAGAAGATGCTGCAGAGTGGCAAATTCGATGCAATTCTGGCGCTGGGCGTGGTGATTCAGGGCGCGACGCCGCATGCCGGCTACATCAATTCGGAAGTGGCCAAGTGTCTGGCCCAGCTGGGGCTGGAATTCGGCACGCCGGTTACTTACGGCATGATTACCGCGGACAATCTGGATCAGGCGATCGAACGCAGCGGGACCAAGGCGGGCAACAAGGGCGCCGACGCAGCCGTCGCTGCGATTGAAATGGCCAATCTCAACAAGCAGTTTTAGAAAGAATGGGAAAAATGCCGGAAGGTCAGATTCATGCGCGGCGATTGGGCCGTGAATTGGCAATGGAATTCTTTTTCCGTTGCGACATCGCCAAAGAGCCGCCCGATCTGGAAGCGTGGGAACGGGTGTACGAGGAGATCAGCAAGGAGTCGCACGAGTTGCGGGAAAACCGTTTTGCCCGCAAGGGCAAGGAGTATGCGGAGCAGCTGATCTGCGGTCTGGCGCTTCATTGCACCGAAATGGATTCTCTGATTGCCGAACGGGCGAAGAACTGGAGTTTTGAACGTCTCAGTTCTGTGGACAAAAACATTATGCGCGTGGCCGTCTACGAGATGCTTTATGTCGATGATGTTCCGCCGGTGGTCAGTATTGACGAGGCCGTGGAGATCGCCATGGATTATTCCGGCGAGCAGTCCGGGAGCTTTATCAACGGAATTCTCAATTCGATCAAGGATTCCCTCAAGCGTCCGCCGCGGGAACGCCGCGAGGCCTGAGGTCGGAGAGGAAGGAGCGCATTCGGGATATGGGATCGATTTTTTCGATTTTTAAACGGGGCTTGGAGAAGTCCAGCACCTTGGTGACCCGCTCGGTCGTCTCGCTTTTCACGGGGGAAAAGAAGTGGGAGGCACAGGATTTTCAACGTCTGGAAGCGGGGTTGCTCCGGGCTGATTTCGGGGTGCCTGCCACCGAGCGGATTGTCGCGGACATCCAGGATCGTTACAGTCGCGGAAAAATCGCCACCGGGGAAGATATTCTGGCCGTCGCCCGGGAGGACGCCGCGGCGATTCTGCGTTCCAATCTGCGCGCTCTGGCCAAGAGCGAAAGTGGTCCGACAGTGCTTTTGTTCGTCGGCGTCAATGGTTCCGGCAAGACGACCACAATCGGAAAACTTGCGGACAAGCTCTCCAAAGAGGGACACACGTGTATGCTTGCCGCCTGCGACACCTTCCGCGCGGCGGCGATTGAACAGCTGCAGCTTTGGGGGGAACGCACGCATTGTCCGGTGATTGCCGGGAAACATGGCGGCGATCCTGCGGGAATTGCGTTTGACGCGGCGAAGGCTGCGGTCGCGCGCTCCGTGGAATATTTGCTGATCGACACTGCCGGTCGGCAGCACAACCAGAAAAATCTGATGGACGAGCTGGGCAAGATTCGTCGTGCCTTGGAGAAGGCTTTGCCCGGTTCTCCCCATGAGGTATTTCTCACGGTGGATTCCTCGCTGGGGTCAAATGCTGTAAGTCAGGCGCGGGAATTTTCCAAGAATTGCGGCGTCAGCGCGTTGATTTTGACCAAGCTGGATGGCACCGGCAAGGGCGGAATGGCTGTGGCGATTCACGATCAGTTGGATTTGCCGACTTTGTTTGTCGGCCTGGGCGAGCAGCCGGACGATTTGCAGGACTTTGACCCGGAGCTTTACGCGCGTGCGCTGTTTGACTCTGCAAATCAACGCGGAAGCTCGGAAACGGTCTAGAAAACCGCCGGAAATCATTCCATTGTCTTTTGCGACGGCTCCGCGCCCAGATATTCCGTGAAAAACCGCGCCATCAGCGGGGCCGCCGAGTGGCCGCCGGAGACGGCGTCTTCCAAAATCAAGCTCGCGGCATATCGTTTCCCGTCTTTTTCCCCGAAGGCCACAAACCACGCGTTGACCTTCCGATTTTCCCGGGAACCGATCTCCGCAGAACCGGTTTTTCCGTAAAGCTCAATGGCCGGTGTCTTTGCCGAGCGGCCCGAACCGGTCGACGAGTTGACCACCTGAAACATTCCCTGCCGCACCAATGCAATGTGTTCTTCGGACGCATTGAGCCTTCCCGCCGCTTCCGGCCGGGCCCGCCAAAGCTCGTCCCCAGCGGTGCTGAACACTTTTTCCACCAGATACGGATGAAAATATTCCCCCCCATTGGCCAACGCAGAAACGAAGAGCGCCGCCTGCAACGGCGTAATCGATACCATTCCCTGTCCGATCGACAGCAACGCCGTGTCGTAGCTGTTCCACTGGGCGTGATAATGGCGGCGCTTGAACTCCTCGGAGGGAAACACGCCCTTCTTCAGCCCCGGCAGCGCGCCGATATTTTTGCCAAGCCCCGCCGAGGAAAGCACATCCCGGATTTGATCGGGATCCAGCGTGATGCCCTTCTCTATGAAATAATCGTTGCAGGAGTGTTCCAGCGCGTCGACCAATGTCACCGCCCCGTGTCCTCCCGAACGCCATGAGGCACAACGGATTCGAACCCCCGCCACCGTACTTGCGCCATCGCAGAAAACCGTCGACTGCGGATCGACGCCGTTTTCCAACAACGCCAACGCCACCAGCACTTTCAGAATCGATCCGGGCGTGTACACCCCTGAGATCGCCCGGTTCAAAAACGCCCGTCCGCTGCCGGAGGCCAAGGTTCGGTAATAATCATTGTCAAAAGCTGGAGAAAATTTTCCCGGTTCGAAGGCGGGGGCGGAGGCCATCGCCAGAATCCGGCCCGTATTCGCCTCCAAAAGGACAAAGGCTCCCCGTTTTTCTTTCAACAATGCTTCGGCGGTTCGCTGCGCACGCGAATCCAAGGTCAACACAAGATGGCTGCCGTGGACCGGTTCGATTTTTTCAATGATTTTCCGGTAGACGAACCCGAGATTGTCCACCTCCACCAGAGAATACCCCGGAATACCCGAGAGCGCCATGAGGTTGGTTCCGGGAATCCGGTCGTTCCAATAACGCTCAATCCCCGACGCCCCGCGCCAGTCGGGCAGAAAATAGCTGTATTCTCCGCTGGAAGTGTTCTCCCCCGGACGGGAACGCCGCGCATAGCCCAGCAGGTGCGCCGCCAGCTCCCCTTGCGGATACTGACGACGGTAATTCTGCACGATCCCGGCTCCGTCGACCCCCCGCATAACCTCCATCAGCCGCGCAGACTCCTCCTTGCTCAACTCGTCGGCCACCACAATCGGC
>JAQUYX010000248.1 GCA_028691615.1 Victivallaceae bacterium
GCCACCCGACCGGATTGTTACGTCGTAAAGCATGGCAGAAAAGGAAGGATGCTCTCAAGCTCATTTTCAGAAAAAAGGCACAAAAAAACCGTCCTGTTGGACGGTGTAAATCAAAATGGTGGTGGGAGATGGATTCGAACCATCGAAGGCAGTGCCAGCAGATTTACAGTCTGCCCCCTTTAGCCACTCGGGAATCCCACCGTAATTGGAGCGGGTAACGGGGGTCGAACCCGTATTACCAGCTTGGAAGGCTGGTGCACAACCGTTATGCCATACCCGCATACCCTTTTGAAAAAAATGGTGCCGACGGAGGGAGTCGAACCCTCACTCCGTTATCGGGAACTAGGACCTGAACCTAGCGCGTCTGCCAATTCCACCACGTCGGCATTTTCCTCTTTTTTCATCCGGAAAACTACATCCCTGCAGCTTCCCTTCTCTCATCAACCCCGCAGTTCTCCATCTCGGATGCCCTGCGTCTCATACTTTATCTCGCTTTCCGATTTTTTCAAATCATTTTCCTCTGTTTTTTGCTTTTTTTTTGCTTTTTTTCCCCTTTCTTTATTGCCCTTTCCTCTCAGACGTGCTATACTACATGATGAATAATTAAACAAGGACATAGGAATTGTGAGAAATTGGAAATCTTCTGTCAAGGATCGTCAGTCTGAAATCAGTGCCATTCAAAACTCCGCAGGCGTCCCCCGCTCCGTCGCAATGTATTTCGCCGCCAGAGACGTCGCCCCGGAAATGGTTTCGGGCTTCCTCCAACCCAAACTCGGCGCTCTCTCCGACCCTTATCGCTTCCCGGGAATCCAGTTCGCCGCAGAACGCCTTTGGCGCGCCATCGCCAACGGCGAACATATCCTGATCCATGGCGATTACGACACCGACGGCATCACCGCCAGCGCTTTGCTCGCGCTCGTCCTCCGCAGCAACGGCGCCACCGTCAACAGTTTCATCCCCCATCGCTTCGACGACGGATACGGCTTTACACCAGAATCCCTCGATAAAGCCCTCACCGCTTTCGGACCTTGCAAAGTCCTGGTCACCGTCGATTGCGGCATCACCAGCTGCGACGCCGTCAAGAAGGCCACCGAAATGGGCATCGACGTCATCGTCACCGATCACCACGAGGCCGCAGATGTTTTGCCCGCGGCCATCGCCGTCATCAATCCCAAGATCTATCCCGAACTGGAGGACCTTCAGCTCCTTTCCGGCGCCGGAACCGCTTTCAAACTTTCCCACGGAGTCATCAAATACGGCCGCGAACATCATCTCGGCGGGGAAATGACCAACCTCGAGGATATTCTCGACTTCGTCGCCCTCGGCACGGTCGCCGATATCGTCCCGCTGCTGGGCGAAAACCGCATCATGGTCAGCAAAGGCATCGATATCCTTCGCCGCCAGCTCCGCCCCGGAATCCGCACCCTCATCGAAAGCAGCAAACTGCGCAACGACGTCACGCCTTCCGATATCACTTTCCGCCTCGCTCCCAGAATTAATGCGGCAGGCCGCGTCGGCGATGCAAACGTCGCCCTGCGCCTGCTCGAATCCGAGAGCATCGTCGACGCCTATCGGTACGCCGCAGAACTGGAAAACTGCAACGCCATCCGACAGGAGAAGGAACAGGAGATTTATCAGGAGGCCAAGCTGCAGATCGAACGCAATCTCGCATGGCAGAGCGATTATGCCCTTCTGGTCGCCGGACGCGACTGGCATCAGGGGGTTATCGGTATTGTCGCTTCCCGCCTTGCGCGCGACTACAACCGGCCCGCAATCGTGCTCACCATTCAAGGCGATCAGGCGTATGGCTCCGGCCGGAGCATCAGCAATATCAATCTGATCGGTGTGCTGGCCAAACTTTCGCATCTTCTGGAACGTTACGGCGGACACCCCATGGCCGTCGGCGTCGGACTCAAAACCGAGAATATCGCTCCGTTTTTCGAGTCGCTTGACCGGGAGATCCGCAACAGCATTACCGCCGAAGATTTGGAAAGCTATGTCTCTTATGACGGGGAACTGGACATCACCGAGCTGGACAGCAACTTCTTTCACTACATGGAAATGCTCTCCCCCTTCGGTCACGGCAATCCCAAGCCGGTCTATCGCTTCAACGATCTCAAACTCGCGAGGGTCAATCTGGTCGGCAATCGCCATTGCCGCGGCATTCTACGCAGCAATACCGGTTCCATCAACTTCATCGCCTTCAACCGGCGCGGAGACGATTTCGCGTACAACAATCTTGACGTGCTGGCGACGCCTCAGATGAATACGCACGCCGGACGCACCGAACTGCAACTGTGCATCGTCGATGTGCGCAACGCGGGAATTTAGTGGACGATGATGAATGCCTCAGAAGCTCTTTTCCTCGTTCAGACTGACGATCGCAAAGGCGTCCTGGCCGCGACGACCGGGTTTTTCGCCGGTCGCAATTTCAACATTATCCAATGCCGCCAGTATTCCGACCTCATTGAAGGCAAATACTTCATGCGGATCATTGTCGATTTCTCCGGAATCGGCGTCACCCGTCAGGAGCTGGCGCGCGAGTTTGGTCAATTCGCCGCCTCCATGCAAATGGAATGGACGCTGCATTTCCGCGACGAACGGCAGAAGGTGGCGATCATGGTTTCCAAGACCAGCCACTGTCTTTACGATCTGCTCATGCGGGTGGCCGAACATGATCTGGAATGCGATGTGCCCCTGGTCATCGGCAATCATCCCGAACTGGAACGGGTGGCCGACCGCTTCGAGATTCCTTTTTACTGCGTCCCGATGACTTCGGACAAATCCGAACAGGAGGCAAAGGTGCTCGAGCTGCTGACCCGGCATCGCATCGATCTGGTGGTGCTGGCGCGTTATATGCAGGTGCTCTCCAATGATTTCATCGCCCGTTATCCCGGGAGGATCATCAATATTCACCATGCGTTTCTGCCTGCGTTTCAGGGCAGCAATCCTTATGTTCGCGCATGGGAGCGCGGCGTCAAAATGATTGGCGCAACTGCCCATTATGCCACCGCGGAGCTGGACGAAGGCCCGATCATCGAGCAGGATGTCGAGCGGATCAACCACGAACACACCCCTGACGACCTCAAACAGATCGGCAAGGATATTGAACGGCGGGTCTTGTACCGGGCGGTTCGCGCGCATTTGGAGCGGCCGGTGCTGGTGACCGGGCGGCGGACGACTGTTTTCTCCCGCCGGTTTTCTTTCGGGGG
>JAQUYX010000249.1 GCA_028691615.1 Victivallaceae bacterium
ATCGATCTGGTGCTGCTGGATATGATTATGCCCCGCGTCGGCGGGCATGAGGCGTTTTCCAAGATTCGCCGAATCGACCCCGACGCCAATATCCTGCTTTCCAGCGGGTTCGTTTCCGGCGACGAGGTCAGCGATCTCTTGGCCAAAGGCGCACGCGGATTCCTGCCTAAACCGCACCGGATCCCGGAAATCGCCGCGGAAATCCGTCGGATTCTCGACACATGGCCGCGCCGCACTCCGGCAAAGAATCCCCGCTGAGGTATTTTCTGCCATCGACGGGACTATGGGCAGTGCCGTCTAAAAAAAACGCGCGCCCTCCGGTGGGGGAATCTTTCCGAGCTTCGAAGTTGACTCTGGTTCCCTTTCAGGGGGGGGCCGTGGTATTCTTCGTCGTCGAAACAGGGCGCAATCTTGCCGGAATAAAAAAAATCGCGGCTTTTTTCCAAAATCGATTTGAAAAATACCCGAATCGGAGCCATATTGCCACGGTATACACAATATAATGTGGCATGTGTCGAAAACGAACCACTATATATATGTAAGTAAAAAACCACCAAAATGCTTTACTGGCAGGGAGAAAGGGAAAATGACGGCCCAAAAGGTGAATTATTGTGACATCGGTGCGGATATCTGGGAAAGAAAATACCGGTATGCCGGCTCCGGCGGAATCCCCGGCGACAAGACGATCGCCGACACCATGATGCGAGTGGCCAAGGCTTGCGCTTCCGTCGAGAAGAATCCCGCTCGCTGGGTCGATAAATTTGCCGAGGTGCTCTCGAATTTCGAATTCATCCCCGGCGGCCGCATCGTCGCCAACGCGGGAACCAGCCGCCACGAAGTGACGATGTTCAACTGCTATGTCATGAACAAGATTCCCGATTCGATCAACGGGATCTTCGATACCGTCAAAGAGTCCGCCATGACCCAGAAACAGGGCGGCGGTGTCGGCTTCGATTTCTCGACGATCCGTCCGCGTGGGGCGCATATCGCCGGATGCGAGGCGGAAGCCTCCGGGCCGTTGAGTTTCATGCAGGTGCTGGACTCCACTTGCCGCACGATCATGTCCGCAGGGCAGCGCCGCGGCGCGCAGATGGGGATCCTTCGCTGCGATCACCCGGATATTGAGGAATTCATCGTTGCCAAGCGGAAAAATGCGCAGCTGCAGATGTTCAACCTCTCGGTCGCCATCACCGCCGATTTCGTCGAGGCGGTCAAGGCCGATGCGGATTGGGCGCTCAAGTTCAACGGCGAAGTGCACAAGGTCGTCAAGGCGCGCGCCCTCTGGGACAGCATTATGCATTCGACCTATGACTATGCGGAGCCGGGATTCATCCTGATCGACCGGGTCAATGAGATGAACAATCTGCATTACTGCGAAGAGATCTGCGCGACCAACCCCTGCGGGGAACAGCCGCTGCCGCCTTACGGCGCGTGCCTGCTCGGTTCGATCAACCTGACGCGTTTTGTGGAAAATCCCTTCACTTCCCGCGCGAAATTCAACTTCAAGCGCATTGAAGAGGTGGTTCCGCTGGCGGTTCGGATGCTGGACAACGTCATCGATCAGTCCAACTATCCGCTGACGCAGCAGCGCGAGGAGGCTCGCAGCAAACGGCGCATGGGCATCGGGATTACCGGTTTGGCCGACTGCTTTTTGTTCCTCGGCATCAAGTACGGTTCCCCGGAATCGGTGGCGACCGCGGGCGAAATTATGCGCACGATCACGCATGCCGCCTACCGGGCCAGCATTGAGCTGGCCAAGGAGAAGGGGGCGTTTCCGATGCTGGACAAGGAGAAATACCTTCAGAGCCGCTTTGTCGCGGATCTGCCCGACGACATCAAAGACGGAATCCGTGAGTTTGGTATTCGCAATTCGCATTTGACTTCGGTGGCGCCGACCGGTACGATCAGTCTTTTCGCGGGCAATGTTTCCAGCGGACTGGAACCGGTTTTCGCCTTCTCCTACACGCGCAAAATCCGCAATTCCGACGAAAACGACGTGACCGAATATCAGGTGGCCGACTACGCGTACCGCGCCTATTGCAAATACCGGAATATGGACTCGATCGCCGCCGCGGATCTGCCGGAATATTTTGTTTCCGCCGACCAGATCACTCCGCTGGATCATCTGGAGATTCAGGCGGTGTTGCAGAAATATGTGGACAGCGCGATCTCCAAGACGATCAATATTCCGCAGGATTATCCGTTTGAGAAATTCAAGGACATCTACCTTCAGGCCTATGAAAAGGGACTCAAGGGATGCACCACGTTCCGGCCTTCGGAACATATTGCCGGCGTGCTGGTTCGCGACGAGGACAAGAAGAAGAAGGAGAGCGAAGACGGCAAGAAGCCCGATCAGAATGTGGTCGTGGAACACACCAAGCTGGTCAAGCGCCCGGATGAGCTGGAAGGCACGACCTACAAGATCAAGACGCCGCTTTCGCCGGATGCCTTTTATGTGACGATCAACGACTACAATGAAAACGGCAGACGCCGCCCGTATGAGCTTTTCATCAACACGAAAAACCTGCAGCATTTCAGCTGGATCGTGGCGATTTCGCGTCTGATTTCGGCCGTGTTCCGGCACGATCCCACCCCGACCTTCCTGGTGGATGAGCTCAAGAGCGTTTACGATCCGAACGGCGGGTATTTCCAGCACGGCAAATATATGCCCAGTTTGGCCGCCGAGATCGGCTATGTGCTGGAACATCATTTGGAGATGATCGGCATTCTGACCAAGAAACACGCGGCCATGCCGATGCCCAACGGACACGAAAATACCGCCCCCGCCGGAGAAGCCGGAAAGAGTGCGGCGGCTACTGCCGCGTCTGCAAACAAGGCCGGTGTGGCATCGAACAAGATGATCTGTCCGTCCTGCCATGAAAAAGAGCTGATTTTCCAGGAGAACTGCACCAAATGCCTCTCCTGCGGATACAGCAAGTGCGGCTAGGAGTGCCAAACGGGGAATTCAAAAGGGGCGGCTTAGGCTGCTCCTTTTTTTTGGTATGCCCGGCAGGGGCAATAACTCGACGGTGAAAGTCCGTTACAGACTTGGTAGCGGGAACTGTCAGCCAATCGCAAGGGTGTCCATCGCGAGGTGGAATCTGAAAGAAGCCCATCGGCAAAATCCCGACCTGACGAACAGAAATCGCATATAAGGCATATACAAGACGGACGAGTTTGCCAAACAAAACAAAGTCCAAT
>JAQUYX010000250.1 GCA_028691615.1 Victivallaceae bacterium
CCGGCGGACTACCCGGCCTGCCGGCGTTGGAACCCGAGCAGTACGCGCTGCAGCGGAAACCGGGACGATCACAGTAAAAACTTCTCTTTCCTGCCGGACGAAATATCCCAGCTGTTTAAAATATGGCCTCGAAATGACACCATCCATCCGCCGCTTCAGGTACCGCATTTTTTCTCTACCAAATGCTTTGCCCCAATGCGCGGGCCTCTTCCAACGCCGGATTGCCTCGAATCGCGCCTTTCTCTTCCACGCCGCGCACGAGAACTTTCCCGGCGTCGGCCAGGTGGAAATAGTTCAACACCGACTTGTACTGGACGAGGATACTGTCGAACACCTCCGGGATGGTGTCGGCCGCCACGAGCAGCAGCGCCAATTTTCCGACCTTGAGTTCGTTGCGGATGGGGGCATGGAGCCGGTCAACGATGGCTTTAAGCTGGGCGGTCAGACCGTAGAAATAGACCGGAGAGGCGAAGACGATCAAGTCCGCCGTCTTGAGCTTTTCATGAATGACGCGCATATCGTCCTGCTGAAAGCAGTCATGATTCGGGCGTTTGCGGCAGGCGTTGCAGCCGATGCAGGAATTGACATGCACGTCGCTCACCGAAATGAGTTCAACCTCGTTGTGTTCCGCGGCTCCGGCGGCAAAGGCATGGGCGAGCAGATCGGTGTTGCCACCTTTTCGCGAACTTCCGACCAGAATGGCGATTTTCATAGTTCAATCTCTCCTTGTCATAGTACGGAATGAGTATTTTTTTCGACTTCCGCAATGCCTTCAAGCATCTTTTTCATCGCCGCCGCCTGCTCTTCAGTCTGGTGCGCCATAAAATCCGACACTATTTGGCACGGATAGTCGGGGCATTCCGAACAGACCTTCACGTCTTTTTTGATGGCGCAAAGCCGAATTTGGCACATTCCGCAGTAAGCGCTCTTGCGGCCGCCGTCGATCATACAGCCGTCGCAGGACAGCATATCCGCCGTGATTTCGTCGCAATGGTTGAGTTTCCGCCATTCGGCGGCGACCCGTTCGAGTTTTCCCCGATTATTTTCCTGCGTGGCGCGGTAGGCGTCGCAACGGGAGCAAATCAGTCCACATGGAGCAATGTTTAGTTGCATGATACAAATCCTTTCAGATTAGAAATGCCTTTTGAACTGTCTCCGCACTGCCGACGAATGTTTCGGCATGGCGCAATTAAAATTGTCGGCAAGAATCCTGGCCGAAAAAATTGACCGCCCGCTATTTTTCATGCTTCCTTCCGGTGTTGCAAAACAGATCCGCAATCATTCTCCGGGCCGGTTCGCGCATTTCTGTTGAATGCGTTCGAGAAAGACCTGCGACGCGGCGGAAAACACCTGGTATTTTTTCCAGACGATATTCAGTCCCGATTCCAGGCGCGGCTCCAGCGGCCGGAAGCAGAGGCTGCTGTGTCCGGTGACGTTCAACAGTTTGTCGATGGCGAGCGCGCAGCCGATTCCGACCTCCACCATCAACGCCGCATTGAAAATCAGATTGTAGGTCGCCACGATGTTCAGTTTGTTCCAATCCGGTCCGAACCACTCGATGCAGGGATTTTTGACCGAACTTTCCTTCACCACCTGCCGGGAACAGAGCAGCGGCAGATTCCGCAGGTCCGCGCAGGTGACCGACGGTTTGCCGGCAAGCGGATGGTCGTTGCGCATCACCACACCCCACACATCCCTGGCCGGAAGATTTACACCGTCGTATTTGGCGATGTTCACCGGTTGAATCAGAACGCCGAAGTCGAGTGTTCCCTTGTCGAGCCGTTCGGTCACGTCTTCGGCGTTTCCGCTGTACAGATGGAAGCGAATCTCCGGATATTCCCCGTGGATTTCCCGGATGACTTCGGCAATCAGCTTCATCGCATCGGTTTCGCCGCCGCCGATGAAAACGTCTCCGGCAATCGCCTCCCCCATGGAACTGAATTCGGATTCGGTTTTGTGCACCATCTCCATGATCTCTTCCGCCCGCTTGCGAAACAGCATTCCCTCCGGCGTCAGGATGATCGTGGAATTGCTCCGGAGGAAAAGTTTCTGGCCCAGCTCTTCCTCCAGATCCTTCAACTGCCGCGACAGCGTCGGCTGAGTGACGTGCAGAAAATGCGCCGCTCCAGTGATCGTCCCTTCGCGCGCCACCGCCAGAAAATAACGCAATATCCGGATTTCCATCTTGATCCTGCCTCCGATTTTACCATATCACCATATCTCATGCCTTTCAAGCATAATGGATCATGATATATAAGTATTTGTTATTTAAAAACTTGTGATAGATTGAAATATGGAAACAACAGGAGGCGCCGAATGACGGAAAAGACACAGGATGAAAGATTGATTCTGCGCAACCTCAACGACGCGGGCTGCTCGTCAACGATGGCGGAGACGTTTCTCCAGCTTCAACACGAGGGAAAAACGAAGCAGCTCCTGAGTCTCCTCAACCGCCAGCGAACCACCCTGCTCCGTCGGGTGCATACGAATCAAAACAGGCTCGATTGCCTGGATCATCTGATTCACCGTCTCAAAAACGAACTCGCAAAATAAACCCCTAAAAGGAGGTATATCATGGATTTTCAAATGTTTGTTCCGACCCGGATTCTCTTCGGATGCGACGCCTTGAACTCTCTTCACGAACAGAATCTCCCCGGTAAAAAAGCCTTGGTCGTGAATTCCAACGGCAAATCGGCGCGAAACTCCGGGGCCCTCGACCGAACGGTGACCGAACTTGAGCTGGCGGGGGTGCATAGTATCGTTTTCGACAAAATCGAATCTAATCCACTTAAATCCACCGCCATGGCGGGCGGCGCGTTCGCCCGGGAACAGCGCTGCGACTTCATTGTCGCCCTCGGCGGCGGAAGTGTGATCGACTGCTCAAAGGCGATTGCGACCATGGCTACCAATCCTGGCGACCTCTGGGATTATATTTACGGCGGGACCGGCAAAGCACAGCCGATTCCGAACACGCCGCTTCCCATCATCGCGATCACCACCACCGCGGGAACCGGAAGCGAGGTCGATCCGTGGGGCGTCATTTCCAATCTGGAAACCAATGAAAAAATCGGCTTCGGCGGTCCGGATTCGCTCTTTCCGAAAATCGCCGTGGTCGATCCCGAACTGATGAAAAGCGTGCCGCCGGTATTCACCGCTTATCAGGGGTTCGATGCTTTGTTTCACAGCATCGAAAGCTAT
>JAQUYX010000251.1 GCA_028691615.1 Victivallaceae bacterium
GAGAGCACAAGTTTTGCGGCGTCAAGGAGTTGCGACCCTTCCGGCGTGGAATCATCGATCGCGCCAAGATCGAGTACGCCGCTTTGCTGTTCGAATCCGGAGAAATCCTTCAGCATGGAGAGGAACCAGCCCACCGCCCGCCTGACTTCGTCGGTGCGGATCTGCCGGTCCATGTCGTCGTCGAGAAAGTGATAGAAGAGTTCCTCGCCCCGCAGCGAAGCGATGGCGACGCTGTTCAGCGCCCAGTGGGATTCGTCAAGTTCGAGCAGCCGCTGCAAATCGTCGGCGTTCCGGACCACCAGTTGATAGGACCCGCCGATTCTGCGGAATTCCATCCGCTGCGTCTTTTCTCCCCCGGCACTGTTCATCCTGTCGATTCCCACCGCTCTTGTTCCCTGGTCGGAGCCGGTCTAATTTTCCGACTCTCCTTAAAATATAATGGCGAATTGCCAAGAAACCATCTTTTTTCAAAAAAAAACGAAAAAAACCGATTGGGCTTCTTGATTTTATTTTTTTCTGTATTATTGTACATGTATATGACCAAGCTGAATGATCCGAAGAATACGGGGTGTTAACTTCAAACGGTTCGATCACATAGTCCTTGGTGGATGTTTTGAAATTCCGGGGAAGGCGAGGCCTTTCTCTTTTATGGTCACAGTTATATAGGTAAATAGGTACATATATACTAAACAGTGGGGGCCCGACGGGGCGATGGCAAATTTTTTCCATATTTCTGAGGCGGCGGTAATCGGGGTTCACAGTTGCACGCTGGTGGCGATGGAGGCGGGCAAGCCGCTGAGTGCGCGGCAGGTGGCGACCCGACTCGGGGTTTCCTACGATCACACGGTCCGGGTGATGCACCGGCTGCGGCAGGCGGGAGTTCTGAAGAGTGTGCGCGGCCCTTCCGGCGGATTCCTTCTGGGGGCCGATCCGGGGCAGATCCGGGCTTTGGAGATCATCGAGATTCTGGAGGGAAAGGTGGAGGATCGTCACTGCTTTTTCCTGAACGGGAAATGCCGGGGGCGCTGTATTTTGTTCGGCGATCTCCGCGGGTTGATCAACCGCCAGGCGCGGGAGTTTTTCGCCCGCTTGACTCTGGAGGAGTTGGCGGCGAGAATGAAAGATTCCGGCGGTGAAGCCGATTGGATGTAATTGATTCGAGAGGGAGAGGAAGAGTGACGGAGCGATCCGTCACGGGAGCGCATTTCGCGACTCCGCACATGAGGGCGGAGCATTGCCGGAATGCGCGGCGTAACGCGGAGTTCGAGCCGGGGCGCCGGTTCGAATTTCGCACCCCGGCGTTTTTTAGAGGGACGCCGGAGTGAGAGGAGCGGCTTTCGCGCTGAAGGGGCGCGAAGGCCGGAAGAGGAGTGGCTCCGCGTCGGTACGGAAGAGGTGCCGGCGCGGAGCCGGGTGTGACCGGGACACAGGACCGGGTCGCACAGAAAAATGCAGCCCCGGCAACAGGGGAAACCATCGAGGAGGTATGAAATGGGGGAGATGTTCTGCTTTCAATGCGAACAGACGGCGTGCGGCACCGGATGCACTGCGAAGGGCGTATGCGGCAAGACGGCGGACTGCGCCAATATGCAGGATCTGCTGCTTGAGCTGCTGAAAGAGGCGGCGGTGAAGAAAGCCGATCCGGCGATGCTGGCCGACGGGCTGTTCACCACGATCACCAATGTGAATTTCGACCCGGAGAAAGTGGCCGCCATGGTCCGCCGGGTCGCCGCCGCGATTCACCGGCAACTGCCGCCGGATATGGCGGGGTTGGAAAAGCTGGCCGCGGAGTACGCCTATCCGCCGCGCCGCGACAAACTAGGGGTGGAAACCGCTTCGGCGCAGGAACTTCTGCTTTATGGACTCAAGGGAATGGCCGCTTATTTGCATCACGCCCGGCGGCTGGGCCGGACCGATGCCGGCTGCGACGCCTTTCTGGCCAGGGCGCTGGCGGCGCTCCACGATCCCAAGACGCCGATGGATCAGCTGATCGGGCTTGCGCTGGAGTGCGGCACGCAGAACCTTCGGGCGATGGAAATCCTGAACGAAGGGCACATCGCGCGGTTCGGCAGGCCCGAGCCGACGGCGGTCCGCATCACTCCGGTGGCGGGCAAGGCGATCCTCGTCTCCGGCCACGATC
This sequence comes from Victivallaceae bacterium, assembly GCA_028691615.1. Classification (GTDB taxonomy): domain Bacteria; phylum Verrucomicrobiota; class Lentisphaeria; order Victivallales; family Victivallaceae; genus JAQUYX01. The sequence goes on from JAQUYX010000251.1 coordinate 2,141, forward strand.
TCGACGACCTCGAAGCGCTGCTCAAGCAGACCGAGGGGACCGGAATCAACATTTATACGCACGGCGAAATGCTTCCCGCCCACGGATATCCGGGGCTCAAGAAGTACAAGCACCTGGTCGGCAATTACGGCGGCGCCTGGCAGGATCAGGTGAAGGAGTTCGACGCCTTCCCCGGGGCCATTTTGATGACCACCAACTGCATCCAGAAGCCGCGCGAAAGCTACAGCGGCCGGATCTTCACCACCGGGCTGGTGGAATTCCCCGGAGTCGTCCATGTGAAGAACGGCGATTTCGGCCCGGTGATTGCGGCGGCGAAACATGCGCCGGGGTTCCCGCTTACCGCGCCGGAAAAGACGATCATGGTCGGATTCGGCCATGACGCCGTCGCGGCGGCGGCCGGGGCCGTGGTCGATGCGGTCAAGGCGGGCAAGATCCGTCACTTCTTCCTGATCGGCGGCTGCGACGGGGCGAAGTCGGGGCGCAACTATTACACGGAGCTTGCCGAAAAAGTTCCGGCTGACTGCGTGATCCTGACCCTCGCCTGCGGCAAGTTCCGGTTCAACAAGCTGGAGTTCGGCGACATCGGCGGGATTCCGCGTCTGCTCGACGTGGGCCAGTGCAACGACGCCTATTCGGCGGTGCGGATCGCCCAGTTGCTGGCAGGGGCTTTCCACTGCGGTGTCAACGACTTGCCGCTCTCCATCATTCTCTCGTGGTACGAGCAGAAGGCGGTGGCGGTGCTCTTGACGCTGCTCTCGCTCGGCATCCGCAACATCAAGCTCGGCCCCTCGCTGCCCGCCTTCGTCTCTCCGGGGATGCTCGGGCTGCTGGTCGAGAAATTCAACATCGCGCCGATTTCGACGCCGGAAGAAGATCTGGCGGCTGTCCTCGGCTGATTTCGGGAACCGCCGCGGCCGCTTTTTTGCGGTTTGCGGCGGTTTTTTTGAAAAATAATTCTGGATTCTTAATAAATCGGTTTGCGAAACCGGCGAAGCGGTGATATATTATCTCTGTCATATCGGGACAGGCAGGTTCGATAGAGAAACGGAGAGTGAGCG
>JAQUYX010000252.1 GCA_028691615.1 Victivallaceae bacterium
AAGGTTGCTGCGGAGTGCCTGAAATTCGTCGTCAATGAGCGGATTGTAAAGCGGGTGAAGGAGCTGCATGTGAGCGCGGAGGATTTCGAAGCGGAACGAAAACGACAGCAGGAAGAACATCAGTAGCCAGCAGAAGAGACCGCAAACATCATAATAATGTCGCCCGTCCAACGGGGGATTTTCCTGCGGAAGGTATACGGATCAAGCAATGAGCATCAAGATTATCGGCACGGGGTCGTATCTCCCGGAAAAAGTGATGACGAATTTCGACCTTGAAAAGATGGTCGAGACCTCGGATGAATGGATTCGCACCCGCACTGGAATTGAGTCGCGGCATCTTGCGTCGCAAGAGCAGGCGGCCAGCGATTTGGCGTTTGAAGCCGCCAGCCGTGCGTTAACAATGGCGAAAACGGCGGCGGATGAGCTTGATGTGATTGTAGTCGCGACCGTGACGCCCGATCATTTTTTCCCGAGCACGGGATGTATTTTGCAGCGGAAACTGGGGGCGCACAAGGCGTTCTGCTTTGATCTGGAGGCTGCTTGCAGCGGTCTTTTATATTCCATGGAAACGGCCAAATCCCTTCTCGCGGCCAATCCGCGGTATCGCAAGGCGTTGATCGTCGGCGCGGAGAAGCTCTCAAGCATCACCGATTGGAGCGACCGCAATACCTGCGTGCTCTTTGGCGACGGTGCTTCGGCGCTGGTTCTGGCCAAGGATGACGAGCCGGAGTCGGAGGGGAGCATCTGTTCGATTCAACTGCATTCGGACGGAAATTATGCGGAGATTCTTCAGATTCCGGCCGGAGGAAGCCGGAAGCCGGTGTCGGAGGAGACACTGGCGGGGCGGGAGCACTTCATTCGCATGGCGGGACGCGATGTGTTCAAGCTGGCGGTGAACGGAATGCTTTCCGCGGGCAAGGATGTAATGGCCGAAGCAGGCGTGGAGGCGGAGTCGTTGCGGTGGATGATTTCCCATCAGGCGAATTCGAGGATTATCAATGCCGTCGCGGACCGTCTGGCGCTGCCGGAGGAGAAGGTTTTCATTAATTTGGATCATTGCGGCAACACCTCTTCGGCGTCCATCGGCATTTGTCTGGACGAGCTGAACCGGAGCGGACGGTTGAGCAAGGGCGATTATATTCTGGTGACGGCGTTCGGCGGGGGGCTTACCTGGGGCGCCGCGCTGTTGCGTTGGCAGCAGCAACAATTCTGAGGGAGGCTCGGTCGTTCTGATGATGACGAATATTCAAAAGGCGGACATTCTGGCGGAAGCATTGCCGTATATTCAGAAATTCCGCAATGCGGTGATCGTGGTGAAGTTTGGCGGCAGTTCGATGGAGGACCCCGAACTGGTTGCCAGCACGATGCGCGATGTGGTGATTATGGAGGCAATCGGGTTTCGTCCCGTGGTGGTCCACGGCGGCGGCAAAGCGATCTCCGCGGAATTGAAGAAACGCGACATCCCGGTCAAATTCGTCAACGGCCTGCGGCATACCTGCGACCGCACTATCGCGGTGGTGGACGATGTGTTGCACAATCAGGTCAATCGCGAACTGGTGCGTCTGGCGCAAAGTTTCGGCGGCGCGGCGGCGGCTCTTTCCGGGAAGGAAATTTTCACGGCGCGGCGGACATGGTCGACCGATCCTTTGACTGGCAAAAAAGAAGACATCGGGTTTGTCGGCGAGATTGTTTCGGTCGACGCCGATAAGATCTCCGCAATGCTTTCCTCCGGGAAAATTCCGGTGATTACTCCGTTGGGGCGCGATTCGTCCGGGCGGATTTACAATATCAACGCGGATGTGGCCGCCTGCCATGTGGCCGAGGCGCTCAAGGCGCGCAAGCTGGTTTTTCTCAGCGACGTGCCCGGTGTGATGCGCGATCCCAAGGATCCGTCGACGGTGATCGAGACGATCCGAACCGACGAGATTCCGGAATTGATTCAGAGCAAAGTGCTGACCGGTGGGATGCTCCCGAAGATTGCCAGCTGTGTCGAAGCGCTGGAGGCGGGGACGAACAAAGTGCACCTGATTGATGGTCGTGTGATGCATTCCCTGCTGTTGGAGATTTTCACCGACAGCGGCATCGGTACGCAGATTGTGCGGCCGGACTCGATCCTTTGATCAATTCCCGATCCAAGATAGAAAAAAGGAGAATGGATAAAATTCCATTCTCCTTTTTTTTGACCGAGCATTGCCGGGGATGAAATTCGATTTTTCCCGGCGATGGCACGCGGAGGTTTTCCATTTACGATTCGATGTAGCCGTCGTCGGTGCTGTGCGCTGCGTCACGCAGCAGACGAAACATATGTTTGAGATCCCGCAAGCCGCCCCAGGTCATCCAAATTGCGGTGAACGGCGCAAGCACTACATGGGCACCGAGGTAGAACAGGAAGTAATTGAACCACCAATGCGCCGGCCACATTTTGAGAATGGAATCCGGCAGGAGATACCCGCCGATGTTCCAAAGCGTGATGATCACAAAAGCGCCGCCCCAGAAGAAGACCCAGCAGGAAACTGAGATGGCCACAATCTTGTCTCTGCGGGTGAATTCGCTGTCAAAACCGAGAAAAAGTCGCTTGTACCACGGGATGGAAGTGCTTGTTTGTTGCGTGGTTTCGCCGTCCGAATAGATGCCGCGGTGCAGCATTTTATCCAGATTGAACGGGGTTCGGCAGGTCAGAAGCGACACTGTCACAAAGGCCAGTTGTGCCGAGAGCACCGCCGCAAGGCTCAAATACGCTCCGTTGACCGGGCACTTGTCCACCGAGACGAGCAGAAGATTGTTTTCCGGGAAAAGGCCCAGAAGAACGCCTCGGACAAAGTGCCAGCCCCGCATATCCAGAAGCACGATGGAACAAAGTGCCAGCAGGAAGCCGACAGCCGTGCCGCACCACGCTCCCGCGCGAGTCGCCCGGCGCCAATACAACCCGCCGATGATCGCGCATCCGGCGCCCGCCGAAAAAATCACGCCGGTCAGCATCTGAAACATGTTGATATACTCGCTTTGCTGATACAGCCAGCTGAAGCACAATGCAAACGCCGCGACAAAAAGCAGAGCGCCGCGCAGCAAAAGCAGATGAACGCGCTGGCTGACTTTTTTCCCGTAAATCGGCAGAATCACATCCTGTACGAGAATCGATCCCCAGCTGTGAATATATGTGGTATCCGTTGAGAGCATGAAGAAGAA
>JAQUYX010000253.1 GCA_028691615.1 Victivallaceae bacterium
AGTGCTGATTCCAGTTGTACTCATCCGGCTTTATCAGTTGACGATTTCGCCGTGGCTGCCACGGTGTTGCCGGTACGAACCAAGCTGTTCGCAATACGGGCTTGAGGCTTTGAAAATCCACGGGCTGTTTTACGGCAGTTACCTTACATTATGGCGGATTTTGCGGTGTAACCCCTTTGGCGGGTGCGGCTACGATCCGGTGCCGCCGCAGAAATCCGGCGAAAGCAGGAAGAAGTGAAATTCGACAAAGATACGATTTTGATGCTGTGCGTCTGTCTGGCGATTCTCTTCGCCTGGGAACCTGTGGCGCGCAAAATGGGCTGGATCAATCCGCCCGCCGAACCGGCACAAAGCGCTCCGGCACAGCCGGAAAAAACGCCCCAGACCGTACCGGCGGCAAAGGAAAACTCGCCGGCGACAGGCGTAGCGGCAACGACGGAGCCGAAGTCGCTTCCGGAGCTTCCGGAGCAGCTGTTGCAAACGCCCGGTGCGCAGTTTGTATTCTCCCCGAACCGCGGCGAAATTGTCGCGGTGGAGCTGCACAAATACCTGACACGCGACCGCGAAAAAGCCATTGCAGTTAAAAATTTTACTTTCCCCGGGCGGGATTACGGTGCGATGGGAATCTTCACCACCGAGCCGCTCAAACTTGTGCAAATCACCGACAACAGCAAACTCCCGGACGGGACCTACCGTCTGGTGCGCCGCTGTCAGACAGCCGGCGGCGGACTTCTTGAGATTGATCAGACGTTCAAGCCGTTGGGAGATTACACGCTGGAATGCACTGTGACGCTCAAGAATATCGGAAAGAGCGCGGTGACACTGCCTGAATTTTCGATTTCCGCAGGCGATCTGGAGCCGTGGAGTGAATTATCGAAGGACACGCTCAGCCGGGGCGACACCCTGCGCATTGTGGCCTGGGAGCGTTCGGACCGGATCCGCGACCTGGATGCGGATGTCAAAAAAGCGGAAAAGTTCGACGAATTTACCGCGGGCAATCTGGGTTATGCGGGTACGACGAACCGCTACGTCGCTTCGTTGCTCAGTTCCACAAAAGCCTTTACGCTAAGCAAAAACCGGATGCCGCTGCCGGGCAACTCCGGTCGCTATGTCGCGGGAGTTGCCGCGCAGTTTGGGACCGTGGTGTTGCAGCCGGGGGCGGAAGAAAATTTCCCCTGCCGTTACTATTGCGGCCCGAAAGTGATTGCCGACCTCAAGATTTTCCATGATTCCGCGGCAAAGATCATGAATCTGTCGTGGGGGCCGTTGAATTATCTGGCCAGATTTCTGTTGTGGGTACTGGTTCAGTTGAAGGCGGTTTTGGGTTCCTACGGCTGGAGCATTATTGTTCTGACGTTGATTGTGCGTTTTCTCTTCTGGCCGCTGACGCATAAGTCGAATGAATCGATGCGCAAGATGCAGCTGTTGAAGCCGAAAATGGATGAAATTCGGAAGCGTTACAAAGACGATCCGCAGTTGATGAACAGCAAAACCATGGAGTTGTATCGGACGGAGCACATCAATCCGTTGAGCGGCTGCATGCCGATGCTGTTGCAGATTCCGGTTTTCTTTGCGTTGTACGCGACGTTGGACGGAGCGGTGGAGTTGCGGCAGGTTCCGTTCTGGTGGTCGCCGGATCTGGCGGGGCCGGACACGGTGTTCTCGTTTCCGCTGGGCTTCTCGTTTTTCGGGATTCAGAATTTCGCATTGAATCCGTTGGTTCTGGCGATGACCGGTCTGATGCTTTTGCAGCAGCGTTTGACGCCAAGCAACATGGACCCGATGCAGCAAAAAATGATGCTGGCGATGCCGGTAGTCATGTTGATATTCCTTTACGATCTTCCGTCCGGACTGACGTTGTATTGGACGGTGAGTTCTATCTTCAGTATCCTCCAACTGCTTGTTCAACAGAGAATGGCAAAGCGCAGTGCGGCAGCTGCGGTCGGCGGGGTGAAATCATGAAAACATTGCCGAAAATCCTATGGGAAGGGAATGAATGATTATGAGTAACGAAATTTTGGAAGCACAGAAAGAGAAAGCGACGAAGACCCTTGGTGTGATGCTGGACTACCTGAGTTTGGAGGCTGAGCTGCACACGGAGGAGCGCAACGGGAAGATTGCCATTCGGATCACATCTCCGGATGCGGGTCGGATCATCGGGCGCAACGGTCAGACGCTGGAAGGGTTGCAGTACCTGTTGAATCTGGTGTTGTTCAAGGGCGATGCGACCTGTCCTCGGATCATGCTGGACATCGATGGTTATGCGCGGGGGAATCGTCGCGGGGAACGCGGAGAGCGCGGAGACCGGGAAGGAGCCGCTCCGGAGCGCAGTACAGATCGCCGGGATCGGACGATGCGCACTGCGGACGAAGGGGAAGATTCGGCGACGGAAGAACAGTTGCGTTGTCAGGCGCTGGATGCGGCCAAAGAGGTTCGTCGCTGGGGCGAATCGGTGCGGCTGCCGAAGATGAATGCGCGGGATCGGCGGATTATTCATCTGACGTTGCAGGAAGAAGCGGACATTGTGACGCAGAGTGAAGGGGAAGGCAACCGCAAAGAAGTGGTTGTTTCCTTGAAAAAAGATTAATTTCCGAGAAAATGGCTCTTGCATTTTGCAGGAAGGCCAGTATATTATAAAACGCAATAACCAGTAAGAGGACTTTCTGTTTCTGGTTATATCGGGGTGTGGCTCAGTCTGGCTAGAGCGCTGCGTTCGGGACGCAGAGGCCGGAGGTTCAAATCCTCTCACCCCGACCATTTTTTTTGATTTCAACCGCTTCGGCTTTCGGTCGAGGCGGTTTTTGTTTTGACGCAAATGCCGTTGAACACCAAGGTTTTGCAGATTTCAATTCCGAATGCGATTCAGCCGGAGAATTTCACATTTTCACTGTTCTGGACACCCTCCGGGATGATTTTCGGCCAATTCTCCGAGGGGGAAAAGTCGGCGGCTTTTGGCCTGTCAGAATTATCGGTAGATGTTCGTCATAAATCACTTGCGAATAATTCAGCAGACAAAAGGTCGCGGTCGAGTTCATATTCTCATTATTTGGCTGGTGGAACCCGAATCTCGTTCTTTTTAATTTGAGCCTGACGCGACTTTTTGTAGAAGTCATAATGCCTTTATTTTCAACAATATTTCTCGATAGATTTTCAGAGCCGAGTCGGAAAAACAACAGAAAATCA
>JAQUYX010000059.1 GCA_028691615.1 Victivallaceae bacterium
AACCGGGAAGCAAGGGGGAGAAATCCTCTGCGGAGATTTTTTTTTTCGAAATCTTCACCGGCCATCCGGCGCGGGTAGTCACTGCTGAAACGCGCGATTCCTGCTATGTTCAGATCGGCAATCGCACAACGTCCCGATGGCGATTCCAAGCGAAATTGCAGGTGTTTGATCTGGAAGGCCGACCCGTGGGAGACGCGCAGACCGTGGGGGATGCCATCGGCGCAAAAAGCCGCCGGTTTTACAAAATTCCAGTGCCGGAAAAATATGGAATCTATTATGTTCATGCGGACATAATGTTTCCCGAACAGGCGGCGGCGAATCATCAATTGATTCGCTCTTTTGCGTATTTTCCTCCCGCCGGACACAAGGAGCCGTACCGCAAGGGGCAGTTCCGTTTCGGCGTCAATACGCACTGGGGGCAGGACCCCGCCCGGTGGACAATCGAGGCAGAGGCCTGCCGGACGGTCGGCGTTCGTTTCATCCGGGACGGATTCAGCATGGTCTGGATCAATCCGCGGCCGGGATTCTTCCATCATAATTTTTTTGATCCGGTGATTGAGATTTTCCGGAATCACGGAATTGCCACGCAACTGCTCCTCTCCGGCGCGGCGCCGTGGGGATTGCAACGGCCCGAAGCGCGTCCGGAACGGGGCATGCCGAAACTCGAAATCTGGCGCGATTTCTGCCGGGAAATTTTCCGGCATTACGGTTCGAAGGTCGCGGGAATCGAGATCTGGAACGAGCCGGATCTGGAAACATTCGCCTCCTTTTCCCCGGAAGAGTACGCTCAACTCGCCCGCATCGCCCGGGAGGAACAGCAGAAATACGCGCCCTCCACGCCTTTGTTCAGCGCCGGATTCTGTAATTTCACGACCAAAGACAAATTTCATGAGAAGGCGATGGCCCTCTGCCGAAATCAATTCGACGTCCACTGTTTTCACGGACACGGCGTCTTCAAAGATTACCAGTATGTCATGGATCGGCAGCTTCTTCCCATGCGGAAAAGGCTGAAAATCGACAAAACGATGCCGTGGTACGCTCACGAAACCGCGCTGACCGCCACCGGGTTCGGCGAAAAGGCGCAGGCCGAGGCGCTCTTCTGCAAACTTCTTTTTTCCTGGGCCAGAGGATCGATCGGCTACACCTGGTACGATTTGCGCAACGACGGATTCGATCTCAAAAATCCCGAGCACAACTACGGGCTGCTGACCCGCGATGATTATCCCAAGGCGGCCTATGTTGTTTACAATACCTTGACCTCGCTCTTTGCCGGCGACACCGTTTTCGAACGCGATCTTTCGCCGGACCCGGGAATGCTGCTGCTGCTCTTCCGCAAGGACAGGGATCTGCTTCTGGCCGCATGGCGCAACTCCAATTCCGGCAGCGGCGAACTGCTTTTCGAGACCGACGCGAAGCAAACAGAACAAATCGACCTGATGGGCAATGTCTCCAAATTGCCCCGTCACGGCGCCTCCCTCGTGCGTCTGCCGCTCGGGGCGGAACCGACAATTCTGAAGCTGACCTCGGCAAGCAAATGCCTTCTCCGGCCCGGAGTGCTTGCCAGTTCGCAGAATCTCTTGCTTCTTCAGGGGGACGGGCCGCAAAAATTGCCTTTGATCTGCCGCAATCCTTTCGCGGGCAAAAGAACCTTCTCGTTTGGCGTCGAAGTGCCGCGCGGCGTGAAGGTCGTGCCGCCTGCTCCCGTCACGCTTGCGCCGGGGGAGGCCCGAACGATTTCCGTTCCATTCGAGGGACAGCCGGAAACCGTTTCTTCCGGGAGTTTTGCATGGTTCTCCTACCGGACCGACTGCGCGGAAGTGGGAAATTGGGCGATCGGGATTTCCGCGTGCCACACGCTCCAGCCGATGTTTCCGAAGGAACCCTATGCGCAGTTGAACCGGCGCGATCAGGTGGTGGAGCTGTTTGACGCCGATCCCGGCAATGTGTCCCGGCTCTGGAAGGGCGCGGAGGATCTTTCCGCAAAGATTTATGTCGCGGCGACTTCGGAGGAATTTCATCTTCGCGTGGTCGTCACCGACGATCTTCACCGGCAGGGGAATCGCGCGGAATCGCTTTGGAAGGGCGATTCCATGCAGCTGTATCTGGCAATTCCCGGACAGTCCGGGGTCTGGCAGTTCGGTTGTGCGCTCAAGGAGCAGGGCGAGGTGATCAAGTATCTCTGGGAAAGCGGGGACGGCCTAGTCGGAGATCCGGCCATGTTCTCCTGCCGGATCACGCGCAGCGGGACGCAGACGTGTTACGATGTTACTGTGCCGTGGAAAAAATTGCGGGTCACGCCCAAAGCCCTCGCCGCGGGAATCCGCTTCAATCTTCTTATAAACGAAAGCGACAGCGACCGGCGCGAATCGTGGATGCAACTGGCCCCCGGCGTCGGCGGTGCGATCGATGCATCCGTGTATCCATTGTTGCGGCTGTGATCGGAGGAAAAAATGAAAAAAGCGAATTTGATGGCCCGGTATGCCGGGAAAGCGAAGGCGCAGAGTATTATGCTCATTCGGGAATTGTGTGCGATTCCGGCCCCGTCGAATCACGAAGAGAAACGGGCGGAATTTTGCCGGAGATGGTTTGAGGCAAACGGGTTTGAGAAGGTCGAAATTGATTCGGCGTGCAATGTTTTGGCTCCATTGAATGTTACGCAGGACAATCCGGTTTCCGTGATTATGGCGCATACCGATACGGTTTTCCCGGATACCAAGCCGATGCCTTTTGTCGAAAAGGACGACTGGATTTTTTCGCCCGGAGTCGCCGATGACACTGCGAATCTGGCCGTGATGATGTCGTGCGCCAAAATTTTCAGGGAACATTTCAAATCCGCGGGCGACGGCGTTCTTTTTGTCGCAAACTCCGGGGAAGAGGGCTTGGGCAATCTGAAAGGCAGCCGGGCGATTGTGGAACAATTCGGCTCCAGAATCAAGGAGTTGATTGCGCTCGATTCGAGCAATATGCAGAAATTGGTCACTGATGCGGTTGGTTCCCACCGCTACAAGGTGGAAATTCATACCGAGGGCGGACACTCTTTCAATGATTTCGGAAACCGCAATGCGATTGATTGCATGGCGGCAATGATTCAGATGCTCTATTCGGTCAAAGTACCGGTTGAGGAAAACAGCCGGACCACCTACAATGTCGGTATGATTTCCGGCGGCACTTCGGTCAATGCCATTGCCGAAGATGCCCAGATGCTTTATGAATACCGCTCCAACAACCGGATTTGTCTTGCTAAAATGCGAGAGATTTTCCAGCGCACCGTCGCGGCCTTCCGGGCAACCGGCATCGAGGTGAACGTGCATCTGGTTGGCGAACGGCCGTGCGCGGGGGAAGTCGACGCGAAGAAAATTCAGGAGTTGCGCGACCGGGTCAAGGCGTCGGTGAAGACGATTCTGGGCAAGGAGATGATTGAATCGGCCGCTTCGACGGATTGCAATATTCCGCTGTCGGTGGGGATTCCTGCGGTTTGTTTCGGCGTTTCCACCGGGCGGGGAGGACATACCTACCATGAGGGGTTGGACACCTCCAGTTTATTAAACGGATGCAAACTGCTTTTGGACTTCCTGAACCGCTCCTATCTTTAGATGCGTACCTCCAGGAAGCCGGATCAGGCGTTTGATCCTTTTTTTCGTGAGAAATTGTTCCGCTTTTTTAAGACTCTGACCGAAACGTGGACGGCAAAGTCAGCATCTGATACATCATTGTTTTCGCGATCCGTTCATGTCCCGAGGCGTTGGGATGCAGCCGGTCGGTTTTTGCATCGTGGAAAAACAAAGTGTAGGCATCCTTGGCGGGCAGCAGGCCCGAAAGCGAATATAGATCGATCACCGGCGTCGACCAGATGCCTCCGGCTTCCTTGATCGCGTCGATATAGACCTCCAGAAAAAGTCCGATGTCGTTGGGAAACGACTCCTCCGGCTGGATGTTGTCGCCGCCGAATTCGGCAAACCCGCGATGGATCGGAGTCAGGAGAACGATCTGCTGAAGCGGAAATGTTTCCTTGAGGTACGCCATGGCGACATTGATCCTGCCGCGGAAGGTTTTCCCGTCGGTGGCGGCGTAGCGGCGCATTTTTTTCATCGCGATGCCGTGGGAAATCACCTCCTCCTCGCGGCAGGACCACCATTCGCTGAGGGGAATTCCGCTGTTGAAATCGTTGGTTCCCATAAAAATGAAAATGGCGTCAATGTCGTCGCCGTGTTCGCGGCGCATGGTTTCCGCCTGCGTGCGAACGCCGTCCCAGCTCCAGCCGTTCAGCCCGTAAACCAGCGGCGTCAATCCGAGAGAATCCTCCAGATCCTGCCAGTAATTCCGCGTGGTGCCGACGTGACAGCGATCGGTAATGGAATCCCCGAGGAACCCGACTTTCTTTCCCTGCCATTGCGAATGGATCATTTTTCTTTGCAATCCTTATCTTTGAACCAAAAAAGAGACGGCATTGTCAAAAGACTTCCGATGAAAATCTCAGAAACGGTATAATATACCGCATGAAGAACCATTGCGCCTGTCTCCGGCTTTTTTTTTGCGAAAAAAAGGCCTTCCTTTTTTTTCTCTCAAAACGGAACGGAGGTTTCTTCCTGATATTCGGCAATGCTTTCCCGCTCAATCAGGGGGTAGACCGGCTGCGGCAGCGGCTCCTTTTCGCCGCAGACGATGGCCAGACAGTTCTCGGCAATGGCGTCGTAAGGCATTGCCAGCGAAGTCAGCGGAACCGCGTTGACCTGATTGTAAAAACTTGAATCCCCCACAATCAGCGAGAGATCGCGCGGAATCGACAACCGCAAATTCTGCAGGATCCGCGCCACCTTGCCTCCCTCGGTGATGGATGGACAGATCAAGGCGCTGATTCGTTGGCGCAAGAGTCCGGTCAATGCCGGATGCGGTTCCTGATCGCAAGTGTATGCGACAAATCCCTGTTTGGCAAGCCCGAGCTGCGCCATTGCCTCCAGAAACCCTTCGCGTTCCGCCCAGATCCGCTGGGCTTCCGGCATTTCATACCCCACAATCAACAGTCCGATCGTCCGGTGTCCCGCCCGATAGAGCCGCTCCACGGCGTTTTTCAGCGCCCCTCGGTGATCGGCGCAGACACTGTAACAATTTTGTTCCTGCGACGGCGTCTCCCAATTGACATAAATCAGCGGCGCCACCAGATGCTTCGACCAGAAATCGTATCCCTCCGGATCCTGGGTCAGCAAGATCACCGCGTCAAAATTCGAGTGTCCGATCAGCGCCAGCCCCCGCGAACGGCAGGCGATCACCTCATAGCCCGCCGGACGGAAGTGGCGATGCAGCGCATTCAAGAGTTCATAGTAATATTCGCCGTGGATGAGGGCGCTTGCGTTCGGCATGACCGCTAGAATTTTGCCATTGCGGGAGATATGCCGGAAAACGTAGCCGCTGCGGGTAATTTCATCCTTGATTTTTTGCCGCAGATCCGCCGCGACGCGCGGACGGTTGTAGAGGACGCGGCTGACGGTGGCCGGAGAAACATGACATGCTTTGGCGATGTCAACGATGGTCGGTTGTTTTCGCATTGGTATCATCTTCTGATTGTTAATCGGACTGACGAATCGTCCCGAAATTTGTGTCGCGTCTTGGGAAAGATAATCCCGATTGAAGGAGATTGCAAATACATTTCATGAAATCTTTTTAGTTTTCGCATTAATTTCATTCGTAATAATTGCTCGAACACTTGCATCGAGGCCGGAAATTTGTTATAATACAAATAACTTTTTGGGAGAAGCAGCTACTATGCAAAACTATGTCGTACCGACGTTTCATTATGATGTGATTTATCTGCGGGATTCCGCGCAATATAACCAGATCTCTTTTGCAATTTTGGACCGCGCGCTCGAACTGCTGGAAAAAGATTCCGATTATACGTTCACCGTCGAGCAGGTCATTTTGCTCGAGGCCTACTGGAAGGCGCGGCCGGAGGCGCACGAGGCGCTGCGGCGTTTCGCACAGGAGGGCCGTCTGGCATTCGCGCCCGGAATGTATGTGATGCCGGATATGAATCTGATCGACGGAGAATCGCTTTACCGGCAGGCCTGTTTCGGCGGGGAATTTCTGGAACGGGAGCTGGGGGTGCGTCCCAATATGTGCTGGATTGCCGACTGCTGGGGACACCACGCGCAGCTGCCGCAGATCCTCCGTCAGTGCGGCTACACGGACTACTTTTTCTGGCGGTGTATGCGCCGGGATGTCATGCATAAGGACTTCCAATGGGAAGGCATGGACGGCACGCAAATGACCGCGCACTGGATCTCCTCCGGATACGCGGGACTCTTCTTCGATGACGACGCGGTGGAAAATGCCGAGGAACAGCACTTCGTCGGCGCTTCCCGCAAGGAATTGCATCAGCTTATGGAAAGTTTGCGCCAATATGGCGACGATGAAATTTTCCTGATCCCGAACGGCGGCGATTTTCGGATGCCGCAGCGTTCCGCCCCCAAACGGCTGCGCGCTTTGGCCAAAGAGATGCCGGGAAAACTCCAATTCGGCACGCCTTCGGATTATGCCAAAGCCATTGACACGGAGAAGCTGCCGGTCGTTCAAGGCGAATTCAACGGCGCGTTTCAAGGGACTTATTCCACGAATGTATGGATCAAACAGCGGACTTCCGCTGCGCGCGTCCGGCTGCTGGCGCTCGAGAAGGAGTTCGCCGTCACCGGCGGAATCAAAGCGGCGGTGGATTGGCCGGCGCTCTGGAAAAAAGTATTGAAGTGCCAATTCCATGACACCATCTGCGGCTCGATCTGCGACGACGGCGTGGTCGAGGTGGAAAACGATTTGGACTCGATCGAGCAGATGCTCGACGCTGCCGGCTCGCCCCGTCCCGTGTATTTGTTCAACCCGCTCGGGCAGGCGCGGCGGACCACGGTCGAGGTCGGCGGCACCAGATACCGCGCGGAACTGCCCCCGCTGGGCGTGGTTGCGCTGGATCAATGTCCGGCGATGTCGGCAGAAGAGTGCGCCGGAACGCGCCCCGCGGAGTATGAAAACGCGTTTTACCGCTGCCGGACGGATGCCAATGGCTGTCTGATTTCCCTGCGGCGCAATGGCGGAGAGGAACTGATTGCGCCCGGAGAACGGTTCGGGATTCTTTCGATGCAGTTCGACCACGGCGACAACTGGCTCAATTTCCGGTCGCCGCTGGACGGGGGATGCTTCGAGGCGTCGTTGACCGACAACCGCTGCGTGCCGTGGAAAATGCCGCACGAACCTTTGCTCAACAATTCGACGGTGATGGCGGCGTTTCATTCGGCGTCGCTGATCCGGCGCGAGGGGGGCATGGTGATCCGGCAGACCGGCGAGGTGCAGTTCTGGCGGATTCGCATGACCTTTGAGACCGAGATTATTCTGGACGACGATTCGCCGCTCATCCGCTACCGGACGAAGATGACGCCCGATGCGAAGCACGTCCGGCTGATGGTGGCGTTTCCGACGGCGATCAAGCAGGGGAAAATTCACCATGCGATTCCGTTCGGGATTCAGGAGCGGGGGCGTTTTGAGCTGCCGTCGGAGGGATATTTCGACTATCGGGATGGAAGCAAGGGCGTGACAATCCTGAGCCGCGGCATTCCCGCCTGCGGCGTGGACGAGGAAAATGTGATGCTGATTACGCTCTTTCGCGCGGTGGCCATGGAATACAAGTGCGAGAGCGATAAATCCTTCAACCGGGGCCGGAAGATGGTCTTCGAGTACGCCGTGCTGCCATGCAGCGGCGACTGGTCTTTTACCGAAGCGGCAAAGATCAGCGACGAATATACGTATTTGCCTGTCTCCTGCGATCGGCCAGCGGCGCTGACGTTTGCGCAATCGCTCCCGGACGGGGTGCGAATCTCGGCGCTCAAGCGGACGGCGCATGGAGCTTGGTTTGTCCGGCTGGCGGAGACCGCGGGGCGGCCGGTGGAGTGTGTCTGGAATCTTCCGCCGGAGTGGACGCAATGTGCGGCGGCCGACGGATTGGAGCGCGCGACGGGAGCTTTTGAGGCATGCGGTGAAGCGTTTGCGCTGTCGCTGCGCCCCTTTGAAATTAAAAATTATCTTTTTGCATTGCACAAATAAGAGGAACAATTCAACAAGGAGATGAAAATTATGAGTACCTTTTTTTCCCGGCTTTTCCCCATTCATTCATTCAAAAAGGAGATGAAATCCATGAGTACCGGTTCTGATCGCAAAAGTTTCACCCTGATCGAATTGCTGGTCGTGATCGCGATCATCGCAGTTCTCGCCGGAATGCTGCTGCCGGCATTGAATCAGGCGCGTTCCAAGGCGCGGACGGTTCGCTGCATGAACAATCTCAAGCAGCTGGGCGTCTTCATGATCATGTATATGAATAGTTACGATGATTTTTTCCCGACGCTGCGGGACGATAACGCCGCATATTTTAACGACCTCACCAAACGCTGGGCGCAAAAGCGTTTTCTTGGCGACATTGCCGGGGCCAACGGGGATCTGACCGGAGTCAAGTCTCCGTTGATTCTCTGCCCGAAGAGCTCTAAAAACCTGGGCTATGCCACTTATTTCCAGCCGCTTTTTCTCTATTCCAAGGAAGAAGGTTCCGGTTCCATTCCGAAAAAGCTGAACACCGTTGCCGCCAGCGCCAGATCGTTCAACGCCACCCCGGGCAATATCATTCTGCTGGGGGAAACCGACACCTGGTGTCATCCCACGACAACCAAACAGGGCGGCCTGCGCAATACATGGAACACCGCACACTCCGACCCCAGCGACACCTATTACTATGCCAATGCCGTAATGGCTGACGGACGGGCCGTCAAAGCGTATCATCGCGCCGGAACCAAGACGTGGAACTATTCCGCAGTCTGGATCGAGTGACGTTTCGCCGAATTTTTCAGGCAGTCTCGCAACATCAGAAAGCAACGATTTATGATGCAGAAAACCATTGGCGTCTGTTTGCTCGCTTGGGCTGGCATATTCGCATTCGCCGGAGTTCAAATTGCTCCGAACGGAATGATTCGGTTCGGCGAAAAAGGCGAATTGACCGTCCGTCATTACCACCCGAAATGGCGCACGAGCGTTCCTCATTCCAAGATCGCCGGAATGACAGCCGACGGCGGCAAAATTCAGATTCCATGGATTCTTTTTGACGAGACCAAGGCCGAATTTGAAGAGAAGATCACCAAAGAGAAAGACACTTATCAAATCGAATACCTTTTCCGGTCCCGGACTCCGGCGAAAACGGCGATTCTCGCTGCCGAGCTGGCGCTGCCGGTGAAGGAGTTTTTGAATACGCCGCTGAAGATCGACGGCAAAGAATTTTTCTTTGCCGCCCAAAAGGACGCGGTGATTCATAAGAAGGCGAAGGTCCGGCATGTGGAATGGATGTTGCCGGACGGACTGGTGAGGATCGATTTCCCAACCCCGGTGTTTCTGGAGGTGCAGGACGCGCGGCACTGGAATAAAAACGTTTTCAACATGCGATTTTATTTCACGCCCGAGGCCGGATCGCTGACGGAAAGCCGCCTGACGATGAATCTGCGCTTCACGCCATTGCAAAGTCGCGCGATCGATTTCCAGTCGAAAATCAACCGGACGTTTGACGATCCGGTTCCTTCCGATGGCGCGGGGGGCTGGACCGATCAGGGGCCGAACAACGACATGCGTGTTCTGCCGCGCAAACCTCTCTGCGTGGGCACGCTGAAATTCCCCGTCTCCGCCGACGGCTGTATCGCCGTGGGCGGGCGGAACCGGAAAGGCTGCCCGCAGCGTGTTTTGCTGCCGATGAACGGCGAAAGCTATCCTTATCTGGCACTTTTGCATGCCGGAGCGTGGCTGCCGGGGGCCGGAACGCAATTCGGGCAAATCGTCGCAAGCTATCAGGACGGTTCCTCGCAGAGCATTCCGGTCATTTCCGGCAAGGATGTCGGCAACTGGTGGGTTCCGGCGCCTCTTTCCAACGGCGCGGTGGTCTGGCGGGGAAGCAATCCCTCGTCGGCGATCGGACTGTACTGTTCCTTCTTCCCGTTGGCGGAGAAGCCCTTGAAATCGCTCTGTCTGGAGGCCACCGGGGAGAATCCCTTATGGCTGACCGTGTCGATGCTGCTGACCACCGGGCGCATGAATTTTCCGCGTCAGGAACCCTACAAGATCACCCGCAACGGGGAATGGCGCGCCTTTTCTTATGACCGGTCCGTCCGGGAGAAATCGGCGCTGGACTTCTCGTTTCTGCTGGACGCTCCCGCGGGAAAACATGGCTTTGTCCAAGTGACCCAAGAGGGGGCGTTTCAGTTTGAGAAGCAGAAGAAGCCGGTGCGTTTTTATGGGACGAACATTTCGTTCTGGGCGCTCTATATGAGCAAACGCGACTGCGACATGATTGCCGGGCGACTTGCCCGGTGCGGTTACAACGCGGTGCGGCTGCATCATTTTGACCGCGATCTGGTCGATCGGTCCGATCGCAAGGATTCGCACCGGATTCTCGCAGAGCGGTTGGATCAGCTCGATTATCTGATCGCGGCGCTCAAGAAAAAAGGGATTTACATTACCACCGACTTATATACCGCGCGCTATCCGGCCCCGGAGGAGTTTCCGACGCTGCCGAAAATGGCGCACGGCTATGAGTACAAAGCCATGGTGATGATTTCTCCCGAAGTCCGGGCGAAATTCAAAGAGTGGGTGCGCAAGGTGTTGACGCATCGCAATCCCTATACGAATTTGAGCTGGGCGGAGGATCCGGCGTTCATCGGGATCAGTATTCTCAATGAAAATTCGATCTTCTTTATCATCGAACAGCGCTGCGGTGCCCGGATTCGGGATTATTACCGGAACGCATTTGAGCAGCGCTGCCGGGAACGGGGCATTGCCGTCACCGAAGCAAACCGGAACAAGCTCTTCCACCAGTTTTGCGAAAAACTCTATCAGGAATATTATCAGGAGATGGTCAAATTCCTGCGCGAATTGGGCGTTCGCGCGCCGCTCACGGATCAAAATTTCATGGAGTCCCCGAACTACAACAGCATGCGGCGAAACTATGATTATGTCGACAATCATATCTACTGGGATCACCCGGTTTCGCTGGGAACAGGCCTGACGCCCATGCAGTTTTCCAACGACACCGCGTTGCGAAACCGCCTGCATGCTCCGCGGCTGATCATGCCGACGCGGATCTGGGGAAAACCTTTTACCGTCACGGAGTTCAATTTCTGCTACCCCAACCGCTACCGGGCGGAGGGCGCGCCGCTGTTCGGAGCGTATGCCGCGCTTCAGGATTGGAACGCGATCTATCGCTTCGGGTATAGCGGGGGCAAGGATCGCGCGCTGACCGAGGTGAGCATTGAGGCGTTTGATTGCGCAAACGATGTGATTCAGATGTTGTCCGAGCGCATCGGCATGGCGTTTTTCCTGCGGGGCGACGTGAAGCCGTCCGAAAAATTCTTCTCGGCGGCGGTTCCTGCCGATGTCGTTTCGAGACAGTGGCCGGAATATCCGATGGACCTCCAGCTTCTGGGGCTGTATGGGCAGGTCGGTTCGGTGGAATGCGACCGGGGACGCTGTATTCCGGCGCTGCCGAAAGGGACAAATGCGGTATTTGCGTTGACTTCGGATGCCGTGCCTGCCGCCGGAAAAATTCCGGTGTTCCGCGGATTCCACAATCTTTCGGAACAACCCGGCGCGGAAAAAATTCTTCCGGGAGCGAATCCCAAAGAGATTCGCAGCTCGACCGGAGAATTGGTGTCGAATTTTGGAGAGCAGACCTTTACGGCGGTCACGAAGGCCAGCGAAGCATTCATCCTGCCGCAGGGCAAACATCGCAAAGGCGAGATGCTTTCCGCCCGCGCCAAACACTCGTTCGCGGTGGTTTCGGTGATTGCCGTCGATGGCTCGCCGCTCAAAAAATCCAACCGCCTTCTGGTGCTGCACCTGACGGACGTCCAGATGGAGGGGATCACCTTCGACAATCCGGATCAGCGCATTGTCATCCGCTGGCCCAAGGGACAGCTGGTGGCGAAAAAAGGCGTTGCGGAAATTCGTTTGGCATTGCCGGAGGGCGGCTGGAAACTTTATGCGCTGGACGCCTCCGGGAAACGCGTCGCGGAACTTTCGCTCCGCAGGGAAAAGAATGCGCTGAACTTCCTTGCCGACACGTTCCAGGTGCCCGGAGAGGTGATTTTCGCCTATGAACTCGAGAAAAGCCCGGCGGCGCATTGAGAAGGCTGGAAACACAGGGGTTTTGGAGATGATATTCCCGGATTATGTGATGTTTGAAACGGAGGAATCGACGCATACGTTCGCGGCGGGGCACTTGCTTCGCCGGGACGATGTCGAGATCCATCTGGAGGAAGCAGAGGATGCGCTGCATGTGACGCTCGCGGCGGAACAAACGCCGGTTCGTTTTTTGCAGCTGCGCTGGAACCGGATTATGCCGGTCTCTGCGCTCTATCTGGGCGACGCATGGGAGCGGACGTACGGGGATTGCCAGTGGCGGTCGATGGATCCCGCCCGGGTGATGCCGTGGTATTTCCTCTGCAGCGATCGCGACGCGATGCAGGGCTTTGGCGTCAAAGTCAATCCGGGTTCTTTCGCCGGATGGTCGGTCGATCCCAAGGGGATTTCGCTTTGGCTCGATGTCCGCAACGGCGGCCGGGGCGTGGTCTTGAGCGGTCGTTCGGTGCTGCTGGCGGAGGTGATTTCAGAAGAGTCCCTTGGAATTTCGGCATTTGCCTTCGCCCGGAACTTCTGCCGGAGGATGTGTGCTTCGCCATTGCTGCCGCCATTCCCGGTGTACGGAGGAAACAACTGGTATTACGCATATGGCAACTCCTCCGAAGAGGAGATCCTGAAAGATAGCGAGGCGCTGCATTCTCTCTGCGAGGGAAATGCAAACAAGCCTTTCATGATTCTTGACGACGGCTGGCAGACCGCGTATGATCCGGAGCATGGGATCAATGCGGGGCCCTGGGATCGTGGCAATTCGCGTTTCCCGGATATGGCGGCGCTGGCAGGGAAGATGAAACAATTCGACGTCCGTCCGGGCATCTGGTTCCGGCCGCTGTGGAATCAGGCTGCGCCGAAGGAGTGGATTTTGGATTACGGGGCCAAACGATATATGGACCCGTCGCGCTTGGAGGTGCTGGAGCTGGTTTGTGCGGATGTCCGCCGGTTTGCTTTCTGGGGATATGAGATGGTGAAATACGATTTCTCCTCGGTGGATATTTTCGACCGCTACGGGATGGCGATGAATCCGTTTCCGGCGGGCCGATGGGGGTGGACGTTCCATGATCGGACGCGGACCTCGGCCGAGATCGTGCGCAATTTTTATCAGGCGATCCATCAGGCGGCCGGATCGATGCTGCTGCTGGGATGCAATACGATCGGGCATCTGGCGGCGGGGCATATTCATCTTTCGCGAACCGGGGACGACACCAGCGGGAAGTCGTGGGAACGCACGCGGAAGATGGGAGTCAATACGCTCGCCTTCCGGATGTGCCAGCATCGGATCTTCTTTGATTGCGACGCGGATTGCATCGGAATTTTGAGCGGGCGCATTCCGTGGGAACGCAATGCGCAGTGGGGGCGGTTGCTTTCGCGGGGCGGGACGGCGTTTTTCGCCTCCATCCAGCCGGGCAGCCTGACGGAAGAGGAAACGCAGACGATGAAACAATTCTTCCGGGACGCCTCGCTGCAGAATTTTGACGCGCAACCGTTGGACTGGCAGGAGAACACCTGCCCGGAACACTGGTCGATCAATGGCATGCGGGAAGACTTTTCCTGGTATTGCCCGGAAGGAAACGACTTGAATTTTTGAGTGCGGATTGTTGTTGTTTTGAGATATTTTAAGGGAATTACAGAATCAAGGAATGGGTGCAAAGAATGCGAAGAAGGAAGATCTTGCTGTTTTTGATCGGTGCAATCGTATGTGTGGGATGTCAGGCGGCCTTCTTCCCGGTCGATCTCAAACGGCATGCGACAACCGGGTTTTCCGACTCCGTGGCCAATGATTTCATGGGGGGATGGTTTGACGAGGGAACCAACGACCTGCGGAATTTCCCGGTCGGCAAACGCTCCTTCGCGGGCGTTCCCTTCGAGATCATCGACCCGGTGAAAAACTCCGGGGCATCCTGCATTGTCCTTCGCAGTTTCAACCGCCCCTATTTTACCGATGCGGTGCGGGCCATTCCGGTCAATCGGGACAAAATCGAC
This sequence comes from Victivallaceae bacterium, assembly GCA_028691615.1. Lineage (GTDB taxonomy): Bacteria > Verrucomicrobiota > Lentisphaeria > Victivallales > Victivallaceae > JAQUYX01. The sequence continues at coordinate 14,179 of JAQUYX010000059.1, forward strand.
AGCGTGCATTTCCTGCACACCAGCGGCTGGGGCGATGATAAACTCCAAAAGCAAAGTATTTTCCGGTACGAGTTCACCTATGACGACGGCACGATATTTACCGTACCGGTCCGTCTGGGGATGGATGTCGGCAACTGGTGGGCGCCGCGCAGAGTCGGCAATGCTGAACTGGCGTGGGCGGATTACAATCCGGTCGGCCGTCTGGTGGGCGTCTGGCGGATGTCCGCAAAGAATTTGCACCCGGAAAAGAAAATCCGGTCTTTGTCCGTCATCAGCGAGAATACCGCGGCGTTGCCCGGAATTTTGGCGGTCACATTGCAGCAGGGGCGTGATTTGCCCGCGGTTTCCTCGCAGGAAATCAGTTTGCCGGTCGCCCGCGATTCGAAGGAGATCACCCGCATTTCCGCCGCCGCCTGCGCGGTCAAACAACAGAAACAAGCCGGCAATGCCGCGCGGCAGAAGGAACTTGACCAATTACGGAGGGCCAGGGAGGAATACCGGATCGTCAACGAATTGCTGGCGTCCGGCTCGT
>JAQUYX010000060.1 GCA_028691615.1 Victivallaceae bacterium
CGTAGAACCGAATCAGCGGCAGCGTCCGCACCGCCCCCCACCGGTCGTTCAATGTAAAATCATGGCTCAGATCGATCACCCCGGAAAGCACCCGCTCCCCCAGCAGATCCAGATCGTCGATCGAAACCAGTTCCAGCTGACATTTTCTCCGGTGCGCCTCCAGACGCAGCGCGGAAATCGTCATGGCCAGATAACTGTAAATGACCGCGTTGCGGTAAAGAATCACACCGTACGTTCTGCGCCCGCCGCGCGGAGTAAACCGGTAATCGGTCGCTTCGGCGGCGCGAATCACCCGCTCGACGGTCTCCGGCGGAACCGACGCGTGCCGGTTGAGCGCACGCGATACGGTCGCACGCGACAACCCAAGCATGTCGGCAAGCATTTGCGAAGTGACTTTTTTCATAATTCAGAACATAGTGCCGGAATCGGAAAAAATCAAATCAAAAACTATTAATGTAACATTTTTGTTCTCTGATTTTTTCTTTTTTCTCTTGCCGTTCGACCTCTTTTCAGTTATAATGATCTTCGAGTGGCAGGCACTCACAACCGACGAATAACGAAGGGCTCGAAATGTCATTCTCTGCAAATCAATGGATCCTTGATCTCAGTGGCCCGGGATGGGCCCTCAGCGGCTGGACGCCGAATCTCTGGCAACTGAAACTCGGCAGAGAGAGCAACACCGCCTCCGAAGCGGAAATTCCCGAAATCCCGGCATGTGTGCCCTCGTCGGTTCAAGAGACACTGCGCAACGCGAAGTTGCTGCCCGACTGGAATGTCGCCTTGCAATCCCGCCAATGCGAATGGGTCGAAAACCGGCAATGGATCTACCGGAGGGAATTTTGTTTGCCCGCCGACGGCAGCACATACGATCTGGTTTGCGAAGCGCTGGATTATTCCGGCTGGGTTCTTGTGGACGGCGATCCAGTCGGCACGTTTCGGGGAAGCGCACGACGGCACATCTACCCAATGCCCGGAAAAATCGCCGACGGACGCAAACACAATCTCTGCGTGGTCTTCGACCTCCCGCCCCGCTGGCTCGGACAGTTCGGCGACACGCGCGAATTAACCGTCGGGAAAGCCCGCTTCAACTACACCTGGGACTGGATGGCGCGACTGGTTCAAACCGGAATCCCCGGCAAAATCACGCTGCAAAGACAAGACCTCGCCCATCTGCGGGTTGTTTCCTGCGACACGACCGCAAACAGCCTTCTTTTCCGGGCGGAAATTTTCGGCGGCGGCAGCCTCCCGGAATCTTTGACCATCCAACTTCGCGACGGAGCAACGACGGTTCGTGAGGAGCAGTGCCCGCGCGAAAGCCTCGCCGCCGGGATCGCGTGGGAGATTCCCGACGCGAAAAAATGGCATCTCAACGGACACGGCACACCCTATTTATACACCCTCGAAGTCCATGCCGAAGACAAATTGTGCTGGTCGAGCAAAATCGGCTTTCGCACCATCCGGCGGCTTCCCTGTGAAGGCGCGCCCGAAGGGGCGGAGCCATGGCTCTTCGAAGTCAACGGCGAAACAGTGTTCATTCAAGGAATCAACTGGACTGCTCCGCTGCCGAATTACGCGGATGTGCCGGAGGAGAAATACCGCCGTCTCATCGCGGATTACCGCGCCATGCACGTCAATTTGCTGCGGGTGTGGGGCGGCGCGGTGCGCGAGCGGGATTTGCTGTACGAGCTCTGCGACGAAGCAGGAATTATGATCTGGCAGGAGTTCCCGGTCTGCTCCTCGGGCATTGTCAATCTGCCGCCGAGGGATCCGGAAACGATTGCCCAGATGCGGCAGATCGCCGGGGAATATCTGGAAGCGCTCATGCCCCACCCGTCACTGGCGCTCTGGTGCGGCGGCAACGAACTCTTTCATAACGGCGGCGCCGGACGCCCCTGCCGCGTGGAAGAGGAACCGCTGCTGCAAATGTTTTCCGAACTGGTGAACCGGCATGACTTTCGGCGCGGTTTTGTCCCGACCTCCGCCTCCGGTCCCACCGAGTATTGCGAGGAGGAAAATTACGGGCGCGCTTTGCACCACGACGTGCATGGTCCGTGGAAACCGGACGCGCTGCCGCTGGACGGGCAATGGCGGGAATATTGGGCAAAGGACGATGCGCTGTTTCGTTCCGAATTCGGCGCGCCGGGGGCAATGAACGCGGATCTGATTCGAAAATACGCGGGAGGCGCTCCGATTCTTCCGATTTCGGCGGAAAATCCGATCTGGCGCAATCCGCTTTCGTGGTGGTTGGAGATCGACGCGTTCCGGGAGGAAAAAGGGCGTATTTCGGCCACTCTTGAGGAGTATGTCAATTGGAGTCAATCCCGGCAGGCGGAAGCCTTGGAAATTGCCGCGGGATCGGCAAAAAACCGGTTTCCACGCTGCGGCGGAGTGATTGTTTGGATGGGGCACGACGCCTATCCGTGCTTCACGAACACCAGTTTGATTGATTTTGAAGGCAACTGGAAACCGGCGGCCTACGCCATACAGATGGTCTACGCAAGAAAAACAAAGGAGAAGAAAGATGAAGAGAAGTAATTTTACGCTGATTGAGTTACTTGTGGTCATCGCGATCATCGCGATTCTCGCCGGCATGCTTCTGCCCGCACTGAATCAGGCGCGGATGAAGGCAAAAACCATGACCTGCACGAACAACCTCAAGCAGATCGGTCTGGCGCTGACCCTCTACGCCGCCGACTTTGACGGGCGGATCATGGTCAAGAACGGCAGCGGAGAACATGTCACATGGAGCTGCCTTATTGCCGGAGATTCCCAAAAAACCAGTTATCTGAGCAGGCAGCTCAGCCCGATCGGAATTTCTTATTGCAAACAGCTGTACTGTTCCTTGATGTCCGCATCCTTCACCGAATTGGACTCCGTCGGCAAACTGGAATATTTCACCTACGGCATCTGGGACGCGGTCAATGACGAAACCTACGGAACCGCATCTTCTTTCTATGCCCGGTTCGGTTCCTGCTGGTTCGGCCGCAATACCAGCACCGGCGCCAAAAGCAGTTACCGCGGATTTGTCGTCCATCGGATGAAAATGCCCGCGCAGACCGCCGCAGTGATGGACACCGCGCGTTCCGGCGAGACCGGCGCAAACACGAAGTGGGTGACGACGCGCTGCGGCGGCTGGACGTGGACCACCGCCAGCTGGAACAATACCGCCGATCCCTATTCCCGTCCGGGCCTCAATCATCAGGAGCGCGCGAACGTCGCCTTTTTCGACGGACATGTCGAAGCCAAAGAGAAGTTGCAGCTCAAAAGCGATTTGCAGAACAACATCTCCAAAGCATTTTCCTATCAATCCATGACGACGGTGAGTTTCTGAATATGTCTATCCTTTCGACACAAACACTTTCCAGTGCCATTCTGTTCGGAATTGCATTGCTCTCTTCCGGGGCGCAGTTCCCGGTCGGTCCCGCCATCGTCCGCCCGGACGGAAGCTTTTCCGTGGACGGCCAGTCGTTCCGTCTTCAGGCGCACTCGCCAAACTGGCAGCCGGCGGATCAATCCGAACGCACCATCGTACCGGATCCGGGTTTTCCCAAAATGGAAAATGGGGCATTCGTCCTCCACGGCCGCTGGACGGTCTGCGGCGGAAACGTTCGCCTGAAACAACAGGTGGTTGCAGAAAACCAGGGACGCACGGTCAAAGTCATTTATCACGTGGAAAACGGTAAAACGCCAGTGCGTCTGCTCTCGGTTTATGCTCCGTTGCGCGATTCATTGTTTGCGGGTCGGCCGGTTCAGGTCAACGGCAAAGAATTTGTCCTGTCGGAGAAATTTTCCGGGCAGAAACAGACCGGCAGAGAGAAAGCCGGAACGGTTTTCTCCTTTCACCGGGCGGACGCGGCAAGCAATCTTGAGGTATCGACCTCGGGGATGGGAGAAATCATTGATCTGCGCAACAACATCCCGTTTTTCTTTCTCCGGGGGCTGTTCCCGGCGTTCCCGAAAGCCGGAGGGGCGGCGGAACTGACCTTGAAAATCACCGACCGCTCCGCGTTCAGCAAACCGCTTTCGCTATCGGGAATCGTCAATCGCGGCTTTGCCGACGATGTTCAGGGCGACGGCAAAGGCGGCTGGACCGATCAGGGGCCGACCAACGACCTGCGCATGTTCCGTCCGGGATCGCAGCGGCTGGGAGGAATTAATTACGATGTGATCAATCCGGCCAAAAACAACGGCAAAAGCTGTCTGGTTCTGCCCTTCGGCGTGGAGAAACAAGTGTCGCTGCCGGTGGCGGCCGGAACAAAGGCGAATTATCTATATTTGCTCCACACCGCGGCGTGGATCACCAGACCCGGAATGCGGATCGGCACGCTCAGCGTCGTCTACACCGACGGGACAAAAAGCACCTTCCCCATCGAAAGCGGCAAGACCACCAACGACTGGTGGAACCCCCAGCATACCGAAAACGGACGGATTGTCTGGACCTTCGACAAAGGCAGAGTGAAAATCGGCTTGTCGGCGAGCTGCTTCAAGCTGGACGACAAAGAGATTGCGCAAATCCTCTTCCATTCTCCCGCGACCGCCGCATGGATGGTTGTCGCGGCCAGTCTGGGCGACGCGCCGCTTCCGCCGGGGCGGGATTTTCCGCCGACGGTAATCGCGGCGGGCTCCGACTGGATGCCTGCAACGTTCGACAAGGAAGTAATCCCCGGATCGGCGATGGATTTTTCGTTTCTGCTTGACGCACCGGCGGGGAAATACGGGTTTGTGAAGGTGAAAAACGGTACGCTTGCATTTGAGAAGGCGCCGGAAAAAAACGCGCGGTTCTACGGGACGAATTTCTGTTTTGCGACCTGTTTCCCGGATCGGGAGACCGCTGAACTGGTCGCGGAACGGCTGGCCGCCTACGGATTGAACGCAGTACGCATCACCCACCACGACGGAGCCATGTCCGAAGGCTCCCAAAGTTCCCTCGAACTCAACGGGAGCCGGATGGATCGGATGGATTATTTTGTCTCCTGCCTGAAAAAACACGGAATTTATGTCATCACCGATTTCTTCGTCTCCCGCCCCGTGCGCCCCGGAGAAATCCCCGGGGTCAAAGGCAGAATCGATCCGTGGAACGGCGCCTACAAAGCATTGGTGCTGATTGATCCGGAGGCGCGCAAAAATTATCTTGCCTTCGTGCGCAACTGGATGGAACATGTCAACCCCTACACCGGCCTTGCGTGGAAAGAGGAACCATCTCTGATCGGAGCAACCGTCATCAACGAGGGCAATTTGGATCATTGGATCAAATATTCCAATTCTTCGGAAGTAACCCGGCGCTACGCCGCAGCATTCGAGCAATACCTCCAAAAAAATCGTCCCCGGAACAATTCCGCAGCGGAACGCGAACGCCTCCATCTGCGTTTTCTGGCCGAAGTACACGACAAAGCCTATCGGGAGATCGTCGCGGAATTGCGCGCAATGGGCGTCAAGTTTCCGCTCACCGACCAAAATATGAGGAATTGGCCCCGTACGACATTCATGCGTGGCAATTATGATTTTTCCGACAATCACGCCTATGTCGATCACCCGACCGGCGCCATGCCGTCGCGAATCGAAAACAAAAGTGTTCTGTCCGGCTTCGGCGCACCCGTGGCGGCCTTCGCCGCCGGAAGAAATTGGAACAAACCGTTTTTTATTACGGAATTCAACTGGTGTTATCCGAATGCGTTCCGGCGGGAGTCGGGCGTCATCATGGGATCGCTGGCGGCGTTTCAGAACTGGAGCGGACTCTTCCGCTTCGCCTATGCGCACCCGGAGTCGTCTTTACGCAAAGACCGTGCGACAGTGGCGTTCGAGACCAATACCGACCCGATCAATCTGTTCTCCGACCGGATCGGTGCGCTGCTCTTTCTGCGCGGCGACCTGAAACCGGCGAAAAACACGGTTCTCTTCCCCATTTCGGAGAAGGCTCTTGAGAGCGAGCAGGCATATCCTGCGGAATTGAGTGCGGTTGCGTGGTATGCGGCAACCGGAAGCGTCATCGAAAACAACCGTCCGATCCCCCCGCCCCTGCTTCGATGGAACCAATTCCGGCGCAATGAAACCATTCTTCCCCCCGCAGGCAAAGGGGTATGGAATCCGCGCAGAGGCTTTCTGCGCTCTTCCAGCGGCGAAATGGAATTGGACGCCACCGGCGAAACGTTGAAGATCGTCACCGCGCACAGTGAGATCCTTTTACGCAATTCGCAAGGCAAACTCTCCGGGGAGCGGCTTTCCGCCGTGTTGTCTCCAGCCGGGGCGACCGTCGGCTGCATCGCGCTCGACCACGCCCCGCTCGGAAGTTCCAAACGCATGCTCGTACTGCACCTCACGGATATGCTCAATACCAATGACACGTTCGCAGATCCGGCGATGCGTCTTTATGAGAAAGTGGGCACACTGCCGCATCTGCTGCGACGCGGCAAGGCGCAGCTCACACTGCGTCTGGAGGGCGATGCGCCCTGCGATGTGTACGCCTTGAATTTTTCCGGGGCAAGGTGCAAAAAAATTCCCGCGGAGTTCGTCGGCGGGGTGCTTCGCTTTGTCGCGGACACCGCCTGCTCCCCCGAAGGAATCATGGCTTACGAGATCGTTCGAAAATAATCCCCGCTGCCCCCCGCCGGGGAATCCCCGGCGGCAGGACGGGCTTGGAGCCTCAGAGCTGCGGCTTCTTCCACACCTCCAGCTCGGCACGGAAATCGTCCACCTCAATTTTTCCGGTGGTCTTCGGCGCAAAATAGTACTCCACCCCGATCGTGCGGGTCTGCGGCGGCAGGGGCTTGCTCAAAAGCGTCTCCAACTGCCAGTCGTGCGTCCCCGCCCGGTATCCGCCGTCCCGATACGCTACACGCTTTCTCGCCCCGTCCAGAAAACTCCCGCAGAGCGTCGTTCCGCGCCCGACGATGTTTTCGCGCTTCGTCCGGCAGGAGAGCACAAGACGGACATAGCAATCGGCAGGAAGATCCTCCATGAATTTGGCGATGTCGATATGCTGGAAAATTGGCAGATATTGTTTGAATCCCGGTGCGGACACCTCCACACGGAGCGTCCCCCCGGCGCAACTGGTCCGCGATACGGTTTTGTCGAACAAAGAATGCCAGGACTCCAGCTTCCGGTTCTCAAAGGCCGCATTCTTCAGCGGCAGCGCAATGCGCTTGACCAGGGTATCGGCGGGATAAACAATCTTGCCCGGAGCGGATTTGACCACCCCTTCCAGATAAAACGGCAGGTCGTCCACCTCCAGCAGCAGGTGTCCGGTCGCGTCGGGCCGAAGCACTTTCTGGACACCAAGCGCAGAGGTATAGGTGAGCGAATCGGAACCGACCGCCAGCTTCACTTTCGCTTTTTTGGCAAGATTCAACCACAGCACATTGACATACGAGCCGTCCTTGTGCGCAAAGGCAAATCCTTTCAGGAATCCCCGATCCGCGCTCTTGAGCACATTCAACTCCGCCACCGGACGCGTGTTCAGCAGCTTGGCGATCATCACCGCGTGGGCCACATACGTCGGCTTCGGGGAGAAATCGCGGCGCACCATGCCGAAATGGTGCTCGTTGTACAGCGGATTGGTTCCGTCGTTGCGGAAATCGTATTTCATGACCTTGACCGCGCCGGCGGAAAGCTGCGCGACCTGTTCGGTAACGTCGCGAACGACCTGAGTGCGCTCATTGTCCGCGCCCCCCGCGGCGCTGCCGCCGGTTTCCGTCAGCCAGCAGGGACGGTCGGCGCCGCCCGCGTCCAGCATCATTTTCCGGAAAAGTCCGATATCCGCGGCATAGTGCACGTTCAGCACATCAAAGTACTTCCAGCACCCCGCCTCCAACGCCGTTTTCCAAAAGGGTTTCCACGTGTAGCCGACCGGGCCGTGACTGGTCAGGCCGCCCAGCAGAACCACGTTCTTCGGGTCCGCTTCCTTGAACCCCTGATACGCGGCGGCAAGATAATCGACGTAATCGCCGATGACCGCACGTTCGTCATGCCGGATGTAATTCCTCCAGCGGCCGCGCCAGAAGAGATCCGCGTCCGGCTCGTTACCGACCTCCCAATAACGGATGAAATCATACTCCTTGGCCAACTGTTTGGCGAAAACTTTTCCCGGCGTCATATCCTCGGGCGGACAACGGGTCGCAACCAGACGCTCGACCCCCTCCGGCGCACTGGAAATTTCCTGCGGCACATAATACAGCCCGCCCAGACAGTGTAACTTGGATTCTTTGAGAAAATCCCGCAGCGCTGCATATTTTGCGAACAGCGCCTTCCCGGAACCGTCCCGCACCGAAGACCAGTCGAAAAGCACGCCGCGCGCCCAATCCAGACCGATGAACTGCGCCATTCTGACCTCCCGTTTGGCGTCGGAAAGCGCAATCCGGGTCAGATGATAATTAACGCCGAAGGGATTTTCGAACGTATCGTGCGCCGGAACAGGGGGAACCACCGCAAAACTCTGGCGTTTCTTGTTCGCCGGATTCGTCAAAACATAATATCCACAATCGGAAGTCGGCAGCTGAATCAGACGGGATTTCCCGTCCGGACTTTGGCGCACGGTCAGCGGGACATTTTTTCCTTCAAAACTCCGGCACACAATTTCGCCGGAAGTTTCGTCGATCTTCGCTTCCGCCGCGTCCCCGCGCCGGAATACCCACTCTCCGGGGCGTTCCAAGGTGAAGGATTCGGCGCAAAAGGCCGCCGTCGCCGCGGTCAGCGCGGCCACAATCAGGGCTGATTTTTTCATACCGGAAGTCTCTCTCTCTTGTGAAAATTACTGCTTGTCATACCCGTACTGAAGACGGCTCGCGCGATAGGTGTCCGAAGACGGACCGCTGTTGAAAAGGAACCCGTTCACGTAATAGTTCCCGCCGGTATAGGCGACTTCCTTCCATGTTTCGACATGAGTGTCGGCCCAGAGAGCGTTGATGTTGACCTTGCCGATATTCGAGCAGGCGACGCCGAGTCTGATTTTAGTCCCGGCGTCATGGAAGTTGTAGGTTTCCGGCAGAAGCACTTGGCGGGACGGCATTTTGAACATGCCGAACTTCACCTTTCCGGCGTATTTCGGTCCGTCGGAGCGCACGAGCATCCAGCGGAGCGTGTAGCTGGTGGTGAAATATTTGAAGTTGGTTACCGCCGTGGACACCGGCACTTTCTGCAAAGTTCCGTCGACATTCGGATCAATGTTGCTCGCCGGGCAGAGCGCAATGCTGTATCCGCTGACATAGTTCCAAATCAGCGACAGATAGTGTCCGGCGCGGTTGAGCTGGGCGGCGGGATTGGTGACAATCGACGAGCTGGAGGAATCCAGACAGGTGGCGTTGGTGTACGTCGCAATCGGCAGGAAATCGTCGTTGTCCACCGAATAAAGATTGAATCCGGTGCCCATCTGCCGCAGATTGCTGACACATTTGATGCCGCGCGCCTTTGCACGCGCCTGATTCAATGCGGGCAGCAGCATTCCTGCCAGGATGGCGATGATCGCGATCACCACCAACAATTCGATCAGGGTAAAACATTTTCGCATAGCCATTACTCCTTTGTTTTTGTTCGAACGGAGGACCGTTCGATGATTTGCGGGGTCATTACAATTTGCACAAGGTCATTGCGGTCGTTGACCAACCGGTCAATCGCCTTGTATACCGTCGCAATATAATTCGGATAACCGATTCCGACCGTGGTCAGCGGAATCGGCGCATACAGTCCGCATTCATTGCCGTCCGATCCGAGAATCCCGATATCCTCCGGGATTTTAACGGAATGCGTCGCGAACAGATGCGACAGGGCCGGATACGCGGAATCCGCGATCAGATAAAGACTGTCAAAATCAAATTTTCCCGCCGTCAGAAGTTCCTGAACACACCCCAGAGCGCATGCCGTGGAACTCGAGCCGATGGCCGTATGCGTATCCAGCACCGTGACCGGAATATTATGACTGGCCGCCGTCAGTTGAAATCCCTCCGCACGCTCGTCATGGTTGGCGATGTGCGGCTCATGGTAGAGGATGGCCGGACGCCGATAACCGCGACGGATAAGGAAATCCGCGGCGATCATTCCGTTTTTTGTCGGATTTGCGTCGATGTAGTTGAGTGCGATTCCCGGGAAACTCGCCCCGAGGAAGAGAATCGGCACCGGGCAATGGATAATCTGATCGATGTCCTGCATTTGCAAAAGCGGCGCGCTGACGACCAGAATGATGTCAAATTCCCGCACGGGCAGATAATGAAACAAGCCATTGGGAAACACCGGAAAAACAAACCGCTGAACAATCATCTCCTCGGTGTCGCATTGATTGTTCAGCTGATTTTCCAGTTCGTTGTAGACCGGAGATTCCCAGTCGGGGGCGATCATGGCAATGTGCAGCTTGCGGTTGCCGCCGACGCCGTAGCGGAAAATACCGCGCCGGGCGCGGCGAATGATCCAGCCGGAGCGTTCCAGATTGTCAAGCGCCTGGTTGACGACCAGCTGACTGACGTTGTAATCCGCCATGATCCGGCGGACGCTGCGCAGCTGTTCGCCCTCCGGCATTCGTTCCAATTCCCGGCGGAGTTCCTTTTCCAAATGATCGGATTTGTTCTGATGAATCATGAATGTCTCTTTCGAATTTTCTTGTATCAGTCTATATTATACTGTATCAATACAGATCGTGCCAATAGCCGACGCCTGTTTTTTTTCAAGCGCCTGCATCAGCGAACAATGCTATGATATCAGCAATTTGTGCTAACGAGGCCTCTTGTTTTTGAGCAGGAAGACAGCTATACTATCTCATTAAAAAAAAATTTCCGCACAAAAATAAGGATATGCGACGATGGCAATGACCAATTTCCCGCAGCTAACCAATGCCCATTACGAAAAATGCTATGGCGCGCCGCAACTGCCGGCCGCAATGGTTCTGGATACCGATACCTTCAATGAGATTGACGACCAGTTCGCGGTCGTTTACGCCCAGAAAAGCCCCGACAGTTGCGACCTGCGCGGAATTGTCGCCGCGCCGTTCACCTCCGGAAAGACACCTTGTCCGGCCGAAGGAATGCGCCTGAGTTATCAGGAGTTGGAGAATCTGTTCCGCCGCATGGAGATTTGTTCCGACAAAAAGATCTGTCACGGCTCCGAAACCTATCTGCCGGACCGGCACACCCCGGTGCGCTCCGAGGGAGTTGATCGGATCATTTTTGAAGCCGATCGCGCGGCGGCCGAGGGAAAAATGCTTTATCTGACAGGCATTGCGGTAGCCACGGATCTGGCATCGGTCTTTCTGCTGCGCCCCGATCTAGTCGCAAAGATCACCGTCGTCTGGCTGGGGGGCAACCCGGTCGAATGGCGCGACAACAACGAGTACAATCTCCGACAGGATGTCGCCGCCGCGCAAGTTCTGTACGACTGCGGCGTACCGCTGATTGTCATTCCCTGCCAGAACGTCGCCGATCACCTCAACACCACCACGCTGGAATTGACTCCTTTTCTGCGGGGACGCAATGCGGTCAGCGACTATTTGCTGGAGATTTTCAGCGACTACAACCGCCTTCGCGGGACGATGAGCAAAGTCATCTGGGATATTGCCACCATCGCGACCTTCCGGGTGCCGGAGGCGTTCCGCTTCGACATTGTGCCGTCTCCGATTCTGCTGGACGACCGGCAGTGGCGCACGGTTGCCCCCGGGCGGCATCCGGTGAAAATTGCCTACGCGGTCGAGCGGGATCTTGTTTTCCGGGATCTCTTCGCACGGCTTTAAGCATTGCGGCAGCTGAAAATCTTTTCCCGAGTTTTTCGTGTCCCGGGACTTGTTTTTCCTCCGGGGTGCTTCTATATTGAAGCGGCAAATTCAGCGCGATCATGAACGCGTTGCCCTTCCACTCAGAAGCGGCGCGCCGTTGGACAATGCCGTCAACCTCGCAGGGAGAAGCAAAACTTATGTTGGTTCGTGTCGAACATCTATGGAAATCATTCCGGGGAGTCCCCGCATTGCGGGATCTCTCCTTCGAATTGCCCCCCGGCAAAATCTTCGGCTTCGTCGGCCCCAACGGCGCAGGTAAAACCACCACGCTGCGGATTATGGCAGGATTGACTCGTCCCGATTCGGGCGAAGTGCTCTTCGACGGAATCGCCGTAACCGACTATCCGGAAAAAGCCTTCGCCGACGCGGGATTTATGCCGGACACGCTGCCGGAAGCGTCGGACATCGAAGTCTGGGAATATCTGGACAACTTTGCCCGCGCCTTCGGTATGCCGGAAGCGGCGCGCGCCGAGGCGGTTCGGCGGGTGTCCGAATTCACCAATTTGATCGGACTGGGCGGAAAATTTCTGAATGAACTTTCGAAAGGGATGAAACAGCAGGTTTCGCTTGCGCGCGTATTGCTGCACGATCCGGCGCTGCTGCTGCTGGACGAACCGGCGGCGGGACTCGATCCGCGGGCGCGGCTGGAGTTGCGCAACTGCCTGCGCCGACTCGCCGCGGCGGGCAAAAGCATCTTCATCTCCTCGCATATCTTAAGCGATCTGGACGATATTGCCGACGGCGTGGTCATTCTGGAAAAAGGACGGCTGGTCAGCGCCGGAGAACGCACCCTGCTGCAGAAGGAGCAGGAGGGACATAAATCTTCCGTGCGGGTGTTGCTGGTATTTGACGCGGTGTTCGAAGCGCCGCCGGAGGCGTTGCGCCAAATCGGGGGAATCCGTGCGGTCAAAAAAGTCTCCGCGCGTCAATGGCTGTTGGAGTTGGAAGGCGCAGAGGAGCAATTCCGAATGGTGATGCAGGAAATTTTCCGCAGCAATCTTCCGGTGGTCGGCATGAGCCGCCCCGATCTGGGGCTGGAAGAGATCTTTTTGCAGGCGACCAAAGGAGAGGTGCAGTAATATCATGGCAAATGTTTTGATTGAACGGCTGTCGCACAGCTTTGCGGATCAGATCAACCCGGTGCTGGTCAAGGAATTAAGACAGAGTCTTCACGGCAAAATCCTGTATATGAATTTGCTGATGATCGCCGTGCTGGAAATCCTCTCGGTCTATGCCGCGGTCGCAGCCGAACTCGAATTCGGCGGCGGACGAAGGATAACAGGCGCATTCGCTTTCTACGCATGGGTTTTTGCCATTCTCTCGCTGGTGTCGCCGCTTTCCGTGCTGATGCGCTGGGGCAACGAGCGTCAGACCGACGGAATCTCCCCGGAATTCACCACGGCATTGTCCCCGGCGAAAATCGCGCGGGGAAAACTCACGGCGGTGACGGCGCTCTTTCTCCTGAACCTGACGGCGGGCGCTCCGGGCTTACTGTGGTTTCTCTTTCGCTGTCCGGTGTGGCACGGCGGGGCGGTCGTCCGGGTCGGAGTGCTGCTGCTGACGATTCTCTTCTGGGGAGGCGCATTCACAGCGATGATTCCGCCGAACAGAAAAAACCGCAGCACCGGAACCGCTGGAGCAGGACTATGTTTTTGCGGAGCATTTTTCGCAATCGCCTTCGCCTCGGTCAAACCGCCGGTCGAAATCTCCCAAATCGGATATTCCGCGGCATGGACAATCGGCTGCGTGCTGCTCTCCTGGACGGCGCTCCTGCTGACCGAAGGGGCGATTCTGCCGGAGATGGCCAACCGCTTCTGGAAAGGCAAAACAGCCATCGGCATGAGTCTGATCGGGTTTTATTTTCTTCTTCTGCTGCTGGGACTTACACCGAAACGTTCGCTGCTGGTCTGGAGCTTGACAACGATGGTGTTTGCGGGAGGCTTGGCAATGGTGGCCGCCATTGCGCCGTTCCACAAGACACGGCGCTGCGAACAGGATCTGCCCCGCTGGACAGTATCCCGATTCTTCTACCGTTTTTCGGCAAACCGGGTGATTCCGGGGTATCTATTCGCGCTGTTTTTTCTGGCTTGCGGAGCACTGATTCTCACAGCGGGCACAACTGCCGCAATTCCCTCTCTCCAATGGCAGGAAACGTCTTTACGAAGCATCGACGGAGTAAGCGCACTGGGCTGCTGCGGTTTCTTCTACGCCAATTGCACCTTGATTCTGCGCCGGTGGATGCCGCGCACAAATCCAATCGCGCTACTCGCTTCGGTGCTGCTGATCTGCAACGGGATCAACGTGCTCGGCGCGATTCACGAAACCCAAATATTTACCGTTGTTTCGCCGATCTACGGTCTGCTCTCCCCGTCGGAGGCGTTGCCGCTGATGGCAAAACTGGCAGGCGGATCGTTTCTCGCCTTGCTGCTGTCGTGGGGCATTCCGATGAAAAAAGCACCACAGATCATTCATCAATAAACATTTCTGTTGCTTTTTGCACGCCGCATGCTACATTTTGCATCGGCAAAAAGCAATCTTCGGAGGAGATATGAATTGGATTTTTCTATTACTTGCCGGTCTTTGTGAAATTTCGTGGGCGGTCGGCATGAAATATTCCCACGGATTCACCCGGCTTCTGCCTTCGGCATTCACCGCGATCATGATGATTCTCAGCGTGGTCGGGCTCTCGCTGGCGTTGCGGACGTTGCCGCTGGGAACCGCGTATGCCGTCTGGACGGGAATCGGAGCGGTGGGGACGGCGATTTTCGGAATCGTGGTGTTCGGCGACAGCGCTTCGGCGCTGCGGATTCTTTGCCTCGGTTTGATCGTCGCGGGAATCGTCGGGCTGAAACTGGTGTCCGGCGAATCCGGCTCGTAAGCGCCCTTCCCCCGAAAGCAAATCAGCGGGAGAAAACAATCGTCCGCCGCCCGGTCACCAGCACCC
>JAQUYX010000061.1 GCA_028691615.1 Victivallaceae bacterium
CCAGATAAATGCGATTGGTCAGAATCTCGACAAAACGCTCCCACTGGCATCCTTCCCCGGCCTCCAGCAGAACCAGCAACAGCAGAAATACCCCGAGGACGGTCAGCAATACCGCCAAAGACAGCCATTCGCCCAGTTTCTTCATCCGTGCTTTCCGTCGCAGATTTCCTGCACAATGCTTGCGTTTTTCCGCCCGGAGAAAAAAATCCTCATTCCATGCAGAGGATTTTTCGCTTCTCCGAACGGAAACCGCGCCAAAAACCTATGCCGTCTGGCAGGCGGTGATCGCAATCACACCGAAAATATCTTCGGCCACACAACCGCGGGAGAGGTCATTGAGCGGTTTTGCCAACCCCTGAATCACCGGCCCGTAAGCCTTGGCTCCGCCCAGACGCTGCACCAGCTTATAGCAGATATTGCCCGCATTCAAATCGGGGAAAATCAGCACGTTCGCAGAGCCGCCAAGCGGGCTGCCCGGCGCCTTCGCCGCCGCAACCGACGGGACAATCGAGGCATCCGCCTGCAGTTCGCCGTCCACCAGCACGTCGAGATTCTCGGCGGCGACCTTCTCCTTGAAGAGACGGGTCGCCTCGATCACCTTGTCCAGAATCTCGTTCTGGGCGCTGCCGTGACTGGAAAATGAGAGGAACGCAACTTTCGGCTGCTTGCCGATCAGCGCGCGGTACGTCTTGGCCGTCGCCGTGGCAATGTCCACAAGCTGGTTGGCGTCGGGATTGGGATTGACTGCGCAGTCGGCAAAGAGCAGAACCTTGTCGCCCGCAGGAGCCGGAGTCGCCAGATCCATCACAAACGTGCTCGACGCAATTTTGATCCCCTTGGCCGTCCCGATGCAGTGAAACGCGGCGCGCAGCATGTCGGCGGTCGCGGCAATGCTTCCGGCGACAAGACCGTCGGCCATGCCGGTGCTGGTCATCATCGCACCGAAATAAATCCGGCTCGACATCATTTTACGCGCCTGCTCGATGGTGCAGCCCTTGGCTTTGCGCTTCTCGAAAAGCATCTGGCTGAACTCTTCATATTTAGCGCTGGCGAGGAAATCGATCGACTCGAATTTCCGCTCCGCGACTCCCGCTTCGGCGCAGGCCGCGGAGATCTCCGCTTCCGTACCGAGAACGATGATCTTTTTGACAATTCCGGCCTCAATGGCCATGGTCGCAGCTTTGACAACCCGCGGATCGTTGCCTTCCGGCATCACGATCGTGCGCTGAAGTTTCCGGGCCGTCGCAAGAAAAGAATCCAATGCGGGCATTTTCTCTCTCCCTCTTTTTGTATTTAATTATTTAGCCAGAGTCTGAATCGTCTGGCGGGCAATCATCAACTCTTCGTCGGTCGGCATCACAATCGCCTTCCACTTGCTCGAATCGGTCGAAATCACTCCGGCCTTGCCGAAACATTCCTCATTGCGCGCCGCGTCCAGCTCCAACCCCAGCGCGGAGAGCCCACGCATCACCTTCTCGCGGATCGGGCGGGAAAATTCCCCGATTCCACCGGTGAACGCAAGCGCGTCGGCTCCGCCCATAAGCACATAATACGAGCCGATGTATTTGACAATTCTGCGCACAAACATCCGCACCGCGAGCGCCGCCTGCTCATTGCCGGACTCGGCCGCCGCAAGCATGTCGCGCATGTCGCCGGAATGAATTCCGCCGACCCCGTAAAGTCCCGACTCCTTGTTGAGCACGCGATCAACCTCTGCAGGCGTGCTGCCCAGCTGAATCATCCGCACCACCGCGGCAGGATCCAGATCGCCGCTGCGCGTTCCCATCATCAGGCCTTCCAGCGGAGTCAATCCCATGGAAGTATCGACAACTTTGCCGTGCTGCACGGCGGCCAGACTGCAGCCGTTGCCCAGATGGCAGGTGATGACATTGATCTCCTCGGGCGCTTTGCCGAGGAACTTGGCGGTCGCCAGACTCACATAATGATGGCTGGTGCCGTGGAATCCGTATTTGCGGATTGCATATTTGGTATAATATTCATAAGGAATCGCGTAAAGATACGCTTCCGGAGGCATGGTCTGGTGAAACTGGGTGTCGAAAACCGCCACATTGGAAACGCCCGGAAACTCCTTTTCGCAAGCCTCGATCCCGGAGAGATTCGCCGGATTGTGCAGCGGGCCCAGCGGAAAACATTCGCGAATGATCGCTTTGACCGGACCATCGACCTTGACCGGACGGGTGATCTTCTCGCCGCCGTGAAGCACGCGATGACCGATCGCCTCAATCTCCGTCAGACTCTTGAGCACTCCGTGCTCCGGATCGGTCAATTTTTTGCAGATGGCCGACAGTGCATCGACATGACCGGCCTTGGCGGCCAGCGCCGTCTCGGATTTCCAGTTGTCAGCGGTCTTATAAATCAGATTGGGTTTGTCAGTCCCGAGCCGTTCGGCAACGCCTTTGGCCAGCACGGCCTCTTTTTCCATTGCGTACACGGTAAACTTCATCGAGGAACTTCCGGCATTGAGCACCAGAACTTTCATGCTGCTTCCTTTTTCCTTTCGTCAAGGCGCTTTTCAAAAATCATTCCCGACCATTCGTCCCCGGACTGTCGGCCGAAAATTTTGAAACGAAAGCGCCTCAGTTGGATTTTTTTCTTTCAACCTATTTTTCGCTCAGTATAAAAACGGAAAAACAATCTCCCGCAACTCCCCTCGAACCGGAGTCCCGATTCGCAGGGAATTGCCGGAAATGTCTTGCACGCTCCCGCTCTCCCGTTGCCGGAAGAGGCTACTTTTTGCGAAACACAATTCTACCCTTGGTCAGATCGTAGGGACTCATCTCGAGCGTCACACTGTCACCCGGCAGAATGCGGATGAAATTCAACCGCATTTTGCCGCTGATGTGCGCGTCCACCACGTGTCCGGTGGGAAGTTCCACCTTAAACATCGTGTTCGGAAGCAGCTCTTTGACCAGTCCTTCGACCTTCAGCACGTCGTCTTTGGCCACGTCAGGATCTCCGGTTCGGTTTCAGTTATCAGTACCATATGTTCAAAGTGCGCCGCCCATTTGCCATCGGCGGTACGCACGGTCCAATTGTTGATCCGGTCAGTCTTGACCTTCCAGGTGCCCAGCGTGAACATCGGCTCCACGGCGAGAACCATGCCGGGACGCAGCAGCGGTCCGGGAGAACCGCAGAAAAAGTTCGGCACCTCCGGCGGTTCATGCAGATGTGTGCCGCAGCCGTGGCCGACATAATCGCGGACGATCCCCAGCCCCCCGCGATTGCCTTCCCGTTCGATGGCGCGCGAAACGTCGCAAATCCGGTTGTTCATCCGGCATTGCGCCAGTCCCTGATTCAACGCGTGCCGGGTCACCGAAAGCAGGTGGCTCACCTCGGCGGAGACTTCAACGTCCCCCACCACAAAGGTCAAAGCCGAATCTCCCACGCCTCCGTCGATGGCCACGCCCACATCGACGCTCACAATGTCGCCCTCGTTGAGAATCCGGTCCGCGCGGCCGATGCCGTGCACAACCTCCTCGTTGACCGAGATGCAAATGTTGCCGGGAAACCCGCCGTATCCGAGAAACGCGCTTTTGCCCCCGGTCCGGGCGATCAGACAGCCCGCAATTTCGTCGAGTTCAAGCGTGCTCATGCCGGGCACGCAGGCTTTCGGCAAAGCGTCGCGAACCTGCGCAGTCAACTCGGCGGCACGCCGGATATGAACAATTTCCTCCGCAGTATGAAGAATGCACTCGCGATCCTTGCGCATCTTAATACAGCTCCTTGCGGATCAGATCGGCAATCTGTTCGCGTTCCAGCGCGGTCACGGTGAAAAGTTTCCCCTTCGCGCGATAATATTCGATCACCGGCAAGGTCTGCTCGTAAAACACCTTGAGGCGGTTCTTCGCGGTTTCCAGAGAGTCGTCGGGACGCTGGAAAAGCTCGCCGCCGCATTTGTCGCAAACTCCGGCGGTTTTCGATGGTTTGAAGAGCTTATTAAAGATTTCTCCGCACTTCCGGCAGCTTTCCCGTGCGGTAAGGCGCTGCAGCAGCACCTCGTCCGGCACTTGAAAAAGCACCACGCGATCCAGTTCCTTGCCCAGCTTGGTCAGCACCGCGTCCAGCAGTTCCGCCTGATGCACCGTGCGGGGATAGCCGTCGAGGATGAAGCCTTCCTGGCAGTCCTTCTGCGCCAAACGGCTTTCAACCATCGCCGCGACCACTTCGTCCGGCACCAATTTCCCGGCTTTCATCAAGCCTGCGGCGGAACGACCGAGCTGCGTGTCGCGCTTGATTTCATCGCGCAACAGATCTCCGGTGGAAATGTGACAGTAGGGCTTTTCCGCAGTCAACACCGCGGAAAACGTCCCCTTCCCGGCGCCCGGCGCGCCGACAAAAATCAGATTTTTTTTCATGACAACATCCCTTTCAAGGTAGAAATGATCTGATCGTCGGCGACTTGGCTTTGCGAACCGTCCGACATCTTTTTGAGCATGACAATCTTCTGCTCCATTTCGCCGTCTCCGCGAATGATCACCAGCGGCGAAAGCAGGCGGTTGGCCGCGCGCATCTGCGACTTCATCGATTTGGCTTCCGGCTCAAGCGCAGTGGCAACTCCGGCGCGCCGAAGCGCTCCGGCCAGAGTCAGATTGGCCAGAAACGCGGCGTCGCCAAGCGAAATCAAAAAAACCGGCCCGCTCGACGGCGGCGGAGCGGACAATTCGCCCTGCGCCATCAGCAGCCGTTCCACACCGGCGGCGAATCCCACGCCGGGAACCGGCTTTTTGCAGCCCGGCAGGAAGAGTTCGTACCGCCCTCCCCCCGCAATGGCGATATTGCTGCCGGCCAGATTTGCGCCCAGCTCAAAAACCGTATGCACATAATAATCCAGTCCGCGCACCAGCAGCGGATCAATGGTATAACGCACGCCCAGGAGATCCAATTGGCGACGCACCTCGTCGAAGTAGGCGCGCGACTCCTCCGAAAACGCATTGAGATAATCCGGGCATGCCCCGACCAGCTGCTGACAATGCGGCTGCTTGCAGTCGAGAATCCGCCAGATATTCTTCTCATAGCGCACCTTGCAGTCGTCGCAAAGCGTATCGAGGTGCTTTCCGAAATACTCCTGAAGCATAGCTGCGGCCGCAGGCCGGTCGCTTTGCACGCCGCGCGTATTGAGTTTGAGATCGTAATTCTGAATCCCGAGTTCGTCGAGAAAATGCACCAGCATGGCGATACATTCGGCATCCAGCGCCGGAGAAATTCTTCCGACATTCTCCACCCCGACCTGATGGAACTGCCGACGGCGCCCCGCCGCAGGCCGTTCTCCGCGGAACATCGGCCCGAAATAATACACCCGCTGTTCTTCCCCATTCATCACGCCGGTATTCATCATCGCGCGCATCACCCCGGCCGTGCCTTCGGGACGGAGCGTCAGGCTTCGACCGCCGCGGTCCTGAAAGGTATACATCTCCTTTTGAACCACTTCCGTCTCGCCGCCGAGCCCGCGCTGAAAAACCTCGGTGTATTCAAAAATCGGCGTGCGCAATTCGCCGTACCCGTAAAGTCCGAACACCCGGTCGGCACAATCGGCGATAGCGCGATAACGAGTTGCCTCCGCCGGAAAAATATCAGCGGTGCCAGGAACCGGCGAAAAATTGCTCATCTTCTGCAACCCCTTCCACTCGGAACGTCAAAATTCATCCATAAAAAAGGCGCTTCTTCCCCAAGGCAGAAAGGTTTCAAAACCTCTTCTTGTGGAAAAAACGCCGTCGAAATCATCTGGGATCATTCCCCGGAAACCGGAGTCCTAGAGAAACTTCTTGGGATCGAGCTTCTCGACCGCTTCTTTCAGCTCCTTGCCGGCGCGGAATTTGACGACCGCACGCTCGGGAATAACCACTTCATTCTTGGGCTGGTTCGGATTGCGCCCCTTGCGGCTCTTGCGAACCTTGATCTCAAAAACGCCGAAATTGCGCAACTCAATGGTGTTACCGGCGATCAATTCGGAGGCGATATAGTCCAGCGTCTTCTGAACCACCTCGGTCACGTCCGATTGAATCAGGTCGGTTTCGCGGGCAATCTTCACCACCAGGTCACGTTTCGTCATTTTACACTCCTTTATGGGCTTTTTCATGGTTGTCAAACTGCGTCATACTACAAAAACGCCGCGCCGACGGATGCTCCCGTTTTTGGCGCAATGCATATAAAGTACTACAACCTATCCTGTTAGTCAATTGATAAAACGTTTTTTTTTCCATTTTTATCTCCGAGGATTGCAAAAAACACGTTTCGGAGCTAAATTACCGGGTCGAACGGGAAAGTTCCCCGCCAGACGTTTGTCCGACGCGACACGGTTCTGATCTTGGAACGGCGTCCGGCGGACAGCCAAGCGATATTTCTTGTCAGAATAGACGGCAGTACCGTCAAAATAGACGACACGGCGCGACAATTGCTCCCAGTGCCGTCAAAAAAGGAGTCCTGTCCCATGATGGAACTAAAGTTCTACAATACGCTGGAACGCGCGGTCGTCCCCTTCCATGCAATCCGGGACGCGCAAGTCGGCATGTACACCTGCGGACCGACCGTCTACAATTACGCGCACATCGGCAACTTCCGCGCCTACATCTTCGAAGATCTCCTGCACCGGGTGCTGAACTACGCGGGGTACGACGTCACCCAAGTCATGAATCTGACCGACGTGGACGACAAGACCATCCGCGATTCCCGCGCTTCGGGAAAACCGCTTTCCGTATTTACCAAGACCTACATCGACGCGTTTTTCCAGGATCTCAAGACCCTCAACATCACGCCCGCAAAAGTCTACCCCGCGGCGACAAAGCACATCCCGGAAATGATCCAGATGATTCAAACGTTGCTGGACAAGAACTACGCTTACCAGGCCTCCGACCGCTCCATCTACTTTGCCATCAACAAATTTCCATCTTACGGCAAACTTGCCAGAATCGACCGCGAGAACCAGCGCGACGGCGTGCGGATCTCCACCGATGAATACGCCAAGGAGTCCGTCGGGGATTTCGCGCTCTGGAAAGCCTGGGACGAGAAGGACGGCGACGTACGCTGGGACAGCCCGTGGGGCCCCGGCCGCCCCGGCTGGCACATCGAATGCAGCGCCATGTCCATGAAGTACCTCGGCAAAACCTTCGATCTGCACACCGGCGGAATCGACAACATGTTTCCGCACCACGAGGATGAAATCGCCCAGAGCGAATGCGCCAACGGCTGCCGGAGCGTCAACTACTGGCTTCACTGCGCCCATCTGATGGTGGACGGCGAAAAAATGAGCAAATCGCTGGGCAACTTTTATACCCTGCGCGATCTGCTGAGCAAAGGATGGTCGGGACGGGAGCTGCGCATGGTGCTGACCGGTTGTCATTACCGCAAGCAGCTGAATTTCACCTTCGACGCGCTGGCGCAGGCGCGCGAACATCTGCGGCGGTTCGACGATTTCTTCCGTCGGCTGCATGAGGCCTGCGCCCCCGCGGACGCGCCGACGCTTGAGCCGCTTCTCCTCGAAGCCAAAACCGCATTCGACCGGGAAATTTCCGACGATCTCAATATCGCCGGAGGACTGGCCGCGGTTTTCGATCTCACGCGCGACCTCAATAAACTGCTGGAAGCCGGATCGCTGTCCAAATCCGACGCGGCCAAAGCGCTGGCGCTCTTCGCCGAGTTCGACCAAGTGCTCGGTTATCTTGACGTGGGAAAAAGCGCCGCCGCCGAAATTCCTCTGGAAATTCAAGCGCTGGCCGACGCCCGCTTCGCCGCAAAGAAGGTCAAAAACTACGCGGAAGCGGATCGCTGTCGCGAAGAGCTCAAAGCCCACGGCTACGCGGTGGAGGATACCCCCGCCTTCTGCCGGGTCAAAAAACTCTGATTCGATCCCGACCGGATTCGGACGCATTTTCGTTCTGAAGTCAAAACGCGCGTTTTGACATGCCGTCAAGCCACGTCCCCGCCGCAGCAATGCGGCGGGTTTTTTCGGCCTTATTTTTTGGCACGGCGCCGCTTAAATTCCTCAAACTCCTCCAACGTCCCCGGGAAATCGGTGATTTTGCCGTCATCGATCTCAATAATCCGCGTAGCCAGACTGCGGATGAACTCCCGGTCGTGGCTCACAAAAAGAACCGTGTTCCCATAAAGCGTCAGCGCATAGTTCAGCGCTTCGATCGACTCCAGATCCAAATGGTTGGTCGGCTCGTCCAGCACCAGAACATTTCCCGCTTCCAGCATCATCTTGGCCAGAATCAGACGCGCTTTTTCGCCGCCGGAGAGGACATCGGTCTTCTTGCGCACATCATCGCCGGAAAAAAGCATCTTGCCCATGAACGAGCGCAAATCCTGCTCGCTCAAACCTTCCACGGGGGAAAATTTTGCCAGCCAGTCGATGGCGGCCATGCCGCGATCGAGAATTTCCGAGGCATCCTGCGGAAACACACTGATTCCGGCGGTCTCGCCATGCTCGACTTCGCCGGAGTCCGGGGCCAGTTCTTTGATAAGAATTTTCAGCAGCGTGGTTTTCCCGACGCCGTTGGTCCCGATGATCGCGATTTTCTCCTGATTGCCGATCTGCATGGAAAAATGCGAAAAAAGCGGCGTTTCATAGCGTTTGCCGATCTCGCGGCATTCGATGACCTTTTCCCCCAGCCGTTCGCGCGCTTGAAAACGGATGTACGGCGACACCCGGCTGGACGGTTTGATCTCCTGAAGCTGAATCTTGTCAAGCTCCTTCTGACGGCTGGTCGCCTGCCGCGCTTTGGAGGCGTTGGCTCCGAAGCGGTTGATAAACTCCCGCAGCTCGGTGATCCGCGTCTCCTTCTTCTGATTCTCCCGGCGGATATTCTCCAGCGCGATCGCATTGGCGGTCATGAAGTCGTCGTAATTGCCGGTGAAAAGCCGGATCTCCTGATAATCCAGATCGGCGATATTCGTGCAGACTTCGTTGAGAAAATACCGGTTGTGCGAAATGACGATCACCGTGCCTTTGTGATTCTTGAGAATCCCGCAGAGCCAATCGATGCTGGCCATATCCAAATGGTTGGTCGGCTCGTCCAGCAGCAGAATGTCGGGATTGTAAAAAAGCACCTGCGCCAGCAGCACCCGCAGCTTGAATCCGCCGGTGAGCGAAGAGAGCGGCTGGGTGTGTTTTCCCTCGGGAATCCCCAGACCGATCAGGAGTTTGGCGGCGTCGGCCTCCATCGTATAGCCGCCGGCATCGGAAAATTCACATTCGATATTGTTGGCGCGCTCCTCCTCCGCGGCAGTGAGTTCCGCCTTGTTGTACAAGGCTTCGCGTTCACAATGAATCTTCCAGAGCTTCTCGTTGCCCATGTAAACCACGTCGAGAATCGGCACATCTTCATAATCGAAATGGTTCTGCCGGAGAAACCCGATCCGGCACTCCCGATCGACCGCGATGGTTCCGAAGGTGGGGGCCAGCTGTCCGGTAAGGATCTTCATGAAGGTCGACTTCCCGGAGCCGTTGGCGCCGATCAAACCGTACCGGCAGCCGGGGGTGAATTTTACATTGACGTTCTCGAACAAAGTCTGCTGTCCGAACCGCATGGTAATGTCAGTTGCTGCGATCATAGGGCAAAAATCAACCACTCCTTGTTATGTTTGGGTGCAAAAAAAACGCATATAAAAGGACTGATACGCTTTTCGGAATGAGAGATCACAAATGCAATATTTTTGCAAAGAGTGCGTAGTTTTGCAAGTATCTGGCTACCAGAGGTAACCAGACGCGAGCAAAGCTGCGTAATCGAAGCAAAGATGCAGGATTTGTGATTTATCATGATGAAAAGCGTATGACGTCCTTAATTTTCGGAATCCGCCTTCTTCTTTTCCAGAAGCTCCCAGCGGTCATAGAGAGAAGCGACCGCGGCTTTGGCCTGCTCGAACTGCGCATTGCACTGCGCAGCATCGGCCCCGTGCGTGGCGAAAAAATCCGGTGCGGCAAACGTTTGTTCCCAATCGGCAACCACCGCTTCCGCCTCCGCGATCTTGCCTTCGATCTTCTCCAATTCCAACCGCTCCGCATAGGTGAGAACGCTCTTGCGTTCCGCCGGGACGACAACGCGGCCGGGTTTGACCGACGGCGACGGCGCAACCGGGGGCGCGATCTCGCCCCGGCGTTCGGCGCGTTTGGCAAACGCATAGTCGCAAGTGCCGTCGGTCGTAAAAATTTCCCCGTCTCCTTCGAAGAGAAAAATCGACGAACAGACCCGGTCGAGAAAATAACGGTCATGGCTGACCAGCAGCAGACATCCGGGAAAACTGCGCAGCGCCTCTTCGAGCATCCGCAGACTCGGCAAATCCAGATCGTTGGTCGGTTCGTCCATCACCAGAAAATTCCCGCCCTTCTTCAACTCTTTGGCCAGCGTCAGGCGCGCCTTCTCGCCGCCGGAGAGATATTTCACCTTGGCATTGATCCGGTCGTCTTCAAAAAGGAATCGCCGCAGATACCCCCAGACGCTGACCTTCTCCGTGCCCAGATCGACGGTGTCGACGCCGCCGGAAATTTCATCGCGGACGCTCTTTTCCAAATCCAGATGCACTTTGCCCTGATCGATATAGTTGAACCGCACGGTCGGCGCCACGTCAATTTGGCCGCGGTCGGGAATCAGTTCCCCGGTAACCAGACGCAGCAGCGTGGTTTTGCCGACGCCGTTGCCCCCCAGCAGCCCCACCCGGCAGCCGGGTTTGAATTCGAACGAAAAATTGTGGAGCAGCGTTTTTCCGCCCAAGGAGAGATCGACGTCTTTGAAATCAATGACCTTGTTGCCGAGCCGTTCGGGGGCGGGCAGGACCAAGTCCATGTCCCGGTCGCGTTCGGGCGCGGAAATTGCGTTCTGCTCCTCAAAAAAATTGAGTCGGCCGACATTGCGCCGCAATCGCGCTTTGGGGCTTCGCCGAACCCATTCCATCTCCGAACGCAGAAACTTTTTGCGTTTCTCCTCAATGGCGTCCTCGGCGCTCTCCCGTCGGGCTTTGCCTTCGAGAAACGCCAGATAACTGCCGTCGTAACTGTAAAACTTCCCATGATCCAGCTCGACAACCCGACCGGCGAGATGATCGAGGAAATAGCGGTCGTGCGTCACAAAAAGACAACTTCCGCGCCAGTCGGCAAGAAAGTCCTCAATCCAGCGAATCGTATCGACATCGAGATGATTGGTCGGCTCGTCCAGCAGCAGCAAATCGGGCGAGGCGACCAGCGCGCGCGCCAAAGCGACGCGGCGTTTCTCGCCGCCGGAGAGGGGACCGGCCAAACGGTTCGGATCGCCAGGCGCGAGTTTCTGAAGGAGTTCTGCGACCTTGGCCTCGGTGTTCCATGCATCCAGACGATAAAGCACCTCTTCGAGCTCCGCATGGCGGGGCGAATTGCCGGAGAGGGTCTCGAATTCCGCCAGAAGCCGGTAAATATCCGAGAGTCCGTCGCGAATATTTTCGATTACGGACTTTTCGTTGTCGAGGGCGAAATCCTGCGGCAGCATGGCAATGCGCAGATCCGTGGCGCGGCTGATCTGAGCGCCCTGCAACTCCAAAGCGCCGGTGATGACGTTGAGGAGAGTGGATTTTCCGGTTCCGTTGCGCCCGACCAGGGCGAGGCGTTCGCCGGAATGGACGGCGAATTCGGCATCCTGAAAAATAAGCTGTTCCCCGATGCACAGATCGAGTTTTTTGACTGACCAGAGAACCCGGCTTTCCGCCATAAACACCCAAACCTTTCCCGCGCGTGACAACCAAAGACGGTGCTGGTGCTGCAAAAAATCCCGCAGGAAGACGCGGCGCGGTTTTTGGCAGTGCCGTCAACAAAAGACGGTGCTGACAACAATCCCACCGATGGATTCCGGATGGATCGGGAAAGGAATGCAATGGCGGATTTAAGTGTCGCTACTCGGAGAGTAACGACCGAAAAGCCACCGTTTCAAGCCTTTTCCGAGCCGCCGGAAGACGCGGCGCGGTTTTTGGCAGTGCCGTCAACAAAAACAAGAGTCAGGAATATACATGCTCAAGCGGCTCTTGTCAATGGCGGCCTTCGGCTTTTTCCGGGAGTCCGAAAAATCGGCACGGCAAAAACTCGCGCCGTGTCTTCCGACGGGACTTTCGTCAATCCCGCAGGAAAGGAAGGAAGAACTGTTTTTTTATTTTTGTGCAGACTTGCAGTTTCTGCACAAAAACAATATACTATTTGACATGGAGAAATTTTTATGCCCAAAAATATCAATGACGATGTGCAGAAATTATATCAGGCGCTGAAGCAGAGTTTTCAGTTTTATCAGCCGGGGATGCGGTTGCCGACGACCAGAGACTTGCTGACCAAATATTCCTGCTCCCGCCAGACGTTGAAGCGTGCATTAACAGAGCTCGAAAAGGAGAAAATCATTGACGCCAGACGACGCTCGGGGTTGTTTCTGCGCGAACGTGTCGACTCCTCAATCCGGCGAATCATCTTTGTGCGCGTGGATTGGCCGTGCTCGCATGCGGACGAAATCTCCAATCTCTTGAACCGCAAATTCGCGATGATGCCGCAATATCATTTCATTGAAATGCGGTATTCC
The DNA here is from genome assembly GCA_028691615.1 of Victivallaceae bacterium. Classification (GTDB taxonomy): domain Bacteria; phylum Verrucomicrobiota; class Lentisphaeria; order Victivallales; family Victivallaceae; genus JAQUYX01. The sequence goes on from JAQUYX010000061.1 coordinate 12,543, forward strand.
CCCCGGCATCTGGAGGACTTCATCGGCACGATCAACTCCTCCCAGCCCGGCATTGCCATTTGCGCATGGCTGAAGACCGAGGATCGCAAATGGATCGCTTTGCCCGGACAAATTCTTCATCAGGGGCCAAACGATCTTGTTTTTCCCGTACCAGCCCGCACCGGCACAAAATCAAAACTGGAAAAAATAACGTTTCAAAGCCCCTGTGCCGCGCGCTTGACCATTGAGGATCTACAGTTTTTTTCCCCTCAAATGAAGAGCAATGGCATTCGAGTTGCGCCGACCCATCAGAAACTCGGCTTGATTCTCCCGGACACCGCGGACCGCAGAGCCTCCATCACGTTTGAAAACATCACCGAAGAGCCGATGGCATTTGCCTCGGAAATTACGCTGAGCGACCATCGACAACAGCTCGCAAAAGAATCCGCAACCATTCATCTCGCCCCCGGTCAAAAAAAAAAAGATCCTGATGCCGGAACTCGTTCGGGAAGGGATCTATGAAATCGCGTACGCCATCACCCTTCCGGGCCAGTCCGACCCCCGAAGAGGCCGTACCACCTTTGCAATTCTCGCGCCCTCCGGCCCCGCCGCGTCGCCCGAAGAGCAGCCGTTCTGGTTCGGATGCCAGTACCATGCCCATCGCTTCTCCCCGGAGGAACAATCCCTGGCGGCCCAAGCATATTCCTCGGCAGGGTTGAATCTCATTCGCAACGGCACGCAATGGAACCGTGTGCAGCCGAAGAAGGATGTCTGGGATTTTCGGGAGCTTGCCGGTCGGATCAAACCGTTTCAGGACAGGAAGATCCGATGGATCGGCGCCCCCTGCGAACCGCCCGGATGGGCAAAACAGACCAATTGGATTCCATACAAGAAGAAAAATGAGGTTGCCAACCCGAATTGCTGGCCGGGCGGCGCTCCGCCGGATCACCAAAGCATGCGGGAATGGACCCGAAGATTATCCACTTATTTTCCCAGGGGGACGTTTGCATTTTATGAGCTTCAGAATGAACCGGAACTGATTTTCTTCTGCAATTATTCGCCCAAGGAATTGGCGGAACTGCAAAAGATTGTCGCAGAAGAAATTCGCAAAACCGATCCCCGCGCAAAAATTCTCTCCGGCGGTTTTGCCGCGGCGATTCCCCATGCGTCCATGAGCTCTCCGAACTACATGAGCGAAGCGTTGACCGCGGCAAAAGGCAACTATGATGTCATCTCCATTCATTGTCACGGCCCCTTTGACGCTTACCAAAAGGAAATCCAGTATTTTCTCGCGCTCAAGAAACAGCTCGGCCTTGAATCCACCCCTTGGATCGCCGGGGAAACGGGGATTCCCAGCGTCAATATCACCGAATTTGAACAAGGCGTAACCCTCTTTCAAAAATTGATTTACTCATGGGCGCACGGCGCCGTCGGCTATCTCTGGTACGATTTCAAAAACGACGGCAGACTCGCATGGGAACCGGAACACAACTTCGGCCTTTTTTCTTATGATCTGGAACCCAAGGCCGGATATGTCATTTACAACGCGCTGACAAGACTTTTGAAAAAAGCACGCTTTCAACAGGATCTCTCCTCGGAAAATTATCATTGCTACGAATTCAGCGATGAAAAAAATTCCTTCTATCCATGCTGGAGCACGGCTGCCGAATCCGATTCAGGGGCTCCGTTCTGGCTCTTGGGCCAAAAAAATTCAACCGTAAAAATCTCCGACGTCTTCGGCAACACGCAAACCGTCCCCATGACGCATGGCGGAATCCTTGCGCCGGTTGCCTCCGTCCCGAAAACCTACGGGCTGGAAAAACACCGCGCCAATGCGGTAAAACCATTTTTGACCAATCACTCCTGTCGGATCGAGGGACAGCAGGGGACGCTGCGCCTCCAGATTGCAAACCCGTTGGACCTTCCGATCTCCGGCTCCATTGCGCTCGGGAAGGACACCCAAGAGTTTTCCGGCGGCCGCTTGCCTTTTGCCGTCAAGGCCAATACCACACAAGAGCTTGCAATCTCATTTCGCCTTGCCGGACACGTTTTTTCCGGCAAAATCCCACTCGAACTTACGATCGACCAGTGGAAGGAGACGTTTCGGCTCAGGTTGTTTGTCCGCCCGCAAAAGGAGATTCCGGCGACCGCGAATTTCCGCACCACCCC
>JAQUYX010000254.1 GCA_028691615.1 Victivallaceae bacterium
TCCAATCCCATGTCATTGAAGAGGCCGCCATGCTCAACCGCGCGCCGTTTGTCTTTGACGGATTTGCCGGGACGTTCCAGCCGCCCTGCCATGTGGAGGGCGACAACATCAGCCTCGAAGTCATCAAGAAGGCGGAAAAGGAAGATTGCTTCATCGCCCGGATTCTGGAGACACGCGGCGATCGGGCGTGCGGCAAACTTCTGTTGCGCGACGGATATGCGGCAGTGGAAACCAATCTGATCGAATGGGCCGACGGCCGCGCGACGCAGAGCGTCAACGGCGCCATCCAACTGAAAATGAAACCTTTTGAAATCAGGACTTACAAACTGGTGAAATTATCATGTCGTTGATTTTCGGGATCGAAACCAGCTGTGACGAGACCGCGTGCGCCATCGTCCGGGACGGGCGCGAAGTGCTCGCCAGTGCCGTCGCCACGCAGATCGCCAAACATGCGGCGCATGGCGGAGTCGTGCCGGAGCTGGCCGCGCGCGAACACCTTGAGGCGTTGGACGTGGTGGCCGAGGAGGCGTTCCGCACTGCCGGAGTCGGCCCCGAGTCGATCGACGCGGTGGCCGTGACCAACGGGCCGGGGCTGATGCCCGCGCTGCTGGTCGGCGTGAGTTACGCCAAAGGGCTGGCGGTCAACTGGGGGCGTCCGCTGATCGGGTGCAATCACTTTATGGCGCATATCTATGGCGCATTTCTTCACGACGACGGGTATTTGCTGCTGACGCGCAAGGAAACCTATCCGATTCTCGCGCTGGTCGTTTCCGGGGGGCATTCCTCTCTGGTGCTGATCGAAGAGGACGGCAAAGCCACCCATCTTGGGTGCACGATCGACGATGCCGCCGGCGAAGCGCTGGACAAGGGCTCGAAACTCCTCGGGCTTGGTTATCCGGGCGGACCCGCCATTCAGAAAGCAGCCGCGGGGGGCGATGTCAAGAGATACCATTTCCCGCGTCCGCTGACGGGCACGGCGGGCAAGGCGCTGGCGCTGGAGCATCAATACAATTTCAGTTTCAGCGGAGTCAAGACGGCGCTGCTGTATCAGGTGCGCGAGGCGCGCGAAACCAACGCGGATACCAAGAGCGATTTCATCCGGGACATCAGCGCCAGCTATCAGGAGGCGATCGTCGATGTTCTTTCGCGCAAGGCGATCAAAGCCGCACGGGATTTCAATGCGCATACGGTGGTGGTGGCAGGCGGCGTGGCCTGCAACGGGGAATTGCGGCGGCGGATGCAGCAGTTGATTCCGCCGTCCATGCTGTTGCGCTTGGCGGAGCCGCGCTTCTGCACGGACAATGCCGCGATGGTCGGCGGATTGGGATATTATTATTTCCGGGACGGAGTGTTTTCCCCATTGTCGCTGGATGCGTTCGCGCGTCTGCCGAAGATTTCCCGCGTTCCTTTTGCTGCCGTGGCGCAATAGGCGCGGGAAAAGGGGGATTGCGATGCCGGAGCTTCCCGAGGTGGAGACCATTCGAACGGCGCTCGATCAAGTGCTGACGGGGAGGGTCATTGTCAAAGTCGAGATTTTTTCTCCGGCGATGCGTACTTCGCTGAAGCCTCTCCTTGACGCGAAACTGGAGGGGCGGACGATTTGTGCGATCCGTCGGCGCGGCCGCTATCTTGCGTTGGATTTGAATCCTGCGGGGACGCTGGTGATGCACCTCGGAATGTCCGGGGTGGTGCGCGTGGAGCCCTTGTCGGTGCCGCGCCGCAAACATGAGCATGTGTTTATGCATCTCGACGACGGGATGGTTTTCCGATTTGAGTGTGCGCGCAGATTCAGCATTCTGGAATATGCTCTTCCCCCGGCGGCGGGCGCGGACCTTGCGCATTTTGCCAAGCTGGGAGTCGAACCGCTTTCGGAGGCGTTCAATGCGCAGATGTTTTACCGGAAGATTCATAAGAGCCATGCGCCGGTCAAGGTGCTTTTGATGGACAATTCCATCGTCACGGGGATCGGCAACATCTATGCGGCGGAAACCTTGTTTGCTTCCGGAGTCCGTCCGTCGCGCAAGGGGTGTCGTGTGACGCAAAAAGAGGCCGCCGCGATTGTGGAGTCGGCCAAGCGTGTGCTGCGCCGCGCGATTGCCGCGGGGGGAAGCACGATTCACAGCTATCGGCATGTGGACGGAAGCGAAGGAAAATTTGCGCAGGAGCTGGCGATTTACGGACGGGAAGGGGAGAGCTGTCCGGTTTGCGCCGCGAAAATCCGCAAGGTGGAATTGGGCGGGCGTTCAAGCTGTTACTGTCCGCATTGTCAGAAATGAATTTTCTTGGGCTTTCCCCGGATATGTGACTTGCTTTGCCTGATTTTTGTATTATCTTATTTTTTGAGACGGACGTTTGCCAGTGCCGTCTTTTAAGACGGTCGAAGCTGTAATATGTAAGGGGAGTATGCAGATATGAGAAAAATTGATCTGGTCATCATCGGAACCGGTCCGGGGGGATTTACTGCGGCGATCTATGCTGCGCGCGCAAACCTCAATTTTCTTCAGATTTCCGGCACGCTTCCCGGCGGCCTGCTGACCCAAACGACCGAGGTGGAGAATTTTCCCGGCTTTCCCGACGGAGTCGAGGGCTTCGATCTGATGACCCGGATGCAGAAGCAGGCCGAGAAGTTCGGGGCGGTCATCGAATATGACCGGGTGTCCAAGGTGGATTTTTCCCGGAAGGGGGAATTTGAGATTGAGCTGGCCAACGGCGAGGCGATCGAAGCTGCGTGCGTGATTGTTTCCACGGGCGCTTCTCCGCGCTGGCTGGGGCTTCCGTCGGAGGACCGGCTCAAAAATCACGGTGTTTCCGCGTGCGCGACCTGTGACGGCGCGTTTTACCGCAATCAGGATGTCGTTGTGGTTGGCGGCGGGGATTCCGCGATGGAAGAGGCGATTTTTCTCACCAATTTTGCTTCGTCGGTCACGGTCGTGCACCGGCGCGACGCGCTGCGCGCCAGCCGGATTATGGCGGAACGGGCGCAGGCCAACGGGAAGATTCGTTTTATCTGGAACAGTGCCGTGGCCGAGGTGCTTGGCGAGAAAGAGGTCGAAGGGGTTCTGCTGGAAAATCTGGTGAACGGGGAAAAACAGAAAGTCGCCTGCAAGGGAGTTTTCGTCGCGCCGGGGCATGTGCC
>JAQUYX010000255.1 GCA_028691615.1 Victivallaceae bacterium
CGACAAACTTGATTATCTGGCATACGTTTGCAAGCAGCGCGGAATTTATCTGACGCTGGACTTTTTCGGGGTGCGCAATCTGCCCAAGGGCTCGCTTGCGGCGGCGCCGGATTACGCGGTGGATCACCGGGAATATAAGGCGCTGATGCTCATAGATGAAGAGGTCATGCGCGATTACGAGAGTTTTGTGACCAATTTCCTTACGCATGTCAATCGCTACACGAAGATGGCGTGGAAGGTCGATCCGGTGCTGGCCTTCGCGTCTTTGGCCAATGAAGGGACGATTTTTCAAAGCTGGGATCGCGGAAAACTCAGCCGGAAACGGTACGAAGAGGCGTTCGAGCGCTATTGTGCGGAGCGCAAAATCTCCCCCGAGGGCTACTCCGGTTCGCCTGATTGGCGCGACTTTCTCGTGGAAGTTTACCGTGTCGCGTGGAATCGATTCCGGTCGCTGATTCGCGACCGGATCGGCTGCCGCGTGCCGCTTACCGACCAGAATTATTGGTCGTCCGCGCCAATGGTTCTGGTGCGCAATCAGTTCGATTATGTGGACAATCACTTCTACTGGGCTCATCCGGTTTTTCCGAACCGCAAATTTCATTCGCTGCCTTCGGTGGTGATGAATGAGAGCGCCATTTCCCGGCGCGGCGGCTCGATCGGCAATTTGTTTCCTTCGCGAATCTTCGGCAAACCTTTCACGGTCAGCGAATGGGATTACGTCAATCCGAACAGCTACAATGTCGAGGGCGCGTTTCTCACCGGAGCGTATGCCGCGCTGCAGGATTGGAGCATGCTCTGCCGCTTCCAGTGGATGACCGACCCGGCCGAACTGAAGCGGGAGGAGTCGCCGATTGATTTCTTCCGAACCAAAAACGATCCGCTGCGGGTTCTCTCCGAGCGGGCGGGGGTGCTTTTCTTTTTGCGCGGCGATGTGGCGGCGTCCCGGAAGAGTTATGCATTTTTGATTCAGAACGGGGGGATCCCGGAGGAGTATCCGGCCGCGTTGTTCCAGTTGGGGCTGATCGGCAGGATCGGGTCGGTGGCGCTGCCGGGGAGCGTTCCGCGGGAGTCGAAGTTCACCCTCGGATTTTATCCGCAAAAGGAGAGTTTGCTGCCGCACTATGTGCCGGGGATTCCGGACGAGGATCTGAAAAAGCTCATGAAGCGAAAACTCCTCCCCGAAGACGCGGTGAATCTAGCCAAAGAGCAATTCCGCTCTTCGACCGGGGAAATCGTATTGGACGCGGGGAAGGAGATTTTTCATGTCTCCACGCCGCGCAGCGAGGGATGTGTGCTTGGCGGCGGGCAAAGCAGCGCGGGGCGCTTTCTAACGGTGGTTCGCACCGACATATTTGCGGCGTTCTTTGCCGGTTCGCTCGACGGTGAGGCGCTTTCCAAAAGCAAACGCATTCTGCTGCTGCATCTCACGGACACGAAAAATACCGGCATGACCTTTACCAACGCCGATTGCAACACGTGCATCGACGAGGGGACGCTGCCGCTTCTGGTGCGGCGCGGGGTTGCTGAAATTGAACTGGCGCGCGCCTTTGGCGGCGATTGGAAGTGTTATATGCTCGATTTGGACGGAACCCGGATCGGGACGCTGGATTTTCGCTCGACCGCCGTCGGAAAGACTTGGTTGCGTCTGGCGACCGATCGCTCCGGCAAGGCGGTTGCCGCGTATGAACTGGTAAAGGAATGACTACTTTGGATCAACAGCTGACTTGTGCTTTCAAATTTCTTCGCGAAAAACTTTTCTGCGAAAAAAGCAATCTGCTTTACGACTTTCTGACCGATCACCCGGAAGACCCGCTGCTGGGAAATCTGCCTTCGGCCCAAGAGATTGCGCACTTGGTTCCCAACCCTTGCGGCTGGGGGACCGGGATGGAGGATTCGATGCTCAATGCCGGATTCGCCGTTGACGCGCTCCTGATGGAATACGAACGAACCGGCGCGTCGGAGATACTGGATTTCGCCGGAAAACTCTTTCGCGGAATGGAGCTGTGCGCACGGGTGCACGGGCGGCGCGGATTCGTCGTTCGCTCGGTTGCTCCTGACGGGAAAAGCTGCTATTCCAACAGTTCCCGGGATCAGTTCACGCTCTTTGTCTACGGCGTGTGGCGTTATTTCCGCTCGGAATATGCTACGCCCGCAGAGAAAGCCACGGCGCGTCAACTTCTGACGGACACCGCGGAATACTGTCGCGTCAACGTGACCGATGACGCGCATGGAAATTTGTTGCGGCTCGATGGCCGCAAGGCGATGGTCAGCAACTTGCTCGGCGCCATTTCCACGCATGAAATCATGCGTCTTCCGATGTTTTACATGGCCGCTTTCGACGCGACAAAGGATTCCTTCTGGCGCGATCTGGCATTGCGTTATGCTGTGCCGGGGATCGAACGGAACCTCGCCATCGACCGCAACCGGGACTGGTGGAATATCGAGCTCTCGCAGATGCAGGTGTCGCTGCGGCTGCTTTACGAGGTGGAACAGGAAGGCGAACTGCATGAAAAATGCAAAGAGGCCATGTCGATTGCCGCGGAACTGGCGGAGAAGGAACTGTTCAAGGAGCTTGCCAAGATCGGGCGGGAATATCACTGCACCGGCAGGGAACGAAACCGCTCCTGGCGGCGTCTGCCGTTCAAATTGCGGGATGAGCTGCCCGGATTGCTCGACCAGAGCGCGCTTTGGGAAGACACGCCTTACTTCCTTCCGGTTTTTCCAGACGGCTTTCGCCATGCGGCGGAATTGTTGCGCGCGGTGGGCAATCTCATGGCGACGGTGTTGCTCGCCCCGGAGCGCGCGGCGTCTCCGGCGTGCGTGGAGGCGTTTCGCAACTTTTTTGACGGCTGCGATTTTGACGGGTGCGGTACTTCCGCGGCGGTGAATCTGGCAGAGGCGGCCGTGCTGCTGCTGCGCGCGGAGACGCAAGAGCATTGATTCGTCCGCTTGCAGAAATGATTTCCCGGTGTATCTTATAGAAATCCAACACCGGGACTTTTTTGCCGATGAATCGACCTGAAAACCTCGAAATGTCCGTGCTGAACGAGATCAGCCGCGCGGTCGTCCGCAGCAATGACGTGCATCGTCTGCTGGACGAATCGATCGGCGTGCTCTGTCGGGAAATGGG
>JAQUYX010000256.1 GCA_028691615.1 Victivallaceae bacterium
TCGGGCGGATTTGCGTCTGCTGCTGAAGGGGGCGCTCTTCGCTGCTGACGAGGAAAAGGCCGACAACTCGCGTTCCGCCTGCGCCAGATTCCGCGCGGCGGAAAAAATTGATCTTGATTCATCGGAGAACAAATTGCCATATCAAAGGAGAAAAGAATGAATATTCAGACTACGCGTTCCGGCAGCGCCGGAAACCGTGCCTCCTCCTCCGGGGATTTTTCCCGGCGGGTCTGGAGCACGTTCAAATTTCTTGTTTGCATCGGAGCGACTGGCGCGATTGTCAACAGCTATATCTATCTCGACCAGCAGATCGCCGGCGTCACCCGCGAGATCCGCAAAACCAGAATGCAGCTGCACGATGTGGAGCGCGAAATCGCCAATCTTCGCGGCAAACGCGAGAATTTCAGCCGCTGGGAACACATTCGCAAGATGATCGTCCTGCATAAACTGGATCTGAAGCTGCCGGAACCCCATCAGGTTCGGTACATCTCCCTTTCCGGCCGTCCGGGAGAAAGCGCCTCCAGAAGCGCTTCCGCCCGTTACGGGATGAAATAGCACCGAAAGGAAAATTTTCCCCATGCTCAGCAGCAACGACAGCGTTCGCGTGCGCATGCGCGTGCTATTTCTGCTGGTGCCGTTGTTGCTGGCCGGGTTGCTGGTGCGTTTCTATGTGGTTCAGATCGTGCGGCACGAGGAACTCCTGGAAAAGGCCCGCAAAAAATATACGGCGATCAAGGTCACAACCGGCTTGCGCGGTGAGATTTTCGACCGCGAAGGGCATCTTCTGGTCGGCAATCAGCCGTGTGTGGATATCGCGGTGGACCCTTCCGAGATCAAAGATGATACGCGCCGGAAAACGGTGAGCTTTCTTTTGGCGCGCGAGCTGAAACTCGATCCGGCGGAGGTGGCCGGGAAGGTGCGGCCGCGCGTTTATCGCAACGCCGCGGGCAAGGAGCGGCCCGTCCGGTATTCGGTGGTCAAGCGCGATGTCACGCTGGATGATTCGGCAGGATTGCGCAAACTGATGCAAACAATTAAAATGCGCGAAGTCATCCTTACGGAGAGTACGCGCCGCTATTATCCCAACGGCATTCTGCTGGCCAATATCCTCGGCTTCACCAGTCTGGATCGCGACAAACCAAAACCTGTGACCGGGTTGGAACGATATTTCGACGACAAGATCACCTCGACCACCGGCACGGAAACTTATGAACGCGACCGCATCGGGTATCCGTTGAGCTACGGCAATTTCGAGTCGGAGGCGTTCCGCAACGGAAAAAATATCTATCTGACGATCCGGGAACCGCTTCAGGCGATTCTGGAGGAGGAGTTGACCGCCGCGTGGCAGGAGTGGAAACCCAAGGCCGTTTATGCGGTCATGGCCGAACCAGTGACCGGAGAAATTCTGGCGATTGCCCAGCGGCCGAGCTTCGATCCGAACAACCGCGCGTCGATTACCGCGGATGCGTGGCGCAACCGGATTACCGAGGATACCTTCGAACCCGGGTCGATCATGAAACCGTTTTCGATTGCGGAAGCGATCGATTTGGGCGTAGTCACGCCGGAAACGATGGTCGACTGTGAAAAAGGCGTCTGGTTTTATCGCGGCAAGGCCATGACCGACTCCCACAAAGCAGGGAAAGTCACCGTGACCGACGTGATCAAAACCTCCAGCAATATCGGAACGGCGAAAGTCGCGCTGCTGCTCGGGGAGAAACGCGTTTATTACGCATTGCGCAAATTTGGATTCGGAACCTATTCGGGGATTCCGCTCAGTCCCGAGTCGCGCGGCGTGCTCCATCCGGTGCGCAAATGGGACGGTTTGACCGTGACCCGTGTCCCGATCGGATACAGCGTACAGGTCACGCCGGTGCAGATTGTCCGTGCTTATTGCGCCTTGGCCTCCGGCGGACGGTTGCGTCCGTTGCGTCTGGTGGATCGGGTGGTCGATCCGGCGACCGGAAAGGTCGAGGAGGCGCCTTTGGCTCCTGCCTGGCCGCTCTTTCGCAAAGCGGACACGGCGGAGAAGATGTCCCGCATGCTGTCGCTGGTGACCGGCGAGGGCGGTACGGCGCAGAAAGCGGCGATTCCGGGCTATCTGGTCGCTGGAAAAACCGGGACGAGCCGGAAATATGTCCCCGGCATCGGATATGCAAGCGGCAAACATTTCGGCAGTTTTGTCGGATACGTTCCGGCGCAGAAACCCGCGTTTGTGCTGCTGGTGACTCTGGATGAACCGCAGGGGCGTTATTACGGCGGCACGGTGGCGGCGCCGGTTTTCCGTAGGATCGCCGAACGTGCGCTTAAATTTCTCAATGTTCCGCCCACCGAACCGTTGCCGGAACCAAAAACGGAGAAAAAAAGACGATGAACGATCAGGAAAATCGGAACCAAACCGGGGACGCCTCCATGCCTTATTGGCATTTTGTCGGCGTGGGTGGAATCGGGATGTCCGGTCTGGCGCAGCTCTGCCGGAGCCGCAACTACCGCGTCAGCGGAAGCGACCGGGCGTCGGGACGAACGGAGAATCGCCGGATTTTTGACGCGCTCGATGCGCAGGAGATTGTGGTTTATCCGCAGGATGGCAGTTTTCTGGAACACGGAAGACCCGACGCATTGATCTATTCGACCGCGGTGGAGGAGGACAATCCCGACTTTGCCAGGGACCGTTCGATTCCCCGGTTGCACCGTTCCGTGGCGCTGCAGCGACTAATCGGGGAAGTCAACGCCGAGTGCTCGATCGCCGTCTGCGGCAGCTGCGGAAAAAGCACGGTGACAGCCTATCTTGCCGAGGCGCTCTTAAATCTCGGAGCATATCCGACGGTGCTGGACGGCGCGCTGATGAATCGGTTTGCCTATCCGCCGTGGGCTGGAAATTTTCATAAGGGGGACGGCAAATATTTTGTTTACGAAGCCGATGAGAGCGACAAAAGTCTGGTGCACTATACGCCGGATTACGCGATTCTGCTCAATCTCGGATGCGATCATTATCCGAAAGCGGAGTTGTGCGATCTTTTTGTCGAATTTCTCTGCGGGGTGCGGCGCGGCGCGGTCATTGAGCGGACGATCTACGACGCAATTCGGACACGGCTGCCCGCTGCA
>JAQUYX010000062.1 GCA_028691615.1 Victivallaceae bacterium
CATGCAGCGCATTGGCTCCACACAAGTCGGCCACCGCGGGATTCGCACCGGCTTCCAACAGCGCTTCGGTCGCTTTGCGCCATCCATGCTGAACCGATTTAAATAGCGCAGTCTGTCCCCAAACATCCTGCCAATCGGCTTTGGCGCCGCAATTGATCAAAATGCGCAGCGCTTCGGCGTAATCATCCTGCGCGGCCAAAAACAAGGCGGTCCGCCGCATCTCGGAATTGACCTGATTGATATCCGGCGCGCGCGCGGCCAGCAAGCGGATCACATTCCCCGGCGCATGATGAGACAATGCCGTATTCAGTGCATTGTTTTTCTCCGACAACGGCGAAAAAGAGGCCCCAGCATCCAGCAGAAGGGTCAAAAATTCCACCGGCTTGTGTTCCCGGATCGCGTAAAAAAGCGGCGTCTGTTGCCAATTTTCCGGCATGGTGTCCGGCGCCATCCCCTGTTGAAGCATTTGCCGCAGAAGCTTCGGATCGTTCGCTTCCAGCGCCTCTTCCCAGCGCTCAGGCGCGATTCGCGGGGAAGGCCGAGCGGAAGCACGCGCGGCATTTCCCGGGGCGGCAGCCGCCGATTCCACCACCACCGGCGGACGCAAACGGGGGCGCTCCGCCGGCTCGCTGCGAACCGGATCATGCGTTTTCCACAGCCCCCAGACCAAAGCGGAACCGGCCAACAGCAAGCCGAGCAAACCAACGGCGAACCCTCCCCGCTGGCGAATTTTCCAGTGTTGCCCCGGACTGCGGCCCAGCTGAAGCAACAAAACTTTCAACCGTCCGGCGTCTTTCAGCCGCAGTGCGTGTTCCGGCGCGCAAAGCCGTTGAATCATCTTGTTCAGCGCTGCGAACCGGGTGTCCGACGCGTCCTCCATGCGGAAGATCGGAAAATTCCCGACATCAAGCCCGGTCAACATGCAGTACATCACCTTGCCCAGCGCATAAAGGTCATATTCCGGCAGATAGATTTCTCCATAAAGTTTTCCGCCGTCCTGTTTGAGCACCTCCGGCGGCAGAAAATGAAGCGTTCCCATCAGAGACGCCGGATCGTCCCTGCCGCCGACCAGTCCGACATCGCCCAGACACGGCACGCCGTCAAGGAAAAAGATATTCGCAGGTTTAATATCCCGATGAACCAGTCCAGCCTGATGCAGCACCTCCAGCCCGTCGAGCAGAAGCAGCGCGATCTTTCGGGTTGTTTCGGGGGTCAACTTCTCCCGGCACAGCAAATTCTCCAGCGTTTTGGGCAGATACTCCTCCAGCGTCGAATTGAGATTATCCGCCGCAGGCATGGTATAAAAGAAAAAATGCTCATTTTCGCCGGTGTGATAAATCCGGACAAGATTTTGACAATTCGAATTCAGATTGCAGAAGGCGCGCACGCCGTCGAGTTCGCGCATGGACCCGGGCTGCTTGAAGATCATTTTCAGCACCAAGAGCCGCTGCGCAAGATCGCGTACCAGCCAAACCTTGCCGAATGCGCCCTCGCCGCACTGCCGCAAATAGACATAGCCTTCCGGCAGTTTTCCTGCATCGATTTGTGCTTCCGGCATCTCTTCCATCATTCCATCCAGTGATTTCAAAATACAGACACTCAAAACCCCTGTCTGCTAAAATAATTCATGGTGAACTTTTTTCCAGTCCTTCCGAAAGAAAAATTCCTTTTTTTCCTTATCTGCCGTCTTGTGCGCTCAATCCTCGCCCTTGAAAAAAAAACAATCGCGCGGTATATTCCAATTAAAATTAACACGATCAAAGCGCAGGAGGACAAGACTATGCCAAAAAACGACAAGACAGCGTTCCGTCACGGTTTTTTCTGCGTTCTCTTCTGGCTACTCACTTGGGCGGGAATTCTCGGCGGAATTGTCGCGCTCTGCATCGCCTTCCGCGGAACCGTCGCGGCGGCGATCTGGGGACTGGAATGTTTTCTCGCCGCGGGAATCTTTGCAGGGCTGTCCTATCTCTTCCGGACGATCGACAAAAACCGTTTTGAAGGCAAATTCTCCTGGCATTGGAACGACTGACCGCCCGGCCTCCGCCGTCGGAAGTACGGTTTTACAGCCAAGAGGCCAGCACATCCAAATCGCGTTCGTCCACGGTGGGAATCTCCAGAACCAGATGCGTACAATCGTGTTTCAATGCCTTGCGCAGCACCAGAGGCAAATTCATCGTATTCGGGCAGAAAAGATTCTGGTGCCCGTCCCAGAAGCGGTCCGGCGGCGTGTCCGCGGCAAAAGGCGAGGCGTGAAAATGCAGCATCATCACATCGCAAGTGTCAAAAAAGGCGTCCACCTCACGCTGATAGTCCAGATGGTTGATTCCGCAAGTACACCACAGATGGCTGGTGTCCAGACAGACCGGAAAATCCCATTGGGCCATATCGCGTGCGAACATGCTGCCGTAGCCGAGGAAGGGGAAATCCGTTTCAATGCAGAAGCGCACTTTTCCGGCAAACCGCCGCTTGACTTCGGCAAGGTTGCTTTTCATGCGTTCGCAGCGCATCCGGTATTCCGGCAGCTCCGTAAAATCACGATTGAGCAAGCTCCCGGGAATCAGCAGCTCGGAACGGACACATTTGCTCAGGACAGTCGTATAATCGCGGCTGGACCGGATCGGCGCAATCGCCTCGTCGGTCATCACAAACGCATGAAAAACCGACGAATCGATGCCGAATTTGCAAAAAAGCTCCGCGTTGCGTTCCAGCAACGCAAAGGAGGTTTTGCATTCGCGCGCGGCGAAATTCAAATGGCAGTCCGGCAGCACCGGCGCATGGGCGCTTTTGGGGACTTCCGGGTGGTGTCGCCACATTTCCAGCTCTTCCTGCGTGACGGTATTGTGAAACTGGACGCCGAGCGAGAAGCCCAGCTGTATGGCGCGCGCCTGCAGTCGCTGATAGATTTCAATTCCATTCGCCCCCTTGAAGGGACTGGACGTGATTTCGATACGCATGACAAACCTTTCCCGTTTCAACAAAATGCGCAGTGCGGCCATGAAAGTGCCGTGGAAGTCTTATAAAATATCATGAAAAAAACGCCTGTCAATTGATTTTCCGGCAAAAAAGTGCTAGATTATCATATCATTGAATGACGACACGGACAAAAGTGCCGTCGCAAATCATCATACGAAGGATCGCCCCATGCAATATGAAGTTGTGATCGGTCTCGAAGTGCACGTTCAGGTGCGCACCGAGAGCAAAATGTTCTGCTCCTGCCCCAACCGCTTCGGAGCGGAGCCCAACACCCTCGTGTGTCCGGTGTGCATGGGCTACCCGGGCGTGCTGCCCGTTCCCAACGGGGAGGCGATTCACAAGGCGGTGCGCGCCGGACTGATGACCGACTGCCGGATCGCGACATTCAGCAAGTTCGACCGCAAGAGCTATTTTTACCCCGACATGCCCAAGAATTATCAGATCTCCCAATACGATCTGCCGTTCTGCGAACATGGCAAACTCTCGGTCGGTCCCGGCAAAGGTTTTTCCGGCAACGATATGCCCGAGAAGATCATCGGCATCACCCGCATTCATTTGGAAGAGGACGTCGCCAAGCTCACGCATCATGCCAAAGCCTCCGGCGTCGATTACAACCGGGCGGGCGTGCCGCTGCTGGAGACGGTCAGCGAGCCGGATATGCGCAGCGCCGACGAAGCCTACGCCTACCTCACCAAGCTCAAAGAGATCATGCAGTACGGCGAAATCAGCGACTGCGACATGGAAAAAGGCCAGATGCGCTGCGACGTGAACATCTCGCTGCGCCCCTTCGGGCAGGAGAAATTCGGAACCAAAATCGAGTTGAAAAACCTCAACAGTTTCCGCGCCGTGCATCGGGCCATCGAGTTTGAAATCGTCCGTCAGGCGGAGCTGCTCGACCGGGGCGTCGTGCTCCATCAGGAGACGCGCGGCTGGAACGACGACGCCGGAGAGTCTTATCTCATGCGCACCAAAGAAGAAGCGCATGACTACCGTTATTTCCCCGATCCGGATCTGATGCCCGTGACCTTCACCGAAACCGAGATCGAAGCCATGCGTCAAGCGCTGCCCGAGCTGCCCGCCGCGCGCCGCGACCGTCTGGTGCGGGAATTCAATCTTACGGAATATGATGCGGAGGTTCTGACCAAGGACAAAGTGCTGGCCGATTATTTTGAAACCGCGGCCGGCGACGCGCCGGACGGCAAACTTCTGGCAAACTGGATTCAGTCGGAGCTGCTGCGGGAATTGAGTGCGCGGGGAATTGCGGTTGCGGAGTGTCCGGTTTCGCCGGAGGCGTTTGCACAGCTGATGACCTTGATCGGCAAGAACGTCATCAATGGAAAAATTGGCAAAGACGTGCTCGGTTTCATGTTTGAGGAGAAGAAATCCCCCTCCGACATCATCAAGGAGAAAAATCTGGCGCAGGTGACCGACACCGGCGCGGTGGAGGCATTTGTCGATCAGGCCATCGCCGCCAACCCGGCGCAGGTCGAGCAGTATCGCGCGGGCAATCCGAAGGTGTTGCAATATCTGATCGGTCAAGTCATGAAGTGCAGCCGGGGCAAAGCCAATCCGCAGCTGGTCGGTGAATTGTTGAAAAAGAAGCTCTGAGCTTGTTCCAGAACAACGGAAAGATCCTTATGGAATCCACACAGATCATCGTCCTGAAAAAAACCGCATACCGGGAAAACTCTTGGATCCTCAATGGGATCAGTCCGGATTACGGACGACTTTCGCTGGTTTTTGCCGGTCCGCGCAAAAGCGACGAGGGCACCGCGACCGCCGATCTCTACCGGGAGTTCGAGGTGGAGTTCAACTATTCGGAGAAGAGCGAATTGCAGAATGTCTCGTCGCTGGAGCTTTTCACGAATTTCGACGCGGTTGCGGAGAATCCGAAGAATCTGACGTTTCTGGCGCGGATCGGGGATTTTCTGCTCAAGAATGCGGCGGAAAATTTACCGATGCCCTATACTTATGATGCGATGCGCAATGTGCTCTGCCATCTGTTGCTTCCGCCGGAAACGCCGGGGCGGTGGACGATGCTGGAGAGCTCCGTGGTGATCAAGATTGTGTATCTTTCGGAGAACGGTCTGCTGCCGGAGTGCGCCGATGCCAAACAAAATGAATTATGGGAAAATCTGGTTGCCGCGGGGGTTGAAAACACGGCGCTTCCGCAGGTCAAGGGCAATTACATCGAGTCGCTCAATCGGTATCTGAGTGAGTTGATGCAGTTTCACCATCTTGCGCGCTGAAGCAGTCGTCGCAGCCGAGCGGCGTCGCAGCCGAGCCACCCAAGCATTGCGATCAGCAGAACGGCGCGGCAGAAGACGATTCTGCGCGGAAGATATTGCAGAATCACATGGCGCAGAAGTTTTTGCGGCGCCCCCGCGCCACGCATGGTGTAAAGAAAGAGCAGCAAAGAACGCGCCTCGTATCGCGCCGCGACGGCGTGCGAGAGTTTCCCCCCTGTGAAAATCGGAAGAATATCCGGATTGCGGGCATGAATGCGCAACACGTTGCAAACATATCGCAAGTCGCAGCGCCCCGGAGAGAAGTGTTCGATCAGGATCTTTGAAGTCACCGCCAGACGCCAATGCCGCCGGTAAAGCTGCAAGGAAATATCCAAATCGTACCCGTGAAAGCCACGAAGACCGGATGCGGCAAACGAGCATTCGTCAAAAACTTCGCGCCGAAACGCCAGCAGGACGCCATCGAGCGTGGCGACGGGGTGAAGCCCCCGGCCGTCCTCGCCCCCCGCACAATCCATAAAAACGCGGCCGGATCCGTCATGCTGGATCAGATGCGTCAAACGACGGCAGACGGGAGGCGCACTCATCCATCCGCCGGGAGCGCGGGGATGGGACGAACCGCCGGCGACCCCGATTGCGCCAAGCCGGAGATCCTCCGCAAAGTGTCCGATCAAAACGGGGCCCCAGTTTTGCGTATGGAAAAGAATATCCTGATGACAGCAGACGATCCATTCTGCCCGACTGCGGCGGATGCCGCGATCGTACGCCGTAAAGAGATCCATGTGTCCGGAGCTTGCGTCCATGACGGAAAACACGAAATCATCCATGCCGATCGTGCTTCGGACATTGCGTTCCAGGGCGGCGGCTGCCGCCGGATCATTGGAGCAGACAATCACTTCGATCATCGCCGCCCCCGCCGCTCCTTCGGGACCGCCGCCCAATAGAAATATCGCAAAAAGAGAGCATAGGCGCGAAATTCCATTGGATTGTCGAAAAGCGCACGGAAATTCCATTGGAGAAAAGTCAGCATCCCGCCTTGTTCCCATGCGCAGTGCCACGCCAGACCGTAGCAATGCTTTCCCCGGTTGTTCCGACAAAGGCGCTTCAGAAGTTTTGCGGAAACGCCGGTCCGCTGCGAGAACACGGAAATTTCGCGTTGGAATCGATCCAGCACGCGTATTCCCGCATGGTACATTTTCAGGAAATCCGCGCTGGTGTTTCCCGAATGGAGCCGGTAGCGCACCAGCGCTTCGGAGGTGCAGGCGAAGGAACAGAACACGGACAAATGCAAATACAGATCCCAGTCGTCGCAGGGAACGCACGCCGGATCAAAACGCAATGCATGTTGCGAAAAGAGACTTTTGCGGATCATCACACAGCTGGTGCTTTGGATTTTGTTCTGCGCGAGCAAACTTGCGGTCGCAGCTTCGGGGAGCCGTTCATATTCGGGCGGGCGGCGATCTATTGCGTCACCAAAGGGAATGACAGGGGAATAGACCAGACCGATCCGCGAGTCGGCGTCGAGAATTTCCGACTGGACGGCCAATTTTTCAGGGAGCCATAGATCATCGTGATCGAGAAACGCCAAGTATTCTCCCCGCGCCAGCTGCACCGCGCGGTTCCGCGCCTCGGCCACGCCGCGATTCTCCTGACGGAACAGCCGGATGCGCGGATCGTCGAATCCGGCAAGCAGCGAGCGGGTGGGTTCCGTGGAGCCGTCGTCGATCACGATGAACTCAAAATCGGAACAAGTTTGACACAGAACCGAGCAGATGGTTTCCCCGACGATTGCGCCGGGATTGTACACCGGCATAAGTACGGATATTTTCGGCATTTTCCCCCCTTTAGACACGGCGCGCATTTTGTCAGTGCCGTCCCTCCTTAGGCACCGCAAGGATGCTCAGTTCATATCCCGATCCCGGCGGAAGAGCGGTAATCCGAATTTGGTAATCCGGGACGTTTTCGCACAACCAGCGATATTGCCCGAAAAGCTCCTCCGGCGAGTGATAACATGCCAAGGCGAGAACGGGGCGGCATCTCCGGATCGTCGCCGCCGCGCCGCGAAGCAGCGCCAGCCCCATGCCCTCCACATCGGCCTTGATCAACCCGACCGGGACGGAGGTGCGCTCGCGGAAAAATCCGTCAAGCGACACCACGTCGGCGTGACATGTTCCGGGCACATCCAGCCGGATACCGGAATCATCGAACGCGACATGCCCGAAATTTTCGCCCAGCGCCAGACAATGAACTTCATACCGCCGGGAATCGAATCCGCAGCGGCGCATGTTCGCTTCCAGCGTCGCCGCGCTGCGCCGGTTCGGTTCGAAGGCAAAAAGACACTCCGGCTCATACTCCATAAGCGGGATTGCGTAATTCCCGACATAAGCTCCGGCATCGACAAAATATGTTCCACTTAACGATCGAAGCATCGCCTCAGAAAGCAACGCGACTCCCTGCCGGAAAACCAGCGATTCGGCCCCCCCGTCAAGTCCGTAACGCTTGCGCAATTCGCAGAGCTTCCGGTCGGGCGGCGGGGGCAGCAGCAGATTTTCCTGCTGCATCTTCCGCCAGACCAGAAACATCGCGTCCGGCAGGTCGGGGCAGTTGACCGCCAGATCGGTCCGAATTTTCCGAAGAAACCTTCCGACTTCTTCCATCGAAGAAGAGTCCAATCCCGGAAAACCCTTCTCCCAGTCATCCGGAATCGCACCGGCGAAGTTTCCCGCATGGGGGAACCCGACGCGCTGGAAATAGCGCCAGTCCCGAAACAGAACCTGAATGAGAATTTTAATCTTGGCGGCAGCGGCATCCGGCAGCAACTCAATGACCGGATAAAGAAGTTTTGCGGCTTTAGCAAACATGGATTACCTATGTAATATTACATTATATAGAACGATTTATAATTCCGTATATATATGTTTATAAGAAATGATATATGTGTACTATTACTGTATATGTAATTTTACATTGATTCAAGGGATAAATTTGACTTTTTGCAAAAAAACAGCATTTATTACATAGCAAGGAATTCTCTGGATCAAAAAATATCGTCTTTTCCTTGCCCTCCGCCGTTGCAAAAACGCCGAACCGGGAGCAACCGACGACACTGAAAAAAGTCCCGTCGATGGCCCCGAAGCGCCGGAAGACGCGGCGCGAGTTTTGACAGTGTCATCCCAACCCCTCAACCGCTGGGAATACCCATGCTTGAAAAAAAGAACCAGATCAATTCCAGTCTCCGGCGAGACCTGCGGCGGGAATTCCTCGCCCTGCTGTCGCAAGCCGGAAGTCAAATGGAACTTGCCCGGCGAACCAACATCGATCAGGCCAGAATCGCCCGGATTCTCAGTGGAAAAATCCGCTTTGAAAATCTGACGGTCGATACCGTCGAGCGGCTTCTCCCAAACTACACCTTGTGCCCCAAAAAACCGCATCCCGACCTCCGTGCGAAAATCGACAGCTGCATCGACGCACTGGACGAAGCCGCCCTGACGGAGCTGCTGCTGCATCTGGCAGCCCGTTATCCAGAGAAACTGCTGAAATAACGCAAAAAAGATTCGCGAAACGTTTGATTTTTGTGAAAAATGATTTCTATTATGAAATGAGAATGTTTTTTGTTAAAAGTTTCAGATTGCGAGGGATGTAAAAGATGTTCATACAGAGACTCTCAAAGTTCTTTTCCACCGATATTGGAATCGACCTCGGCACGGCAAACTGTCTGGTCTACGTCAAAGACCGTGGAATCGTGCTCAACGAGCCGTCCGTCGTCGCCATCAAGGAGAATAACCACGAGGTTCTCGCCGTCGGCAACGACGCCAAAGCCATGCTCGGCAAGGTCCCGCCGAACATCAAAGCCATCCGCCCGATGAAAGACGGCGTCATCGCCGATTTCAATGTCACCGAAGAGATGCTCCGTGTCTTCATCCAGCGCGCCATTCACTGCGTTCCGTGGCGGCAGCGGGTGCTCAATCCCTACGTTCTGGTCGCCGTCCCGAGCGGCATCACCGAAGTCGAAAACCGCGCCGTCAAAGACAGCGCCAAACACGCCGGCGCCGGCGATGTCATGCTCATCGAAGAGCCGATGGCCGCCGCAGTGGGCGTGGGACTGCCCGTGGCCGAACCGGCCGGCAGCATGATCGTCGATATCGGCGGCGGAACCACCGAAGTGGCGGTGATCTCGCTTTCCGGCATCGTCGGCTCCAAGAGCGTCCGCGTCGGCGGAGACGAGCTCAACGAAGCCATCAGCCAGCACATGAAACGCGTTTACAATCTGATGATCGGCGAGTTGACCGCCGAACAGATCAAAATTAAAATCGGCAGCGCCTATCCGGTCAAGGACGACGCCGAACTCGAAGTCAAAGGACTCGATCTGGTCTCCCGCGTACCCAAGGCGGTGCGAATCACCGCCGCGGAAATCCGGCTCGCCCTGCAGGAGCCGATCACCACGATCATCGAAGCCGTGCGTGTGACGCTGGAGCGCTGCCCCCCCGATCTGGCGGCCGACCTCATCGACCGCGGCGTGATGCTCGCCGGAGGCGGTGCGCTGCTGGCAGGACTGGATCGCCTGCTGGCGGAAGAGACGGATCTACCCGTTTTCGTTTCGGAAGAACCACTTCAGGCGGTCGCGCGCGGCACCGGAATCATGCTGCAAAACGACTTGATGCGCCGCTGACAAAACGATGATGACTCGGATGGATTTTGCTCCGGTTACGCTTGCCGGCCGGAAAATCGTCGAGGAGGTTCTGGCGCGTTTCCCCACCGAGAGCTGCGAAGCCACATTCGGCAATCTCTTCGCATGGAGCGCCCCCGGCGACACGGTCATGGGAATGGTCGAAGGGCGCATTGTCAGCGTCTGCCGCGCGGAAAAACTCTTGAATTTCCCGCTGGGCGAATTTTTCCCGCCCGCACGCCTCCGGGAACTGGCCGAAGCGCTCGGCGACTGGATCAATCCGGTTATTTACGACGTGCCCCCCGCATATCTCGAAACCTTCGGACAATGGCAGGATTTCTTCACCGCGGAGGAAACCGAGGATGAGGCCGATTACATTTACGACTTGGCGCACCTGACCGCGCTGGAAGGCGGAAAGCTGCGCAAAAAACGCAACCTCATCAAACAATTTCAGGCGCAATACCCGAAGGCCGAAGTCCGTGAAATCAACGGACCCGCCATGCGGGACGAAATTCTTCACCTCTCCATCGAGCTGGAAGCAAAACTGCGGCAGTGCGACTTTCTCCCCGCGGAACACCGCGCGCTGATCAAGGCGCTGGAAAATTTTGACGCCGCCGGATTTGGCGGCATTGTGCTCTACCGGGAAATGGGAATCCCCGCCGCCTTCTCGATCTGGAGCAGAATCTGCGGCTCGCTTTACGACATCCACTTTGAAAAAGCCGACCATGAGGTCAAAGGCGCCGCGCAGATGGTGACCTACGCCGGAGCGGAAAAACTCTTTGCAGCAGGCGCCGGCGCGATCAACCGGGAACAGGACATGGGCGAAGAAGGCCTTCGCCGCTCCAAGCACTCCTGGGACCCCGATCGCTTTTTCGCGCGCGTCAATCTCCGCTTGAAAGCGTAGCAATCGCGTAAGTTGCCGCACAATCCTTTTTCCCCGCGCCGCCCAAACGGAAAAACCTCAAGACAAGAGTTTTCATTCGGCGCTGTCGTGAAGAAATTTTTCCGAATCGGGGAAAAAACCCTCTTCGGCACTTGCAGAAACGGCTCCCGCGCGTTAAATTACCACTATTATTTCTACATTTGATTCCCAACGGGAGAAGAAGAACTATGAGCGGCTTTTTCGGAGTTGCCTCCACGCGCGATTGTGTCAGCGAGGTGTTTTACGGCACGGACTATCATTCCCATCTGGGCACACGGCGAGGCGGCATGGCCATGGTCGATCCGGAAGGGACGTTCATCCGACGGATTCACGACATCACCAATGCGCAATTCCGTTCCAAATTCGACGAGGACTTCGATGATTTCCACGGCAACATCGGCATCGGCGTCATCAGCGACGGCGAGGATCAGCCATTGGTCATCTCCTCGCGCTTGGGCACCTTCGCCATCATGACCGTCGGCAAGATCAACAATATCGACGAACTGGCCAAGGAGATTTTCACCGGCAGTTACAGCCATTTCGCGGAGATGAACGACGGTGTTTTCAATCCGACCGAATTGACCGCCGCGCTGATCAACCGGGCGAACAGCTTTGTCGAAGGCATTGAATACGCGCAAAGCCGGATCGAAGGTTCCTGCTCAATTCTCCTGATGACCCGCGATCGGCTCTATGCCGCGCGCGACCGTTACGGACGCACTCCGGTGATTCTCGGCAGCAAAGAGGGCGCCCACGCCGTCACCATGGAAACCACCGCATTCCCGAATCTCGATTTCCAGTACAAGTGCGATCTGGGCCCCGGAGAGATCGTGGAAATCACCTCGGACAAGGTCGTGCAGAAAAAAGCGCCCGGTGAAAAATGCGCTCTTTGCACCTTCTTCTGGGTTTACTACGGCTACCCGTCCAGCTCCTATGACCAGATCAATACAGAGAGCGCCCGCTACCGCAACGGCGCAAGCATGGCCTCGCAGGAAAAAATGGACATCGACACCATCGGCGGCATCCCGGACAGCGGCGTGGCGCACGCCATCGGATACGCCAATGCCTCCGGCATTCCCTATCAGCGCGCCTTCGTCAAATACACCCCGACCTGGCCGCGCAGTTTCATGCCCCAAAATCAGACCGTGCGCGATCTGGTGGCCAAGATGAAACTCATTCCGGTCGAAGAGCAGATCCGCGACAAGAAGCTGCTGTTCTGCGACGACTCCATCGTGCGCGGCACGCAGCTGCGGGACACGGTCAAGCGGCTTTATTCGTTTGGCGCCAAGGAAGTGCATATGCGTTCGGCCTGTCCTCCGCTCATCTGGGGGTGCAAGTTCCTCAACTTCTCGCGGAGCCGTTCCGAACTGGCCCTCGCAGCCAGACGCGCAATCGAAAAACTCGAAGGCCCGGAGTGTTCGGAGGAGACCTTTCAGAAGTACACCGTGCCCGGCTCGGAAAAATATGCAAAGATGGTGGAAATCATCCGGAACGACCTGCACTTGACCACCCTCAAGTTTCAGCAGCTGGAAAAACTCATTGCGTCAATCGGCGTGAAACCGGACAGAATATGCACCTATTGCTGGACCGGCAAAGATCCGTCGTTCGAAGATTAATTTCATACAATCGCCTTTGAGGGAGAATACACACATGCGTCAGGATGTCATGGAAGCGCTGAAAAAGTACCATCAGGAACAGACGATCCACTTTTTCGATTCCCTTCCGCCCGAAGGGAAACGCAATCTGGAAAACGAGCTCGCCGAACTTGATTTTGCGGAACTGGATAAGCTCATTGCCGAGTACGTCCTCCGGAAGCCGGAGACGGTGATTCCCGCGGATTTGACTCCGCCGAAATACTATCCGCTCAAGGGGGACGCCAAGCTCGAAGAGCGTTATAAGCAAGCAGTCGAGCACGGGAAATCCCTGATTGCCGCAGGCAAAGTCTGCTGTCTTACCGTTGCCGGAGGCCAGGGGACGCGGCTCGGATTCGACGGACCGAAGGGAACCTATCCGATCGGTCCGGTTTCGGGGAACACGTTGTTCGCTTTTTTCGCCGGCGCGCTCAAACGCATGGGCGAAAAATATCAGGTCAAGCTGGATTGGTACATCATGACCAGTTTGCTCAACCACAAAGCCACCGTTGATTTCTTCGAAGAGAATCACTACTTCGGTCTCGACAAAGATCAGGTTTTCTTCTTCTCGCAGGGAACCATGCCCGCGATCGGATATGACGGCAAACTTCTGCTGGGCTCCAAGGATTCGCTGGCACTGAGCCCCAACGGGCACGGCGGAACCCTTCTGGCCTTGCGGAAATCCGGGGCGCTCGATCGCATGAAGCAGCGCGGCACAGAGCATATCTCCTATTTTCAGGTGGACAACGTGCTCATTCCGGTCATCAATCCGCTCTTTGTCGGATTGCACGATCAGGACGCGGCCGAGATGTCGGCGATTTCGCTCTCCAAGACCGGCCCCTTCGAAAAACTGGGCAACTTCTGCGTTTCCGACGGACGGCTGATGGTCATTGAATACAGCGATCTCCCGGCGGAACTGGCCGAGAAACGCGACGCTTCCGGCGCGCTCTCCTTCATCTGCGGCAGTCCCGCCATTCACGTAATCCGCCGGGATTTTGTCGAACACCTGACGCAGGGCGGCAATCTCAGACTCCCGTGGCACCGCGCGGACAAGAAGGTTCCGTTTGTCAATGCAGACGGCGTCACCGTAAAACCGGAGACGCCCAACGCCGTCAAGCTCGAAAGTTTCATCTTCGACGCGTTGGTGTTTGCCGGCAAACCGATGCTGCTGGAAGGGGATCGCAGCGAAATGTTCGCCCCCACCAAGAATCCGACCGGAGTCGATTCGGTCGAAAGCGCCCGGATGATGCTGATGGAACGCGACGCGCGGCGCTTGGAAAAAGCGGGCGTGAAAGTTCCCCGCAAGGCGGATGGATCGCTCGACTGCATGGTGGAAATTTCTCCGGCCGCGGCGGTGGACGACGAAGATGTCGCAGCTTACGTCAAGGCGCATCATCTGACGGCACTGGCTCCATCAACGCAATCCTTCTTCGAATAGCCCCCCACGATGCGGACAATATGAGCGCACGGCTGGAAACGCAGGACCTCAAGGTTCATTTCG
Source organism: Victivallaceae bacterium (assembly GCA_028691615.1). GTDB lineage: Bacteria > Verrucomicrobiota > Lentisphaeria > Victivallales > Victivallaceae > JAQUYX01. The sequence goes on from JAQUYX010000062.1 coordinate 13,937, forward strand.
GAATCGGCAGGACTTTTTTGGGGAAACCAAAAAAAGTTCTCAAAGCCCTGGACGGGGTTTCGCTGGCGCTGGAATCCGGCAAAATTGTCGCACTGGTCGGAGAATCCGGCTGCGGCAAGAGTACGCTGGGGCGAACTCTGGTGCGTCTGGAAAGACCGACCGCCGGGACCATCCAAATGGATCATGAGGATGTCACAAACCTCTCCGGCAAGGCGCTGCGCGCATACCGGAGCCGTGTGCAGATGATCTTTCAGGACCCTTACGGCTCTCTGGACCCCCGCATGAGTGTGGAGTCGATGCTCGACGAAGTGGTCAAGCTGCATTACAAAGCGAACCGGGCCGAACGGCTGACCCGATGCACGGCCGCATTGCGTCAGGTGGGATTGGACGAAACCGCACTGCCCCGCTTCAGTCATCAGTTTTCCGGCGGGCAGCGTCAGCGGATCGGAATTGCACGGGCGCTGGTGCTTCAGCCGGACTTCATTGT
>JAQUYX010000063.1 GCA_028691615.1 Victivallaceae bacterium
GAAAAAAATGGAGATCCTATTCTCCCAGCGTAAGAAACCGTTCAGAAACAGAGCGTCGTCAAGGATTCCGCCGGAAGCAGCACCCGCAGATAACGGCTGTGCCATTGCAGCTGAATGCTGAAGTTCCCCGCAGCGCGATTGCCGAGAACAGCGACATGGCCTCCATCCGGATTGCGGAAGATCACCAGATCCAACGTATCCGGAAGCGCGGAAGACTCTGGACAGACCATCCTTCGGCTTCCCCGCCGCAAAAATGGGGCGTAGTGCCGGAACGCACGATATTGGACGCTCGGTACAATCTGGTCGCTCCCCGAAGGAATCGCCACCAGCCCCGCACACTCGTAAGAGCCGGTATTCGGCGCGCCTTTTTCATCGAGCGCATAATTCCAGCCGCAATACGAACCGCATCCGCAATTCAAGGCTCTCGCGATTGAGTGCGACCACCACATCAATTTTCCTTCCGGTGCGTTTTTCTTGTGATTGGGCCCTTTTTCCGTCATCTGAAGCGGCATCTCCGGGAACGCTTCCCGCAGCGGACGGATCATCTCCGGATTCCCTTCGTAGGGATGAAACGCCACCGCGTCGGTATGTGCGAGCACATCCGGGTCGGACAGCATGCCCATCACCCTGCGCCACCCGATGTAATTGTGGTCGTAAAGCCATAGCTTGGTCGACAGCCCCGCCGCCTTGAGTCTTGGCGGCATCAAGCGTCCGATCAGTTCCATTTCAAAGTCGGGATGCAGAATCGAGGCGGGCATCCGCCCCAGTTGATCGGTGTCCGGTTCGTTCTGCATGGAGGCGGCGTCAATGACAATGCCGGCATCCCGGTAGGCCTTCAGATAAGCCACGTAATAGTCGGCGAACAACTCAAGATATTTCCCGCGCATGTAGCCGCCGCACATGCTGTTGCTTGTCTTCATCCACCCCGGGGGACTCCAGGGGGCGCAGAAGAGATAGAGATCCGGACGCATCGCCCGGATTTCCCGCAAAAGCGGAATCAGATATGCCTCGTCCCGGGCGATCGAAAAGTGTTCCAGTTTCCAATCGTCCGGCACGTCGTCATAACAATAGACCTCTGTGGAATAGTCGCTGGCTCCCACATTGAGCCGTCCGATGGATAGATTCATCCGATCGGGCAGAAAAAGATCCTCCAGCAGTGCTTTTTTCCGCTCCGGAGGAAGCCGGGAGATCACATAACAGGAGGCGTCCGTAAAGGAAGCGCCGAAGCCCAGCATCGTTTGTGCGGGGGCCGCATGATCCAGATCCACGGTTGGATACGCATAATAATAATGGCTGGAAAACGGTTGGTTCTCCACTTGGAAAGCAAACGCATTTTCGTCACTGCGCAGCATTTGAATCCGTTCCATCCGATGTTTTCCTCTCGTGTGTACTTTGTACAGGTCTATTTTTCCTGCCCCGAAAACGCCCGGGGCAGTCGTTTTTTTCTGCTATTTCCCGGAATGCGGTTCTTCTGCATTCCGCGCAGTGATCTCAAGGACGGAAAGAACATCGCGCTCCACCGGCAATGGGAAGTTTGCAGTGTTGTCGTGGTTCACTAAAAATTCCCATTCGCCTGCGGTGTTCCGGCGGGCTTTCCCCGTCAACTTGACGGATTCCAACTTCAGGGATTTTCCGTTGAACTTCAGATCGCGGATCGCAAGCCAGCCGCGATGTTCGGGGCGGGCATTCCACTGTCCCATGAGCTTGACTTCGACCGTGCCGGACGTTTCCGGTTTGAAGGCGAACGAATAACTTTTCCATTCGTCAGAAGCCGGATAAGTGCCGTCGACCGTCAACACATAAGCCGCTTGCTCGCCCGCCCAGCCGGGACGAATCATCGGCAGACAGCCTCCTCTGCGTTCCGCCCGGAGTTTGACGGAGTTGCTCTTGCCGAAAAGATCAATGCGCACCGCCGTTCCGATCGGGGCGGATACTTTTTTCTGCAGCTCCGCTGCCGAGGCGGGAACTCCGTCGAACGTCAGCGAATCCATGGATAGATTCTTTACTGCCTCCAAATGCGCCGGGCTGCGCGAATCGTTTCCACGCTTGCGAAAAGCGACGTTTTGGACCTTTAAACCGTCCAGATTGCGCCCGTAAAAGCCCCAATATGGAAGATTGTGCGCTTCCAATCCCGGTTGCGAAATCGACCGTGCCGCAAGCACTTCCCGCGGCGGATTGCCGCGATATTCGACCTCCATGTCGCGCAACAGCACATTGCGGATCGAGGAGGACGGTTCCCAGTTCTCAATCTGCACCGGTTGATACCAGACATCGGTGGCCTTGATTTTTTCGAAGCGGAGATCCTCCATCTGATTTTCCTTGTTGGGATAAATGGTGATCAGATTTTTGACCCGGTCGACGGTCAGGTTCCGAAAGGAGAGATTTTTGACCGGGCCCTTGCTGACCACCCACGCGCCGGGCTGCAGAATGATGGCGGCGAGCATATCCCGGCGTTTCCGGTTGTACGAAGAGCGGTGCGTATATTTCCCGTCTCCCTTAAAAACACAGTTCTCCATGGTCAGATCCTCCGCCGGCGCGATCAGACGAAACCCGTTGCAGGCGGAATTGAAGCGGCAATCGGCGATCTTCACGTTCTTCCAGCGACCGCCGGCGATACAATCGTCGCCGGTATGAAACGTGCAATTTTCAATCCGCAAATTTTCACCGCCTCGGATATGCACGCCGTCCCAGCCTTCGTCGATCTTCAGGTCGCGGCACTGGACGTCCCGCACCTGGGAGAGAAAAACCGCATAGTTGGACGCACGGCGGATTTCAAGATTGTCGAAGGTTAAATTCTCCCCGCCCGCGACCAGAATACAGTGCGGACCGCGCATCTCCTCCTCCCCGGCAGGATCTTCCAGATGGGCGCCGTCGATGACTCCGCCGCCGGTAATCCGGACGTTCTTGACCCCGATTCCGAGAATCATTGCGCGCCACCAGGGACCTCCGTCCACACCGGGAATCCGCCCGGTCGGAACTTGCCGGTAGTCGCGCAGATCGGGACTTCCGCGCAAAATCGTGCCGCGGGGAAGCTCCAGCGTGACATCGTCCTTCAGCACAATCGTTCCGACGACATATTCCCCCGCGGGAACGAGAACCGTCCCGCCGCCGGCGGCCGAACATTTTGCAATGGAGGAATTGATTGCCTCGGTGTTGCGCGAAACCATATTGGGAACGGCGTCGCAGTCCTGGACATTGATGACTGTTTTTTCCGGGGCCGCCGCGGCGCAGAGCGACACCGCCGCGATCACCGGAAGGAGGAGTTTGCCAAAGAGATTCGGCAGACGAAGGAGAGCCGGAGAAGGAGAATACATCATCGATTCTTTTCCTTAAATTCTGATTTCATGAGGGAGAGTTCGCTCAGTAGTTCTCGAAAGTACCGTCCTGTTTGACGCTGATCTTGAAGGGATAAGCGTTTTCCTTGAGATTGGCGACCGTATGCGATGCGACGTGCCCGTCGACATAGGCTCCGTTGGCGGCTCCGTCGTGAAGGGTGGAAACCGCGGCATTGGCATCGCCCTCCGCGTAATCGACTTGGAACTGCCAATAGGGATTGCCGGTTTTTCCGGTGTACGCCGAAGTCGGGGTCGTGGGGATCGCCGTATCCGCAATCATGATCAGCCGGGACGGTTCCTTGATTCTGGCGATCTGGTAGACCGGCATCCACGAGCTGTTGTTGATGGAGAAGTTGCCGATTTTCGCGGCTGTGGTGTCGTAACTCGACGGGTACTTCTCTCGGGTGAAACGCATCATGCCGTATGTGAAGTAGCGATTTTCAAATCTTCCCTGCAATCTGGAAGTCGGGCAGACCAGCATGTTCTTGTCTCCGAGGTAACTGCTATTGGGGGTGGTTTCATCGAATTTCATGTTGGTCAGAAGCATGGTCCACGGGATGAAATTGCTGGCATTTCCGCTTTCGGTGTTGGAGGTGGCCACTGCAATCAGTCCGTTGTGGTCATCCGCATAGAACAGTTGTGCTTTCATAACTTGTGAAAGTTTGCTGAGGCAGACGGCTTTTCTTGCTGTTTGCCGAGCTTTGCCGAGTGCTGGCAGCAGCATTCCTGCGAGAATTGCGATGATCGCGATCACCACCAGTAGTTCGATTAAAGTAAACGTGCGTCTGTTCATAAAATTCCTTTCCAGCAAAAGGGTTGCACAAATCTTTTCTGTAATTCGGGTGTTTTTTCTATCTTTCGCGGGGCTATGATCCGTCCTCTTTCGGGGGGCAAGCGTCACACTTCGGGGGACCTTGAACCGTCGATATTCCCGACGAATCCCTCGCAATCAGGGAAACGCTGACGATGGTCCGGTTTTCAGAAACGTCGCCGGTGATCTGGGAGATGAGTTTTTGGGCGACTTGCCGCCCGATCTCCTCCGGGAAAATATCCACTGCGGTGATCGGCGGAACCGTAAGGCGCGTGAACGTGGAGTTGTTCGCGCAGACCAGCGCGATTTCATCCGGCAGACGCAATCCTGCCTCGCGGATCGCGCGCAGCGCTCCGGCGGCTTGCAGATCGTCGGCGCAGATCAGCGCGTCCGGATGGTTCTGGAGAATTTTTTGGGTCGCCGCATATCCGGCCTGATCCTGAAATGCGGCATGGCCGATCAGCGGTTTGGGCTGGACGATTCCATACTCCGTCAGCGCCTGTCGGAAGCCTTGGCTGCGGTCTTCCGTGTTGGTGAAATGCAGCGGTCCGTTGAGCAGGGCGATTTTCCGGTATCCCCGTTCAAGCAGGTGCGCGGCCATCAGGTAGCCGATCTTGACATTGTCGTTGTCCACGAAGGGGATTCCCGGCATGGAGGGATTGCCCAGCACAACGAATGGAAATTTCTTCTCCTGAAGAATCAGAAAGCGCGCGTCCCGCATCTGGGGATCAATAAGAATCACGCCTTGAAGCGCGTCGTTCGGGCCGACATTGAGATAATCCGTGTCCGAATCGGAGAAAAAGATCAGACGGTAACCGTATTGCCGTGCGATTTTTTTCGCGCCCAGCAGCACTCCGGAGAAGAAATACGGAGAAATCGGGTCCTGCGTGTCGGGAAAAACGATTCCGATGCTTTTTCCGTTGCTGTTGCGGCGTTCCGGGACAAATGTGCCTTTGCCGGGAATCCGGGAAAGAAACCCTTCCAGCGTCAGCTCGTTGAGCGCCTGACGCACCGTAATGTGGCTGACTTTCAGCAGCTGACAGAATTCCCGTTCGGACGGAATGCATTCGCCGCCGCTGAAAACTTCATCCATGATGGCAAGTTTCAGCGCTTCTTTGATCTGCACATAGAGCGGAACCGCATTCGAGCGTGAGATCATTTTCAGAATGGAGGTGAGCTTGGATTCTTGCATTTTTCCGGACTCCCGGTTTTTGGCATTCATAACTGTTTATGTACAGTTCTATATTATATCATATTTTTCCCCGGATGTCAAGAGGGGATGTTGAAAACCTCCCTTTATTTTTGCAAGGGGGCGTTCACGCAAAAGGAATTTTGCGACCGGCGACCGGTTGTTCGCAGAAGATCCTACTTCTCGTCCTCCTCCGGAGCCGGGAACGGTCCCGGAGCGATCCATGGAGGAAAAACGCATCTCCGAATGACGAGGGGCTTTCTGCCGGTGCGCAAGGCGTATAGAGATGGCGGTTTGAAAGCACAGTCAAATCACATTTCGGGAGGGAAACGACCGGACAAGCGCGTGCGGCAAACGTTTTTCCACCTGTTTCGGACATGTCTTCGAAAAAAAAAAGCCCGGCGTAAAAGCCGGGCTCAGGAACGTTATGTTCGGTCTTTATTTCTGCAAAGCGACTTCAAAAACGCCGAGCGCATCGGCCGGAAGCGTCACCGCAAAGCTCGCAAACTTGCCCTCCGCGATCACTTTGTCCGTGAGCGCGTCGGTCACGCGATATGCCTTCTTCGCATCCAGACCGGCCTCCCCGAAGGGAATCGTCACGGTGAATTTCTTCGTCTCCGCAGAGGTGTTCGGCACGATCAGGAAGGCGCGGCCGTTGCGGAAACGCGCATAGGCCTGCATCACGCCGGACTGATCGGTGGACACCTTGCAGATGTTCGATTCCCGGTGGTTGTCGGGGAAATACTCGAAGATGTCCGGATTCGAACGGCGGATTCGCACCATCTTCTTGACCAGTTCGAAGAAAGTTTGATTGGTCTCTTTTGCTTTCCAGTCGATCACGTTCTCGTTGATGTTGAACTTCGTCTTCGGAGTCAGCTTCTCCCCTTTCTTGATCCAATAACGACGGTAGGAGTCGTCGAAGAAGCGCGGCGGATTGTTCCACTCTTCTCCGATGTACCAGAGCGGCAGGAACGGCGCGAAAATCGCCGCGTATCCGAACCGGACGGGACTGCCTTTGACGAAATATGCAAACGAATCGTGGCAGGAGAGCATGTAGGTGTAATAACGCTCCAGCCCCGGTTCCTTGTCAAAGTCGTCCCAGGCTCGCATGTGCTTCCCGCTGCGGATGTCGTCGACAATATTCATTCCCGGCAGGAAATAAGTGTCGCCGTACCAGCGGCTGTAACGTTCGCCTTTGGCGTTCTTCATGCAGAAGGAGTTCTGCTCCAGATCGAAGGCCCCGCCGCGGCTGCTGATCCATTCCGACAGGAAAACCACTTTGCGCCCGAAGGAACGCATGCGCTCCTTGGCAATGCGGAACGGATCAAGCCCCGCGTACAGCGGTTCGCAATCGCAACGGAATCCGTCCACGCCGGTCATCAGAAACCACTCCACCAGACGCGAGGCGAACCATTCGCGCAACTCCGGGTTTTTCCAGTTGAAGAGCCAGCCGCGGTACGGATGATAATACTCCCCGAACCACTCCGGCTTCTCCTTGTGAATCGGAGCGCCGTTGTCATTTTGAGTTACGCCCCAGGTGACGACGTCGAAAAACACCCGGATGTTCCGTTTGTGCGCTTCATCGACCACATTGCGCAGTACTTTCCACTGCTGCACCGGATCGGTTTCGCCGATCAGACGGGAGCTGAGCGTGTGAATGCCGAAATTCCCGTAACCGGTGCTGGCATTGATCGGCGGGGTCAGCCAGATTCCGTTGACACCGATCTCCGCAAGGTGATCGAGCACCGGGGTGAATTTCTTGAGCGTCTCGTCGGTGGTCGCCGAGTCGATGCGCACTTCCATCATGATCAGACTCTTGAACCAATCCGGCGTCTCGCGTTTGCCGTCGGCGCTTTTCTCCATGACCACTTCGCTGTCCGGGCGGTACTTCGGCATCAGATCGCGGTTGTCGATGCCGGCGGCGAACAATGTGGCGGCACCGAAACCGAGGACGCCCAGAAGCGTGATTTTTTCCCAATTCATTGGCAATAATCCTTTTTTATTCTATCCCTTGTTGGCAATCGAAAAACGCGCCCGTCAGTAGGGCCGCCACGGACTGTCTTCCGGGGTGTGGTCGTCCTGCATGGCCTTCAACTCGTTGGCATAGAGGGCGGTCTTGTCCGCGCCTTGCACGCCGCTGACGTGACCGTCAAAATAAAGAATATTGCAGACGTTCTTGTGCCACGGATGCGCCCATGCCGGTTGTCCGGCTTTGGTGTACATCAGAACCTGCGGCTCGAAGGCCGTGCCGTTCAGACGCGCGGAATCCCCGACGTGAATGTAATTGCTCGGCCGCTTAATCTGGTTATTCTTCTTGGCCGCATAATATAAGTTGTCGGACGCATAACTGTCGTCGCCGGTGGTGTGGTTGATGCCGTAGCCGCAGCTGAACCAGTTGGAATTGTACTCGTCCATATATTTGTTCTTGAGCAGGTACAGCTGACCGATGGTGGTCGACGGCGCCGAGGTCGGGCAAGCAAGAATCAACGGCGTGATATATTTCTTGTGAATCATCAGGTCGTTCCAATAACGGGTTTGGGTGTTGTTCTGCTCCTTGTTGCGCATTCGAACGATGAATCCGTCGTGGTCGTCCTGATAGAAGACCATCGCCGCGCCGATCTGCTTGAGATTGCTTGCGCAGCGGATGGTGTGGGCTTTCGCACGGGCCTGATTCAGCGCGGGCAGCAGCATTCCGGCCAGAATCGCGATGATCGCGATTACCACCAGAAGCTCGATCAATGTGAATTTACCGGATCGGATTTTCATCGACTTCACTCCTTGATTTTGATTTGTTAGACTCCGGGGAAACAACCGTTTCATTCTTGAATTCCTCCTTGTTGTTGCTGAAGGTCGATTTCAATAAAACCTGCCACTGGTACTTCAACGGAACTCCAGCCTCCGCCTAGCGTGGTCGCGCCGACCGCAACGCCGGATTCATCGAAAATACGACATGGGAATTGCGCACCCTTTTCGCTTTTTCCGGGAAGTTCCAGATGCATCACCCCGGAATGGGTCGAGTTGACCGCAATCCAGCGATCCTGTCGCGCATCCGGACAGCGCATGGCCCGATCTTCCTCGTAAAGCACGCTTACGGACTCGGAAGCTCCCACCGCGGACACCACCGGATAACTCAACTCAGGATGTTCCGGGATCAGTTCCCCGAAGAGCAGGGTTTCCCGGTGCTTTTCGGCAAACGAGAGCCAAAATGTCAGCATCCTCTTGTGGGATTCCGGGAGCGTGGCAAGGCGCATGGAAATTTGCAGCGCCGAGAAGAGTACGCTCTGTATCTGCAGCGCCGCCACCTGCGCGGAATCAGCGTGAAACCATGCCGCCATATCCGAGTGAACCGCGCTGGTTCCGGCCAGCAGCCGCAAATCGATCGTGCGCACACGGTTTTCCAAAAGGTCGAATGCGCAGTCCGAAGCGCGGAAGATGTTGCCGAATCTGCGCATGGCTGGTCCCGTGTAGCATTGACGGAACTCCAAAAGGATCTCCGGGCGGATTGCCCGCACGCCGGAGAGAATTCCCTCCAGCAGCGCCTCCGTCGCTTCCGGTAGATTCCGGTAATCGCATCCGGCGTAATTTGTGGCGGCGGCGGGATCGCAGTCGGGGAGCTGGAACGAGTCCAGAAAGTCCAATTTCAGTCCGTCCACCGCGGTTTCGCGCACGATGCGGCACAAGGTTTCGATCAGATAGCTGCGCACCTGCGGATAGCGCGGATCGAGGGTGCGGGGTCTGGGGGCCTAGGGATTGAGCACCATATTGTGGAAGCGCTCGAACAAGCCCGGAATGTTGTTGCCGATATACGGCGTACCGATCCAAAGCAGAAAACGCATGCCGGAGCGCTGGAATTGCGCGATCAGTCCCGGCAGATTGGGGAACTTGCCCGGAAACGGCCGCCATTCTCCGCAGGTAGTCATGTCCAACCCGCCGCCGTCGGTCTGTTTGCATTGCCAGCCGTCGTCGAGGATCATGCCGGAAAATCCGGTTTCCCGAAGCAGCGGAAGTTCTTTCGCGAGTTCCACTGCGGACACGGCCTTCTGATATTGGTACCATGTGGAGTAGAACGACTCAAATGCCGCAGAAGGAACCGGCAGCGGCGGATAAAACGACTCGAACCACCTTGCGGTGTCGGCGAGGGCTTTCGCGTAGAAGCAGTTGCGACGGTCGATGCGAAGAATGAATGTGAAATCCCTCTTTGCCTGTTCCGTGCCATCGAAAAGATGGAAGATCACGCTGATTTTGTCGTCGTGGTGCGCGCCGGTCTGAAGCCGGGAGGTGTGCAGAGCGTCCGACAAAGCGACGGTCAGACGGTTTTCGCCTAAGGTATTGAAGAACGACACGACTGGCGCGCTGTAAGTGAGATTGCTTTTGCACCCCGCGCCGTTCCACCAGCGGGGCAGGTAGTGGTGGCTTTCGGCCAGGGTTCCGGCGGGAATCCAGCGTACCTGGCAGTCCTTTTCCGGGAATGCCAGTTCGAGCTTGAGCCGCGGCGGCGGCGCGTTCCTTCCGTCGCGAGTGGATGCGTGATAGCGGTATAACTCCACGCCGCATTCGTTAGATTCCTCGGTGACGGCAAGATCCCAGCACTCAGCTGCGTCGAAAAAAACGTTGTGATCGTATTTCTGATTGTGGTACCATAAATTCATAAAGCATTCCCGCGTAAAATTCACTTGACTTTTCCTTTTTTCGACTAATATTATATAGAAAAACAGCGGCGATGTCAATAGGCGGCAGGGGGGTAAAATGGGAAAAGAAAGTATGCTTTTTGGTACATTTTCCGGTAATTGGGCCGCGTTTCGGAGTGTGCGGAAGAGCGACGAATACTTTGGGTTGGGCATTTTACGCAAAGATCATGAATATGAAAAGGTCAGCGGGCCCGAATCATTTCCCTTCTTTGCGATCAGCGTGGTGCTCAACGGCCGCGGCGAATACGAGGACTGCCACTCCGGCAAACGCTATCCCATGAAAAAAGGGTGCTATTTTCTGCGGATTCCCGGCGTGCGTCATTGTATTCACATTGATGTGACAAGCGGTTTCCTGGAAGGATTCCTCAATCTCGGGTTGTTTGCCTTTCCCTATTTTTCGACCTATTTCGGCGTTTCCGCGGAACACCCGGTCGGGACATTCACCCCGGATCCGCTCTGGGAACAGCACTTTCTGGAATTGCGCGGCAAACTGGAAAACTGCCCGGAAAAACGACTGTTCCAGCTGCTGCCGGAATTTTTTGCGCTGGGCGACGCGTGCCTGCAGCGGGAACCGCGCACCAGCAAACTCGGGCGGATGATCGATAAAAGCTGTTGTTTCCTCAGTTCGAACTTCCGGAACAATCGCGACTTTCCCTCGTTCTGCCGGGAGAACGGCTGGGGATATGAAAATCTTCGCAAGAAATTTCGCGCCAGCATCGGCGTCTCGCCCGGGCAGTATCGCAGCCAGCGGCGCATGGATGCGGCCAGCGCCTTGCTGATGTCTTGTGACCGCCCGCTCGAATCAATTGCCGAAGAGCTTGGTTTCTGTTCCGTCAACGAATTTTCCGAGCAGTTCACCCGGCATAACGGCGTTACTCCGGCCGTTTTTCGAAGCAGAAAATTCCGCTGACCCGCAGGAAGTCCCGCGTACCGTCCCGCTACTCGTAGCGAAGGGCGTCGATCGGATCGAGATTGGCGGCTTTCCACGCCGGATAGAAGCCGAAGAGCACGCCCACCGCGGCGGAAACTCCGACGGCGGAAATCACTGCCACAGTGCTGGACGCCACCGGCCAGTTCAAATATTTCTCCACCAGAAGCGCCGCTCCGTGTCCCAGAAGAATCCCGATGATCCCGCCGACCAGACAGAGAATCACCGATTCAATCAAAAACTGTTTGAGAATGTCGCGCGAACGGGCGCCCACGGCCATGCGCAGCCCGATCTCCCGCGTCCGTTCCGTCACCGACACCAGCATGATGTTCATGATGCCTACTCCCCCAACAATCAGAGAAATCAGCGCGACCGCGAGCAGCAGATTGGTCATTACCGTGGAAGTGCCCGTGAGCATGCGCATAAATTCCGCCGAATTGCGGATGTGAAAATCATTGGGCTGATCAGCTTTCAGTCGGTGGCGTTCGCGCAGCAGTTGGGTCACTTCGTCCACGGCGGCATTGACGCTGGCGGAGTCTCTGCCGGTGAAAAGAATCTGATCGATGTTGATGAATTTCGGTTTGAGCAATGTATCCGTGACCATGCTCGACACCGGCTCCGGATAGAGTGCGACGCCTGTGGCGCTGTAAAGTTCCCCCGGTGTTGACGCGGCGGTGGAGGTGGTGCTCTCGGAGGAGCCGGATTTCAGTCCGCTCAGGCGCATGCGCGCGGTCGTCCACGGCATGATGATGACGTCGTCTTCATCGAATCCCATCATGTTTGCGCCTTTGCTTTTGAGTACGCCGATCACGTGGAAACTGGTGTTTTTAATTCTCAGTTCGCAGTCGATCGGACTTTCCCCCTTGAAGAGTTCGCGCACGATGGTGCTGCCCACCAGACAGACGCGGGAACTGTTTTCCACCTCCTGCGTAGTGAAACTGCGTCCTTCGGCAATGCTCCAGTTGCGAATTTCAAGAAAAGCCGGCGTGCTGCCGTTGACCCGGTTGGGCGAATAGTTTTCGCTGCCGAAAATTGCCTGACAGCTGCTCACGGAGACCACCGGCGCGACCTGTCCGACGTGGGGACAATCGCGCAGAATCGCGCGGCAGTCCTCCTGCGTCAGCGACAACTGGGAGCCGGAACTCTGGCGGACGCCGCCCATCCGGGGTGCGCCGGGCATGACCAGAACGGTATTGGCCCCCATCTTCTCGATGGAGGTACGGATGGATTCGCTGGAGCCTTTGCCGATCTCCATCATGGCGATCACCGCGGCGATGCCGATGACAATTCCGAGCGTGGTCAAGAGCGCGCGCGTAGGATTGCGCAGGAGCGCTTTGATGGCGACTTTGACGGTTGTGGTGCTTTTCATCATGACAAAACTTTCTTCCGGGCTTTTTATATCAAACGCACGCCGCGCCAGAATATTGTGTTCCGAAGGATGGATTTTGGAAAAAACCGGCCCGTCAAATTGCTTTTGCATCCTTTTGTCATTTTTTTCTTGTATTTTGTGCAAGAGAATGCTAAACTAATTGTTTGTAGCGGCGCGAATCGCGGCGGTGTCGTCCCGGAAGGAAGAATACGCAAAAAGGAGAAAAATGAAGGGATTCCATCTGAAAAACGGCGTACTGTATTGGGATGGCAAAGCAGTTCTGGCGATCGGCCAGTCCTACTACCCTTCGTTTCATCCAAAGAAGATGCCGGTTCCTCCCGACCAGGATCAATATGGCCAGATGCAAAAAGATTTGCAAGCAATCCGCGGTGCCGGATTCAACATTCTTCGCACTGCGGCGATCGGCGACATCTCGTTTGAACAGGAAAAAATTCGCGTTGCAACCCCGCTGATCGACCGGATGATCGAAGACGCCAACGCGCTCGGAATTGCCATGATGGTTCGGCTTCAGGGGTACAGCGTCAATCTTCACGGGTGGAAGGACACCCGGATGATCCGGCAGGACGGGACGGTTTTTGCCCCGGGCGACTGGGCGAATTTCATTCAGGACTCGCTGTACCATGAAGGAATTCTCGCCGACAACCGCCAATTCACGCTTGCGGCGGCGGGACATTTTGCCCGGCAGCCGGGCGTGAGTGCCTTTGTCACCTACAACGAGCCGCATTATCCTGCCGACGGCATTTATGACTATCACCCCGCCGCCGTCCGCGCATACCGGAAATGGCTGGTCGAGACCGGAAGATGCGATGCCGAAAGCGCGAAAAGCGCAGAGCCGCCCCGCCGCCGTCCGAATCCGGGGGAATCGCCCATTCCGTGGATTGACTGGCGGATGTTTTCGCTCCATTCCCTGACGGATTTTCTGACCGGAAGTTCTGCGATCACCAAGGCGGCAAGCCCGGCAATCGAACAGTTGACATGCCTGACGCCGAATATGCTGGAATTTGACAACAGCATCAAAGGCGTCGATTATTTTCGAGTCGCCGAAAAGATGGATCTTCTCGGGCTGACTCTTTACAAAAATGCCGGCGGCGCCGATTACGACACCACCGCCATGATTTTAGCTTGCGCCGAATCGGCGGCGGCACTCTGCCACAAGCATTTCTGGATGGTGGAGATCGATGCCGCCACTGACATTTTGCTGCGGCGTTTTTTCCAGCAGAGTCTGCTTGCCGTCGGGATGGGCGCCAAGGGGCTGATGTTCTATCAGTGGCGCGGCGACTATCCTTTCCCCGGGGACGACACCCCGGAGCCGAACGGGTTCGGGTTCGTCAATTATGACGGATCGCCGACGGAGCATTATGCGGAAAAAGTGAAATTGATCGAATTTCTGAACCGGTTGTCGCCCCGTCTGGTGAACGCGGAGCGGATGCATTCTCCGTGCGGGATTTTGTTTTCGCATTATGCGGCATTCCATTGTGATGCCCTGGAAAATGCGCGCGAACAAAAAGAGCCGCGCTTCCGGCTGGGGCGGATTCGGGATTGTAATATTCTGCACAACTCCTGCATGGCGTCGTTGCGGCGCATTTACAGCGAATTGCGCCGGGAATTTGTGCAGCCGGTCTTTGTCGAGGCGCGCCATCTCAAGGACAATGCCTTTGCGATCCAATCGCTTTATGTTCCCGCATGGGATTTCCTGTCGGCGGAGGAGCAGAGTCAGGTTTTGGAATTTCAGAAAAGCGGCGGATCGGTCTGGCTCCCGGCGGAGGACATCTGGCAGCCGGGACTGAACCGGTGCGGGTATGAGCTTCTGCATCGGAACAAAACCAAATTCGACGCGGCGCTCACGATGCCGGAAACCTTGGAGACAAACGATATTCGTCCGTGCGGAAAAGTTTCATCCGGCGGTCTGGCGATCGAATGGCTTCAGGGGGAGCAGGAAATGCTTGCGGTCGTGACCAATATCAGTTCCCTGCATGAAACAATTTCCGGCGCGACCTTGCAGATGGCGCACACTTGTTCCGATGCGATCTGGTATCCGGTC
>JAQUYX010000257.1 GCA_028691615.1 Victivallaceae bacterium
GACTAATTTTGCTGAGCTTCCTTCCGATTCCCCTCAATGGAAACAGTTTGAGCAGGCGAAAAACTCTCCGGTCGTGTTGGCGTGGTATGGAAAGGACGAGCCGTCGCTGTCGGACTACCTGCATTATCTGGCGAACAAGAAGAAAATCATGGAGATGGACGCCGAACATCCGTTGACCAGCGCACTTCATATTGATTCCAGTCGCAGGGCGCTCGGACCGATGCTGGAGGTGGTGATGTCTGATATTTACCCATTGGAATTTCAGACTCCAAAGGACGGCGCTGCGATTTTGCGTAACTTTGACGTCTTGCGCAGGTGTCGCGACTGGTCTGCGGGCAATCGGGTTTGGCTTGTTGCCCAGGCTTTCAGCAATCGTCAGAAATTCCACTATTCCTCCCGCTATTCGACACCGGAAGAGATGAATCTGACTCTCTACTCCGCGATCGCTGCCGGAGCAAACGGTATCCTGTTTTTCATATACAACGATTTGCCTACGATTCTCGACGGCAAACTTCGCGTGGAAGAGTTCGATCGTACTCTGGTCGATCCGTGGGGGAATGGCAATCCGGTTTATGACCGGATTGCCGAGTTCGGAAAAAATATCGCTCCGATCATGCCGTCGTTTCTTGATGCGGCTTCTGGAGACTATGTCAGGATTGATTCGCCCGATGAATTGC
This sequence comes from Victivallaceae bacterium, assembly GCA_028691615.1. Lineage (GTDB taxonomy): Bacteria > Verrucomicrobiota > Lentisphaeria > Victivallales > Victivallaceae > JAQUYX01. The sequence goes on from JAQUYX010000257.1 coordinate 678, forward strand.
TGGTTGGACAGTTGAAAAACGAATTGGGGGTTTTGGTGATTCCGGTCAACAAGAGTACGGAAGCGGAATGGACTGGAACACTGTCGCTTCATCTTCCTGCCGGATGCGACCTCTATGATCTCGAAACCCTGAAGCCGGCGAAGATACGGCCGTTGCGGCTTCGGCCCGGCATGGGTGCGGTGTTGTTGGTCGCCACGCCGGAACACTTTCGGACCATCGCCGCCGAAATCACTACCCGCCGCAATAATATGGAAGCCGAGTTGGCCGAACTTCACCGGAAGGAACTGATCTCCGCCGGTTTCCCCGACGGCAAAGCATCTCCGGACTGGCTGGCGGCAAAAAATCAACTTGCCGGAATTCAGCAGATTTTTGGGGACATCTATTCGTACCTGACCGAACCAGCCCAAATTGAGAAAGCAGAAACCGATTTGACATTCAAACCGGCTTTGGAAGAAATTAAATTGTTGAGCTGTAGATATTTTGAACTCCGGCGAAATCTCTACTCCGGTGTCATTCCTGCGCACGCGGAATTGGAGAAATTAAAACAGGAGTTGGATATGCTCGCCGTTCGTTGCCGGTCTCTCCGATAGAGAGAATGACCGGTTGTACCAATAACTGCGGGAAAGATCATAAAAAACGAAGGCGGCACGGGAGGGCTAATAATTCATGCCGTGTTTACGATGGGAACAAAAAATCAGGAGGAACATGAAATGAGAAGGTTTTTTACGCTTATTGAACTTTTGGTGGTGATCGCCATTATCGCAATTTTGGCTGCAATGTTGCTGCCCGCACTAAACCAAGCGCGTGAATCCGCCAAATTAAGCTCATGTACCGGAAACATGAAGTCGATGGGGACTGGCATGGCAATGTATTCGGATTCCTATAATGGATTCCTTCCTTATGGCGAACTCGGCTTAATCATCGACGGGAAGACCCGTTGCTGGTACCAGCTGATTGATACATTTTTGAACAATTACAAAATATTTACCTGCCCGTCCGACACATCGGGAAAGGGGCTTACGGATGCGAGCCAGTGTTTTTCCGTCGGAGGTCAGTCCGTTAAGCCCACAATCGTTTCTTACGGGGCTAACGGCACGATGGCCGGATATACATACAAGTCTGACGGAACCTGGAACAGAGCGCCCACAAAGATTTCGTCCCTGCCATCCAGCTCCAAAGCAATTTACGCTACAGATTGCTGGGGATCGAGATTCATTTACGTGGGAGCCGAGGTGAACAAGGACAATTTTTTGTTGACAAGTCTAATATTTTCTCATTTCGGGGGAAAAGGCAATTTGCTCTTCGTCGACGGACACGTAAAATCGGTGCCATATTCCTTGTCGGCCATTTATTCCGGCCCCAGGAAAGGCCTCTTTCTCTGGGAGAAAATTTGACGGGGAAAATCCCCCGCATCTTCCTCTTCGATCATCGACTCGCCTGGCGTTTCCCTCGCTGCCTTGGCGAGTATAATTCAGCAAGCCCGGTTTTTTGTTCACGAAGATCCTCACTCCGGTGTTCGTGTCCGAAAACATGGTCGGTCAAAAACTCGGCGAGTTCGCGCCGACCCGTACCTTCAACGATCACGGTGTGGTTTCCGGCAAATAATTGCCTGGAATCGGGAAAGGGCCCCGCGTCCGGTGTATCCGGATGCGGGTTTTTTCTTTCCGGCGCGGGGCCATATCGCTTGAACGGCGCGGAAAACGTGCTATCTTTTCATATGCAACCAACCTCAAATTCATCAGGGAGAGACGAACCGTGGAAAAGTTTGACGTGTGTGTGATCGGCGCCGGCCCCGGCGGTTATGTTGCGGCGATTCGCGCCGGGCAGTGCGGATTCAAAACCGCCATCGTGGAGAAGGCATTTCCGGGCGGAACCTGCCTCAATGTCGGCTGCATTCCGACCAAGACATTGATTGCGGGGGCCGAGGTTTACACTTCGGCCAAACACGCCGCCGATTTTGGCGTCGAGATCACCGGCGAGGTCAAGGCGGACTGGAAGAAGATGCTCGCCCGCAAGGACGAAGTGATCGGCAAGCTGCGCGGCGGCATTTCCGGACTGCTCAAGGCAGCCGGAGTGACCGTGTTCCAGGGACGCGGCGAATTCCTCTCCCGCAAGCAGTTGATGGTGGCGGCGGGCGATGCGGCGGGCACGGTGATCGAGGCGGATAAGTTCATTATCGCAACCGGTTCCGACCCGCTGGTTCCCGGATTCATTCCGCAGGGCGAGCGCATCCTCACTTCGACCGAACTCTTGAGCCTGCCGAAGCTGCCGAAGAGCCTGCTGATTCTGGGCGGCGGCGTGATCGGCTGCGAATTCGCCTGCCTGTTCGCCGAGCTCGGCGTCGAGGTGACGGTGGTGGAGATGCTGCCGCAGATCCTGCCGCAGACCGATGGCGAATGCGCCAAGCTGCTGGCG